>JALGTU010000215.1 GCA_029821195.1 Candidatus Zipacnadia bacterium
GCCCGAATCTGGCCGCGATGCAAGGGTTCTGCGAGGCGGTTGAGATTCCGGTCATCGCCTCGGGCGGCGTAAGCAGCATCGAGGACGTGCGGGCGCTGCGCGAGCTGGAGCCGCTGGGGCTGCTGGGCTGTATCGTCGGCCGGGCGCTGTACACTGGCGACCTGTCGCTGCGTGAGGCAATTGCAGCGGCAGAGTGATGGGCTGCCTGATACTTATCATGGTCCTGGGCCCTTGACATTATTGCTGCGACATGGTAGTATATAGGAGATTATGGGAGGTTAAGAGAGTGGCAAAGGCAGCGATAAATGACAAGCGGTGGCTCAGCCCCGGCGAAGCGGCTGAGTACCTGGGCGTGGCGGTGGTGGCGGGCGCACCCGCGCCGAACTGGAGGAATGGGCAGAGGAGGCGGAAGCGCTTTCGCAAGAACTCTACCAGAAGTATGGTCTCTCCGACGATTCCGCGGCATTTCTGCGCGAAGCACGGCGGGCGCGTGAGCGGCACCTGGGCGGAGAATAGGCGATGGCTAACTGCATTTGCGTGGATGCTAGTGTCGTCGCCAAGTGGGCATTCATCGAGGTCCTTACCGAAGAAGCGGAGCCTATCCGCGCAGCGGTAGCGGGGGAGCGGGTCAGGATGGCCGTTCCTGACAGTTTCTTTGTCGAGTGCGTGAGCATAGTTTACCACAAGCTCCAGCAGGGCCTGGTCAACACAGAAGAAGCCAAGAGCGCCCTGCGCATACTGCACCAGGTGCCGGGGCAAGTAGTGGCGGTGCGGGATTTGGGTGAGAGTGTCCTGACGTGGGCGAGTGGTCTGGCTATTTCGGCGTGGGACGCTGCGTACCTGGCCGTGGCCGAACAGGAGCAGTGTGAGCTGTGGACGGCGGACAAGGAGCTTGCCCACAGGGCTCAACAGCAGGTAGGATGGGTGCGACTGCTAGGCGAGGATTCCTGGCCGAAGTCTGAAGCAGAGTAGCACCGTCCGTCAACTGCGGCATCTTGGTCCAACACTTGTTTCCTCAACTACCACTGTTGCTGGCAAGAGTGATCGTTATGTACGTCTCCGAACTGAGGTTTGATGATAAGGGTCTAATAGCCGCGGTCATCTGCGACCACCAGACCAATGAAGTATTGATGGTCGGCTATATGAACGAGGAAGCGTTGCGGCAGACGGTGGCAAGCGGCCGGGCGACTTTCTGGAGCCGCTCGCGGCAGAAGCTGTGGGTGAAGGGTGAAAGCTCCGGGCATACCCAGGAAGTCAAGTGGATCCGCCTGGACTGTGACGGCGACTGCCTGCTGGTCGGCGTCGAGCAGCGTGTAGGTGCCTGCCACTTGGGCTATCGCAGTTGCTTTTTCCGCGAGCTGCGCGACGGCCAGTGGGAAATAATCGCCGAGCAGGTCTTCGATCCGGACGAAGTCTACTAGTAGCTGACGCGGATGGGCAAGCCGATGGCGCACTGGCACGGAAAACTCGTAGGTCTGGCCCTGCTCCTGGCGGTTACCGCAGCCTGGGCCATTGGGCCTGCGCTGCTGGATACCCAGGAGCAGGCTCAGTACTGGCTGAAGTACGGCGTCAAACAAGCTGAGCAGAAGAAGTATGAGGCCGCCATCCAGGCCATCAACAAAGCCATTGACCTCGATCCCCGGCTCCAGTCGGCCCACTACAACCTCGGGTTCATCTATTACCAGGCGGGCAAGCCGGGGGAAGCGGTGCGCCATTACTACGAGGCACTCAAGCTCGATCCCGGTGATATCCAGGCGCGGCGCGGCCTGGGACTGGCCTACGTTGCGCAGAAGAACTGGCCGCGGGCGGCGGCAGTCTTTGCCGATCTGCTTCGTGTCACCCCTGATGACGCTGAAGCCGTACTGCAACTAGGCCGGGTGTACTTGCAGATGAAGCAGCCGGGCAAGGCCCTCGGGCCTCTGCAAAAGGCGGCGGAGCTACGCCCCGAGGACCCGCTGACTCACCTGTACCTGGCGGAAGCGCTGACGCTCACCGACCGCCTCACGGAGGCTGAAGAGCATCTGCTGCGGGCGCGTCAGCTCAAGCCTGATTCCGAGCAGATCACCCGCGAGCTGATCAATCTCTACGTGGCCTCGGGCCGGTTCCTGTCCGCGGAGCCACTGGCCGCTGAACTGGTGGCCAAGCACCCCGACGACAAGCAGCTCCGGGCGGCGCAAATCAGGATCTACGAGGGCCTGGGCCTGAGTCGGGAAAAGCGTCAAGCCCAGGAGGCGCTGCTGGGACAGCTAACCCGGCGCGAGGCGCTCGCGGTGCGGGCCCAACTCGCTGAAGAGTATCTCGCCGAAGCCCGTTACGATGAGGCGCTCCCCCACTTGAAGGCCTTGCACCAAGCCCGGCGCAAAGACTCCGGTATCACGGCAACGCTGGCTCGCTGCTATCTTAGGCTGGACCAGATTGAGCAGGCCTTGCAGGTGCTGGAGAAGGCCCTGGAGCAGCACCCGCTGCAGCCGGAACTGGCTACCATGCTCGGTGACTTGTACATCGGTCGCGGAGAACTGTCCAAGGCCCTGGAAGCCTATGAACAGGCGCTGGCGGCTGACCGTGATTACGTGGAGGCGCTGCAGGGGGCTTGCCAGGTGGGCGTCCGGCTCGGCTTGACGGCGCGGACGTTGCCGTGGCTGCGGCGTCTGGTGGCGGTAACGCCCCAGGACTGGCGGGCGCGCATGATACTGGCCGATCAACTGGCCCTGGCCGGGCAGTTGGGCCCAGCCCTCTACCAGCTTACTCAAGTTGTCAACAACAGTGGCGATGGCGAACTGGTGGAAGCCGCCTACCTGAAGCTAATGCAGC
>JALGTU010000071.1 GCA_029821195.1 Candidatus Zipacnadia bacterium
AGAAGCGCCCCCAGGCCTTCTCGCCCTTCGGTTCAAAGTCGTGTGTGACTTCGTGCAGGCGGGCCAGCAGCGCTCCGGCGGCGGTAATCTGATCGAGGTCGCCCGGGGTATGTTGCACACCCTCGACGAGCGGATAGAGTTCGTAGATCGTCCCGTCCTGATTGACCCAGCGGCTGCCCTCGTTGGTCTTGACCGGCGGAGTGACGGGCAGCCCCGCGCGCGCGAGGTGCTTGATGACCGAGTGATCGTAGACGAGCTGGCCCGGGTCACAGTAGCGCGGATTCCGCTGCTTGAGGAAGAACTGGCCCTGTCCGGTTACCACTATCGTGGCGGGGTTTGCCGTGCCGGCCTGGGGACGCGCAAAAACAAAGCGACCCACCGGCCAGGCCGCCAGTAGCCCAGCGATCTCTTTTTCGGACAGAGGGAATCTGTTCACCGTACTCCGATGCTGGACTGAGCCGTGTGTTCAGTCTTCCTCGGTGGCGCGCACCAGCAGGATCGGCACATCTGCGTAGCGCAGCACACGATCCGTGACGCTGCCGTAGACCCAGCGCCCCAACCCCGAGCGCCCATGTGTGGACATGACGACAAGGGTTCTGCCAATCTCCCCGCAGTAGCGGATAATCTCCTCAGCGACATCGCCTTGCCGAATCGCGGTCGTGCACCGGAGGCCCTCAGCCTCGACTCGTGCTTTGATACCGTCTAGGTACTCCTGGAGGGCCTGCTTCTGCGCCTCCCAGTCGAAAGCGGCCCCGGCCGCCCGCATCAAGTCGTCGTCTACCACCCGCACCACCGAAAGCAGTTCGACCACCGCGTCCATCGCCTGGGCGATTGCTGCCGCATGCGGCAGCGCCTGCTCGGCCAGCTCCGACTGATCCAGCGTCACCAGAATGCGCTTATACATTGGGCTCTCCTCGCCGGCACTCTTACGGTACGACGGGCGTCTCGCCCGTCGGTTGTGGACAGGCGCGACGCCTGTCCTACCATCTAGTTCACGTCCAATGGTAGATTCTCCTGCCCGCCGGGCGGCTCCGGCGCAGGCGCGCTGATGCCCAGGTGATCGTACGCCCGCTGGGTAGCCATCCGTCCCCGCGAGGTGCGGATTACGAAGCCGATCTTGAGCAGGTACGGCTCGACCATATCCTGCAATGTGTCGGTCTCCTCGGCCAGCGTCGCCGCCACCGCATTGATCCCCACCGGCCCGCCGCCGTAGTAGTCAATAATTGTGCGCAGGTATTTGCGGTCCAAGTTATCCAGACCCTCACCGTCAACGCTCATTGCGCTGAGCGCCTCGCCGGCGGTCTCTTGCGTGACCGTGCCGTCGCCGACGATCTGCGCGTAGTCGCGCACCCGCCGCAGCAGGCGGATGACGATGCGCGGCGTGCCCCGCGCGCGTTGGGATAGCTCCTCCGCGCCGCCGCTGTCGAGCTGCACCTCCAGGATCTGCGCCGCCCGCGTCACGATATCCCGCAATTGCTCCTCGGTGTAGAAGTCCAGGTGCTGGAAGATGCCGAACCGCTCGCGCAGCGCCGGTGTGAGCATGCCTGCACGCGTCGTCGCGCCAATCAGCGTAAACGGCTTTAGATCCAGCGAGATGGTCTTGGCGTACGGTCCCTTATCCACCACGAAGTCAATGCTGAAATCCTCCATTGCCGGGTACATATACTCTTCCACCACCCGGGGCAGCCGGTGGATCTCGTCAATGAACAGTACGTCGCCGCGGTCGAGGTTAGTGAGGATCCCTACCAGGTCACTGGCGCGCTCCACCGACGGCCCCGAAGCCCGGAACAGTTTGCTGCCCATCTCGTTGGCGATGATATGGGCCAGCGTGGTCTTGCCCAGCCCGGGCGGGCCGTCGAACAGGATATGCTCGAGCACGTCACCGCGCTGGCGGGCCGCCGCGATGGCGATACGAAGCTGCTCGATGAGGTGCTCCTGGCCGACGTCGTACTCCTCGAGCGTCTGCGGCCGCAGCGAGGGCAGCTCTTCTTCGAGCAGATCGTCCTGCTGCGCCGTGGCACTAATTATCCTGCGCCGATGTTCTCCGTCAGGCATAATCTTCCTCGGCATTACCCTCTTGGTAGGAGCGACATTCCTGTCGCGACAATCATTGGGCCAGGGATGGCCCTCCTACAGAACTGTGGCGCTATTCTGTTGTGGGAGGGGCGCCCTTGCCCCGACCCATAGAATTATCGCCTTCGCGGTCGGGGCATATTGTCCACAGGCTGGAAGCCTGTGCCACTGAACTGCTCGACAGGCGAGTCGCCTGTCGTACCGACTGACCGATTCTGCCCTATTTCCCCGACTTCTTGTGTTTACCCCTGCAGCGCTAATTATCCTGCTTCGGCTTATTCTGCTTGCCCTGGTCCGGCTTGCGACCCGTGCTCGTGCTTTTCTGGGATTTGGGGGCGTAATATTGCGGGCTTTTGGTTTTGGCAGGTTTCGCGCGGTTTGTCTCCGGGCGGGATGACTTCGGCTTGCCCTGGTCCGGCCTCTTGCCCCGGGACTTCGTTCGTGATGGCTGCAACTGACGGGAACCCGCCGACTTCGGCTTGGCCGCATCCGGCCTGGGCGCCTGAGGCTTTATGCCGGTCGCCGGCCTGCTCGACTTCTTAGCCGCAGGCTTCGCGGACTTGCCGCCGGAATCCACCTTGCCTTTCTTCCCCTGGTCGGGCTTGCCGGCAGTACGGGCGGTCTTTTTCCCCTGATCGGGCACAACGCGAGTGCTGCTCGGGCAGCCGCCCAGCAGCGCCACGAGCACCAGGATCGCCAGGGGGAGGATAAGCGCCGTCAATAACGTGACTGGGCCGGTTAGGCTAGTCCGCACTTCACGTCTGGCGCAGTACTTTGCCTCCGTCATATCTGCACCTCGGGGCGTCGGTAGTCGCGCGCTCAAGATGTCTATACCCGATTTCTGCAAAGGTCATTGGTGCGGTAGTCGGGGCACCGTTCTATAGGCTCACGGCAGGCGGGTGCCCCTCCCCCGGGTATTCCCGCTTTCTGCTCCCCCTGTCAAAAGTTTTTGCCGGAGGGGTGTGGGGAACCGGCTTTTTTCAAAAAGCGGGTTCCCCGCAAGTCGTTGTCCCCGCCGTCTAATCGACAGGCGAGACGCCTGTCGTACCGAATTAGCGCTGTCGGAAGACCTCGCGGACGATTTCGTCGGCGGACTCTAGCTCGGGATCGGCCTGTCAAGTGGTTCCAGTCTTGCGGAGCTGGCGGACCGAGCGCTTAAGCAAGCCGCGCACGAGCGTCTGA
Organism: Candidatus Zipacnadia bacterium; assembly: GCA_029821195.1. Taxonomy (GTDB): domain Bacteria; phylum Armatimonadota; class Zipacnadia; order Zipacnadales; family Zipacnadaceae; genus JALGTD01. The sequence goes on from JALGTU010000071.1 coordinate 3,256, forward strand.
TAGCGCATATTATTGGCTTCGGCGATCGCCTTAAGCTCTTCAATGAGGCCGGGCTCCAGACGCAGGCTGATCCGCTTCTTTTTCTCTGGCTTGACGTCCAGGATGACATCGTCTGCCGGCCCCGCGTCAAAATCCTCCGGGTCGTGCTTATCCCAGAAGCTCAGTTCCTCCTCTTCAGTCTTGAATTCAGGTACCTTTCTCATTAGTTTTTCCTACCTCTCTGGAAATGCAGTGATAATCCGCGCGGTGTCGGGCGGCTCTAGCGCAAATATCACCTTCAGGTAGCGCCCATCCTCGGTCTGTCCCTTCACATAGTAGCGCCGTTCATCGCCTTTGGCCGAAATGCGTCGCGGCGACAGTCGCTGGTACATAATATCGGCCACCTCATACCATTCTACATCGTGTTTAGACAACATATGTGCCTTGGCTTTGGCAGTCGCGTAGAACCTGGTGATTCTCACAAGGCTGAATCCTTTATACCATAAGTCCGACAATTTGTCAATACAGGCATTAGCGCTGCCGGAAGACCTCGCGGACGATTTCGTCGGCGGATTGCAGCTCAGGGCTGGCCTCGGTAACCTGCACGATGCCGTGCAGGGCGTCGGCGTGCGAGATGCCCAGTTGCACCAGCACTGCCAAAGCGTCTGTCTCTATATCACTGCGCGGGCCGGCAAATTCGACCTCGGGCAGCTCGGCAACGTCCACGAACTCGCCTAGCTTGCCCTGCAAGGTCGCGACCATATCCCGCGCCCGTTGCCGGCCGATGCCCGGCAGGGACTTGAGCACCTCCGTATCTTGAAGCTCGATGGCGCGGGCGATACGGCCGACGGGCAGGGCCAGGGCGCGGAGCGCCGCCAGCGGACCCATGCGCGGCACGTCTAGCAGCCGCTCGAAAAACGCGCGCTCAAGTTCGGTTGAGAAGCCGATCAGGTATGGGGTGGAGCGGTTGCCGTCGCTCTGGAGGTAGTAGTACGTGAAAAGCTCCACGGTGCTGCCGGTGCCCCGGTCGCAGACAGCTTCCCGTACCGGCGCGGGCACGTGCACCTCGTAGGTCATCCCGCCCACATCCAGCAGCACGGACTCGTCATAGGCGCCGACCAGTTCGCCGCGAATGCGCCGGATCATTGGTTCAAGCACGCCTCCTTGTCGTGCATCAAGAGAAACGGCGACCTCATCCCTAAACCTTTCTCCCAGGATAGCAGGGCGCAGCAAGCAGCGCCCCTACGACGGCGGGACGCCTGTCCTACCGATCGCGGGCCAGGGCCGCGCGGATTACTTCGGGCAGTTCGCGCTCGCCAGTGAAGCCCGAGGGCCGCGCGTGGCAGATGGCCAGGGCCAGCGCGTCGGTGACGTCAGCCGGGCTGGGCGGCTCGGGTAGGCCCAGGAGTTGGGCGACCATAGCACCGACCTGCTGCTTGGTAGCCCGGCCATTACCAGTCAGCGCTTTTTTGATCTGCGAAGCCGGGTAAGCGGTCACTGGCATCGAGTGCTGGGCGGCCGCCAGGTAGATAGCCCCCCGCGCGTGGCCCATGAGGATCGCCGTACGCGGATGGCGGTATTTCGAGTAGAGCTTCTCAACCACCGCCACCTCGGGCTGAAGCTCAGCGAGTGCCTCGGAGATACCCTCGAAGATGGCGGAAAGCCGCTGCTCCAGAAGCCAGTCCGACTCGGTGCAGATAACTCCGCCTTCCACCAGCCGATACCGGTGGCTATCAATCTGGTCAATCACGCCGTAACCGGTGCGCTGCAGCCCGGGGTCAATGCCTATAATCCGCATAATGAAGCACCAGGACGATTATAACACCCCCTGTGTGTGTCTGTAAAGCTCCCCCGCACCAGGTCCACTGGCGCCGGAAATCCAGCCCGGCCCGCCTCGTGGACAATCGGGCCGCGCTGGGGTACAATTGGGGGAACTTGCCAATCAGTTGGGCGTCTAACTATATGTAGATAGCTGGTGCGGCGATTGCACAGTCCGAGCGAATCGCCAGCAATGCACTGGAGGTGATACTGATGGGTCATCAAGCTATGCCGAGGCGGGCAACAGTAACGGCGGTGGTGCTGCCAATTCTGGTCATCGCCCTGCTGGGTATCACACTGTCAGGCTGCGACGAGGACGACGTCGAAAAGATGCTGGGCGGCAGCACTGCTGCCGCCATCGAGTCCACGTATGGCGTGAATAACGATCCACTTCTTGTGGAGTGGCTCGATGATATGGGCCAGACCATGGTCAGCTTCTCCACGCGCCAGCATATTCCCTACAGTTTCAAGATCCTGGAAACCGACATGGTCAATGCCTTCGCTGGGCCCTGGGGCCACGTTTACGTCACCGAGGGTTTGCTGGAGTTCGCCGATAGCGAAGAAGAGGTCGCGACGGTAGTTGGCCACGAAATCGGTCACGTGGTTAATAGGGATATTATCAAGTCTTTCAAGAAGAACATCCTGTTCGGAATCGGGGTCTCGGTAATCAGCGACAAAAGTGAAACGCTGGGCACCATCGCGGGCATCGGCACGGGGCTGCTCAGTTTGCGTTATAGCCGCAAGGACGAATACGACGCGGACGACTCGGGGCGCTTTCTCAGCTACCGGGCAGGCTATAACCCTGGGAGTCAAGTGCATTTCCTTCAGCACTTGATGGACGAGAAGGGACGTCGCTCGCCCAGCTACATTGAGGTGTTACTGAGCACGCATCCGCCCACCGACCGGCGCATCAACCGGCAGGTGCAGATGGCGGAAAACGACCCGCAGAATCCCGATGCGCTGGTGCAGATCGGTCAGGGCTATATGCGCCGAGCGCAGTACGCTACCGCCCTGGGGTACTTCCAGAAAGCTGCTGAGCTGAAGCCCGAAGCGGAGTACATCGAAGTGGCTGCGGCCGATGCGCTGGCCGCCTGTGGGGGAGATAAGCAGGCCGTCGAGAAGTACCAGATCATCCTGGCCAGCCGCCACAATAACCTCTATGCCCAGCAGCAACTCGGCTTGGTGCAAGCCAAGCCGCCTGTGGTGGTCGTGGCGATCACGCCGGAGCAGGCCAATCAGGCCCGCGACTACCTCCCCGAGGCACACCTGACCGCACTGGCTGCCGGTACCGCGGCTGCCCAAGCCGAAACCTTTGCTGAGCAGTTTGGCGGCCGAATAAGGCCGATGGCCCTCCGCAACTCCCAGATAAGCAACGAGCTGATCGGCCTGTCCGACCGCTACCCGGAGATTGATGACGCCATCAAGGACGCAGTGCTGGAGGCAAACGCCGCCATCGGCAAGACTGCCGAGGTAGTCTATTCGTTGGAGGCCATTGCCCCACTGGTTTCCTCAGCAGCCTGCGGGTTGAGCGAGGTTAGTGAGCAGCTCGAGGAACAGCTCGCCCAGTTGGCTGCTGGGAAGGGCGAAGCTGGTCACCTGGCAGTCATCAAGCGCAGTGTAGCGGACATTAAGGCGGCCATGGCTGACTTGGCGGGGGCCCAGAATGAGGCACTGGGACTGACCGCTTCCGCTGACCAAATCCAGTGGCGCGCGAACGAGAACCTCACAGCAATGAAGAGCTTGCTTGCTTGTGACGAAAAGGAAGACCGGGGCTGGCGGTCCGTGCTGCTCAGTCAACTGGCCTCCAGCACCCAACAGCACGCTGAACAGGTGCTGGCAGCCTGCCGCAAGTGTCATAAGCCGGTGAGACGGGCCCAGTTGCGTAAGCTGGTAGTACAGGCCAACATCGCCGGAATGGCCGCGCCCCCGGCCCAGCGCGCCGCGCTAGATGAGCTGGTGGCGTACCATATGAGGGGCAACTCGGGGGATGTCGGAGTGCTGCGCAACGAGGGAATGGGCTACGGCGAGGCCGCCTACGTACTGGCCATCTCGGCCAGCAGCCACCGGGCACCGGTCCAACTCCTGGGAGGAACTGCCTCGACCAGGAGCGTGGTGGACCAGCTTTGCCAGTTCTCGACCTCCGACTACGGGCCGCGGATAATGATGAAGTTCCTGGTCCACTCGATGCAGGAGGAAGTAGTCAACGCCAGCCCACTTGATCTGTAGCGAGCGGGCAGTTTCCGGCTCATGATGACTTCCTACAATAAAGCCGCCTGCCGGGCCGGAGCCCGGCAGGCGATTGCGCCTGATGCACGGAGGGAGCAGAGATTACCGCGGTAGCCAGCTCAGGCTGACTGGTTCCGCGGTCACGAAAAGCTTGTCGGTGCTGCTGACCAGCCCGGCAATTGCTCCCGGTGTAGCTCCTGCCGCTGGTCCGCTGCTAGCGGTTATCTGCTCAGCAGAACGCTGATTTGCCTCAATGGCCCATTCTTGCCAGGTCTGTTCCCAGGTTGCGGGCGGCGGGGAAGTTGGTGAGGTGATGTTGACTTCCCGACGCATCAACCCTGGTTCTCCTGGCTCGGTGGGGACTGTATCGTCATCGTCGAGCATTAGCACTGGCGCTTTGACTCCTGCCGCGAAGCTGGGCATGTCGAAGTAAGTCGTCGCCGCGCGGATGGCGAGCCGCCAGTGGGGGTAGCGCGCCTCCATCTGGGCGAGGGCCGCAGCCACCTGTGGCGTCGGCCCGTTGGGGCCTGGCTGGTGGTAGTGGTAGACCGGCCACGGGCGGTCAGCCACGACGAAACTGACCCGTTCGGGGTCCAGCGCGGCTACCGCCATCGCTACCAGGCCGCCAACGCCCTCGCCGGTGATCCCCACCTTGTCGCTGACGATCTCCGGTCGGCTCAGCAGGGCGTTAACCGCCTGACAGGCGTCCACGATGGCCTCCTGCAACAGGTATCCTGCTCGGTCGGGCAGGCCCGCGGGCGTCCACGGCTGCGTAGTACGGGGCGGGTACCAGTAGAGGCCCAGATGGGCGAACCCGTCGCCTCGGGGGGTGCGCTGTGCCATGTCCCCGTGGTCCATAATGTGGATTACTGCCTCGCTGACCTGACATCGGGTCGGCACGTGATATACGCCGGTGCAAACTTTGCCATCTATACCCCGGTATGCGAGGCGTTCGCCGCGCACTTGCACCTGCATCGGCCACTGGGCCAGGCGGCTCAGACTCGTCTGCCAGAATTCGTCGAAGTCGGCCGGCCGCTTTATCACCGGCAGGTAGACTGACCGATCGTCAGGGCCGGCGGCCTGTCCTGGCGGCACTGCATAACTTGTCAATCCTACTGTCATCACTACAACCACCGTCAAACGACTCCAGACCTTACGGTCAAACATCCTTGCTCTGCTCCGTTGTCGCGCTCCCTCCGAGCTTGACACTTCTTCAATCGGCGAGCAAACAGGTGCATTGATAGCCACCGAGAAACGATGGTGTTACCGGACGATTAACGAGGAGCAAAAGCCACCGCAAGCACCAGTAAGGGGCTGGAAAACGAGGACACGGTGCCCTGATTGCCCGCGCCACCGGGGTATGCTATAATCGGCAGACTAGGCTCGACCGCCGGGAGCTGGAACGATGGTTGACTACCGCAGTCGCTGGCAGAGCCGGCGGCAGCGCAAAACTCGTCTGCGCTGGTCCATCGCTGCAGGGGTTGTGGTCTTCGTAGCGGCGGTTGTCCTGCTATTCAGTGCGCGGGGCCGCCGCGCGCCCCTGTGGTCCTACCGGCCGCTGATTGCCGGCGTGCCCCATTTCACGGTGAGCGACGGTAAGTTGTTCGCCGCCTGGTCCGGCGGGCTCGTGCAGGCGCTGGTGGCCGCTAACGGCAGCGATGCCGGCCTGCTCGATTACCGGCGGCCCTTCGCTTTCGGCGCTCCCCCCGCAGTCGCTGCTGATATGCTGGTCGTCGGCAGCGACGACTGCCAGATCCATGCTGTCTGCACCGAGACCGGCAACCCACTGTGGAAGTACGAGACCCGTGGCCCGGTGCGGGCCACGCCCGTGATTGACCAGGGACAGGCGCTGGTCGGCTCCGCCGACGGCCACCTCTATTGCCTGGATCTGCCCTCGGGAGTCGTGGTGTGGAAGACTGAATGTGGCGGCGCCATCAATGCGGCGGCGGCCGTAGCCGGCCAGGTGGTGGTAGTCGGTACGGTAGAGGGGCGCTTGGTCGGGGTGGATCGGGGTAGCGGCGAGCGACTGTGGACTCTGCCTGTCGGCGCGGCGGTGCTGGGCCCGGCGCTGGCTATAGACCACAATACCGTAACCGTGGGCTGTGATGACGGCAATCAGTACATTGTGAATGTCAACAGGTATCAATCCAGCCGCGCAGTGGCAGTGGGGGGGTTGCTGCGCCTGCCGCCGGTTGTGGCGGGCGACCGCTTGTACATCGCCGGCGATACTGGAACGGTAGTAGCGGCAACGGTGACGGGGGGAGAGTTGCTCTGGCAGCGCGAGCTAGGGCAGACGGTGACCGCTGGCCTGGCCGCGGATGACAAGTACGTGTACGTGGGAACGCTATCCGGCCAGATCTTCGCCGTGCGCCGCGAAAACGGCAAGGTTCGCCGCCGCTGGCAGGTTGGCTCGCCGGTGATCGGCTCGCTGGTGATTGCTGATGAGCTGCTCATCGCCGGCCTGGGTGATGGGCGTGTAATTGCTCTGTCCCTGCCCCGGTGAAAAACCTGGCCGGTCATCTCGACGAGCAGCACAGTACAGAGTGCTCCAACAAGTCAGGCGCTGGGAGGCGCGCTGCACCAACTACTGCTTGATGGTTGCCTGTTCTGGCTAAGCTGCTCAGCCGGAGAACGACAGAGCACAAGACTGACCGAAGCTCCGGTGCCTGCCAGCGGCTCTCAAGGCGCGGTCTCTGGTGCGCTCGACGACGGCGAGCTGGGAGTCGGCCCGCTCTGGCCTTCGGCGAAGACCTCCCCGGCAGCGGCAATCCCGGCCAGGATGCCACTGGCCTCCAGCGGCAGGAATATCTTCGTCGCCTGACCGTCGGCAACTTTGCCCAGCATCTCCAGGTACTTCACCGCCAGCAGGTCGTGCGTCGGGTCACCCTCGTGAATCGCGTCGAAGACCGTCTTTATCGCCAGGGCTTCGCCCTCGGCAACAGTATACTGCTTGAACTTGTCGGCTTCAGCGATCTGGCGGATGGCTTCGGCCTCGCCCTGCGCCCGCAGAATCCGCGCCTGCCGCTCGCCTTCGGCTTCCAGAATCTGCGATTGGCGGACGCCTTCAGCCTCCAGAATGACCGCGCGCTTGTCGCGTTCCGCCTTCATCTGGCGGCTCATGGCGTCCACGATATCGCGCGGCGGCTCCACCGCCTGCAGCTCAACGCGCGTCACCCGCACGCCCCAGCGGTCAGTGGCGTCATCCAGCACCTGGCGCAGCTCGGTGTTGACCTTCTCCCGGGAGACCAGCACCTCGTCGAGCTGCATGTTGCCGACGATATTACGCAGATTGGTCTGGGCCAGCTTGATCGCGGCGGTGCGGAAGTCCACCACGTTGTAGACCCGCCGGAACGGGTCGGTGACCTCGTAGTAGACCACCGCATCCACGGTGCACGCGGCGTTGTCTTCGGTGATAACCGCCTGGGGAATGACGTCGAGGACCGTCTCGCGCATGTCCACGCGCTGTAGGGTATCCACGAACGGAAATATGAAAGTCAGTCCTGGGTCGGCCGTGCGTATGTAGCTGCCGAACCGGGCGATAACGCCTCGCTCATACTGCCGGACGATGTACACAGCCTTGCTGGCGACAATAACGGCAAAGATCGCCAACACAACGGTAACAAACACTGCTCCAGGTCCCATAGCAATTCGCCCCTTTCAGACATGCGACTAATCGGGCCGTCACATCACCGCTGCACTCTATTCGACACTTTCCTCCGTGTCCTGAGGCTCTTGCTGGAAAGGTTGCACCAACAGCGTCGTGCCCGCCACTCCAATCACCTCCACCCAGGATTCGGTGGGAATCGTCTCATCGGCGCGCGCCCGCCACTCGTCCGAGCCAATGCGCACGCGTCCGACATTCCTCAGCGGATCCACCGTCTCGATGACCATCGCGCGGCCGCCGATCACGGCGTCTACATTGGACGGCGTGGTGACGCTCGCGTGGACGGAATGGGCAAATGGACGGGTGGCAATCAGTAGAATCAGGCTAGCAAGGCCGAAGACCAGCCACTGGACCCAGGCGATTGGCACAAAGACCGCCACTATCCCGGCTGCAAAGGCCCCAATCGCTATCCACAGCAGGAACAGGCTCATCATACTCAGCTCGATGATCAGCAGGACAAGCCCAACTATCATCCAGAGCATCCACGGCTGCATATATCAGGCACCGATCCTTTCAAGTCCGTTCAAGACGGTACTGGAGCGCTGGTATCCGCTTTCTTAGTTCGACACCACCGCCAATAATCCTGCCCAGTCTCCTGGTCAGGTCAGATCAGCGCCGGCGTCGCCCGGGTCCAGGTGGCTCGAGGGACTCGTAGTGATGCTAGCACAGCTGTTCCTTGACAGCAAGCCCGCCCGGCTATAATGTGTGAGCAGTTCCTGCAGCACTCTCGGTCAATGCGGTCACTGACACCCCGGAAGGGATGCTAAAATGCTCCGACGATGGCAATTCACAAAAGTGTATTTTGGTCCTGTTCTTGTTGTGCTTGGCGCGGCGATGCTTTTCCTGTTCGATACATATGGGTTCGACATTGGTCTGATCTCGTCTCTTCTGGCTGCGATGGCGCTGGGTGCGCCGGCCGAGCCGTCGCCCGCCCAGAAGTACTTTGCCGGCGATTCTATAGGAGGAACCCTGGCTCGAGACCACCAGAGCAGAGCCATTTACTTCGAAGATGAGTATAAGCGAACCTACGTAGCTTACATGGATCACGGCTTCTACGCCCGGGTTACCTACTACGACTATGAAACAGATCAATGGCTGGATCATCCGAAGCTTGTTGATCACTGTATTGCCCCAAATGGTCTTAAGGACGGTCACAACGTCCCCAACATCTTTATCACTGATGACGGGATCATCCACCTCTTCTATGGCTCCCACGGCCACAGTTTCAAATACGCCCGGAGCAAAAGACCCGAGGACATCACGGAATGGGAAACCGGCATGCGGGTGGGTGAGCATGCCACCTATCCCTACCTTGCCGAGACCACCAGCGGCGAGCTGCTCCTTTTTTATCGGTACGGGCCTACAGGGGGCTACAATAATCCCTTCCTGGCCGTACAGCACAGTCAGGACAAGGGAAAGAGTTGGGGGAAGATAAGGGAGCTGGTGACCTTTCCCACCGGGTGCAAAATCTCCCGAGCTGCTTATGATCCAGTGCATAACCGGGTCCATCTGCTTTTGGACGTGCGTGAGCCTGGCTGTCCCTGGACGGCCTTTCACTGTATGTATGCGCCGGACACCGGGAAGGTTTTGGTGTTAGGCGACAAGGTCCTCGGCCCATTGGGCACCAAGGAAGAGTTCCAGGAAAACGACCCTATGATTTCTTACGGATTCGCTTCATTGTGCCTGTACGAAGGGACCCCCTACTTTCTTTTCGGAAACCAAGACAACCAGAGGTGCTTCGGTTATTGGGACGGGAAGGAACTAATACGGCACGTCATTCCTGATGACAGAATCATAGGGCTGGGCGAAAGACCTGTCATATATACTGAAAATGGCGAGGTCTTTCGGGTCTATGGGATTCGTGGCCCCGAACAACAAGCAGACGAACCCTCCCTGGTGGAAATAGGCAGCGACACATATTACCGGGCAGACTACTACGGTGTACCGACTTACTATGTCCCCGAATTCCCTCAATTGCACGGCGGCGACCTGGTGATTTGGACGACCACCGATAGGGGAAAGAGCTGGGATTCTGGCAGATGTCTTCTTGACAGTGAGACGCTCGGGCACAGACTTCAGACGGTGAACAAGGTAATGAATTACCCGGGCGGTGGCCCGTTCTTGATTGTCAGTGAGATAACCGGGCCATGGCCGAGGGGACTAGAAAGGGATGTCCATAATCACTATGACAATCCCTCTCGCAAGTTTAAGAAGCTGTACGCTGTTGATAGGCAAGGGGAAATTGTAGCGGGGAAGTGATCTGCGAAAAACTTCCTGTGTGGATGTCCGGTTTGCCAAAGAGGAGAACATGAGAGGGGCAGGCCCGCATCAGGTGCCCCCGTTTGTGGAAAAGTAATCCACGCGCATGCGCCTCTTTTGTGGCTACAGGCGTGCAACCCAGTTTGCGGGTGCATTATAGGAATACTACTCCTCATATTCATCGGGGTAGTGATACGCGCCTTACTGCCTCATTAGATCAAGAGAGAAAGATTCTCGACGAAATCTGGCCTGCCAGTGGGCAACTTGGAGGCCGACCCATATCGAGATAGGTAGCCACAACATCGCATTTCCCATAGCCCCTTGCCCACGCCTATCATTTCGGCAGTTTGAACAGGAAATGCGCGAGACGGATGACCTCTCCGGTGGTGTTTCTGTGTCTAGATGAGTATGGTCCCTGGATGTTGCCGAGATCATTGGCCGGAGAGAATTGTTCCCCCACTGCTGGCGGCATGCCCCCCTCGACAGCTAACCGGCGGAACTTCGGCAAATCGGGTTCTGCTGGTAGACTGCGGGCAAAGACCGCCACTATCCCGGCTGCAAAGGCCCCGAGCGCTATCCATAGCAGGAAGAGGCTCATTATGCCCAGCTCAATGATCAGCAGGACAAGCCCAACTATCATCCAGAGCATCCACGCCTGCATATCTCAGGCACCAATCATTTCAAGTCCGTTCAAGACGGTACTGGAGCGCTGGTATCCGCTTTCTTAGTTCGACGCCACCGCCA
>JALGTU010000072.1 GCA_029821195.1 Candidatus Zipacnadia bacterium
TATCACCCAGGCGATGAAAAACGGCATCCACATGTATCTGATGGAGACAGTGTGGGCCAGGGCGTAGCCCAGCGGATGCAGCGGCCATGACGGAATGCTCAACCGCGCCGCACGCAGCAGTAGCGCCATGGCCCCACCCCACAAATACCCCCCTACTTGCCACAGGTCCGGGCCCTGGGGCTGAACCAGCCAACCTTCCAGAATTCGCCAGGCGTGTCGCCCTTCGCTGGTGTACCAGGTCCGGGTGCGGGCCATGGCCGCGCCGTGGCGGTAGAAGACATCCAGATGGGTCCAGGTGCAAAAAATGATGGCAAGCGCAATCGCTACAATAAAGGCATTACGCAACTGCCGGCGCGGGATGTCGCCAACCTGCCTGAGCTTGAACGCGACCACGAACTGGGGAGCCCGGGCGTCCTGGTAGCGGTCGAACCAGTGAAACATGGCCAGCACAGGCAATGCTGGCGCGGGCAGCGCGGCAGTTCCAGTGGCAGCGATGAGCGTATGCTGAATGTTAGCAGGATATTGCACGGTCCAGCCCGAGCCCGTCTCCGCCACTACCCGGCCCCAGGCCAGGGCCATCAACCAGCGCAGGACGAACCAGCCCAGGGCAATGAGTATGGGCAGGCCCGCAGCCCGGCTCAACGCAACTAAGCCCACCAGGGCGATCGCCAGAATGGTGAAACTCGTCTGGGTGGACATCACTTGCACGCCCTGGGGCTCAGGGCTGGGCTTGGAGCGGCGCATACTCGCCCACGTTACCAGGACGGCCATCCCCGCCAGGGTCAGCAGCGCACCCGTGCCCTGCTGGTATACTAGCGGCAGTTGGGCGATGCCTTCGCCGCCGCGCGCAGCCCCAGCGCCGCACAGACCAGACGCTCGGCCTTACTTACCCAGTAGAAGAACCAGCAACTGAGGCTGGTTTCGGTGGACAGCAGAAAGCCAATCCCGATCATGAAGGGGTAGAAGGCGATGCTCACCGGCCTAATCGCCGCCCACGGCATCGCGGTGATGCCCCGGGCTGACGAGCGCGCCTTCAGCCAGATAGTAGGAAAGGCCGGATACAGATAATGGATAAAGTTGATGCTTTGCAGCAACACCGGGACCAGGAAGCCGGCCCACATCACCCGGCTCGTCCAGAAACCCCGGCCCGGCCCGGCGCCGGCCATTGCCAGGGGCAGTTGCGCCAGGGGAAAGTTCAGCCGTTCCCGGTTCACCCACTGCTCGGCAACCAGATTGGAAAGCGCCCACGTCCCGGCCACCAGCAGCGTAGCGAATATCAGCCAGAAAGCCAGAGGAGCCGCCCAGGCCCGCAAGGTGGCCACGCTGTAGAGCGTCCCGCTGGCCTCGTAGAAGCCTTCGATGGCTCGGGGGTCGTTGACCGTCAGCCACCAGGGCGTGTGCTCGAAGAACGATTCCCAATTGTTCTCGGGGGTTGCGTAGTAGTGCCCGGCGGGCAGCGTGGTGACCAGGAACGCCAGCATGCCCGAGCCGCCCACGGTGGTGGTAATAATCGTCATCACGTAAATGACCAGCAGTTCCGCGGGCCGTAGACGCCAACTTCGCCGTATCAGACCCAAAGCGGCGGCCAGCGCCACCGCTACAAGCAGTACGAAGACGCCGCCGAGCGTAAGCGAAGTCTGCCCCCACACCAGCGCCTGGACAATCTCGTAGCCGTAGTTACCAAAGTAGAATCCGACCAGACTCAATACCGAGCCGAGTAAGATGGCACGCCACGGGGAGACGTGCTCACTAGCGGAGTCCTCCTGGCCGAGCGAAGGCAGCTTCACTCATTGATTCCTTTTCGACCCGGCGTGGAGATGGCGCCGGCACAACACTTGTCCATACAAGTGAAAGGCCGACAGGCAAGATGCCTGTCGTACCGGAAACGGACGGGCGGATGTCTCGCGCTGACGCGCTCAATATTCGTCCCTACATACTTGCAGGCTCCAGGGCGGCGGCGATGACCTCGTCCACGCTGTCCACGAAGACGAAATTGATCCCCTCGCGCAGGTCCTCTTCCATATCCAGAACCGCGCCTTCATTCTGAGCAGGGAGGATGACGGTATCTAGTCCGGCCCGTCGGGCCGCGAGCACTTTCTCCTTGATGCCGCCGACTGGGAGGACCTTGCCGCGCAGCGTGATCTCGCCGGTCATCGCTACATTGCTCTTGGCCAGCCGACCGGTGAGCAGTGAACTGAGCGCAGCGGCCATAGCTACTCCGGCGGAGGGCCCATCTTTGGGCGTAGCGCCGCTGGGCACGTGCAGGTGGATGTCGCTTTTCTCGTAGAAATCGGGTTCGATGCCCAGCGTCTCGACATTGCTGCGCACCCAACTGAGTGCGGCCTGCGCCGATTCCTGCATGACCTCGCCCAGTTGTCCGGTGAGCGTCAGGCTCTTTTTTCCGGGCATCCGCGAGGCCTCCACGAACAGAATCTCCCCGCCGGCCTCGGTCCAGGCCAGGGCGGTAGCCACGCCCGGAACCGTGATGCGCTCCGCCGCGTTATGGAAGAACTGTTGGTGGCCCAGGAAATCCTCCAGGTCGCCCACCTTCACCGAGACAGTCCCGGTTTCCCCGCCGGCTACCCGCCGCGCCACTTTGCGACAGATTGCCCCAATCGCCCTCTCGAGGTTGCGGACGCCCGCTTCGCGCGTGTAGTTCCTGATTATGCGGCGCAGCGCGCCGTCGGTGATGCGTACTTGCTTCGTCGTTAGCCCGTGCTCGGAGCGCTGCCGGGGAATGAGATAGCGCGTGGCGATGTGCATCTTCTCTTCGTCGGTATATCCGGGCAGGTGCAGGACCTCCATACGGTCGAGCAGCGCAGGGGGGACGGTAGCTGTGATATTGCCCGTGGTGATGAATATGACGCGCGACAGATCAAAGGGAATGTCCAGGTAGTGATCCGAGAAGGTATCATTCTGCGCCGGGTCGAGGACCTCCAACAGCGCCGAGGACGGATCACCGCGGAAGTCGGCCCCGATCTTGTCCACCTCGTCAAGCATAAACACCGGATTGTTCGTGCCCACGGTGCGCAGGCCCTGGATAATGCGGCCGGGCAGCGCGCCCACGTAGGTACGCCGGTGCCCGCGGATCTCCGCCTCATCGCGCACGCCACCCAGCGAGATGCGGATAAACTCGCGGCCCGTAGCCCGCGCGATGCTCTGGCCCAGGGAGGTTTTCCCCACTCCCGGTGGCCCCACAAAACACAGGATCGGACCCTTCAGGTCGGGCTTAATCTGCCGTACGGCCAGGTATTCAACGATGCGGTCCTTGACATCTTTGAGGTCGTAGTGGTCCTGGTCGAGGACGCGTTGGGCGCGGTCAACATCAATATGCTCCTCGGAACTGACGAACCAGGGCAGCTCGAGGATCCATTCCAGATAGGTACGCACCACACTGTGCTCGGCCGCTGCCGGATTCATCCGCGCTAGCCGGTCCAATTCGCGCTCAGCGACCTCGCGGGCTGCCTCGGTAAGCTGGGCTTGCGCCAGCCGCTGGCGCAGCTCCGCGATCTCCTCATCCTCGCCCTCTTCGCCTAGCTCCCGGCGGATCGCCTTGAGCTGCTCGCGCAGGTAAAAATCACGCTGCGCCTTCTCGACCTCTTCCTGGATATCGGCGGAAAGCCGGCGCGCGGCCTGCAGGCGAACGAGCTGCTCGTGGGCCGCTTTGTGAACCAGCGTCAACCGCCGGCGCACATCCACCGTCTCCAGCATCTCCTGGCGCACGGCCAGGTCAACCTCCAACGCCGAGCCCACTAAATCAGACAGTACCGAGATCTCCGGCACGTTGAGGGCCTGGACGTAGGCCTCATCGGGCAACCCCGAAAGTGCCACGATCTGCTCGAAAGTATCAAGCAGGCTCTGGCGCAGCGTCTGCACCTCTTCGTCGGATTCGTCGGTGGCGATATCCTCCAGCACCCTCACCCGGGCCACCCGGTATGGCGTGGTCTGGATAAACTCGTCAATGCGAATGCGCGCAACGCCGCGAATGAGGATCCGGCGCGTCTCGTCGGGCATCTGGAGCATCTTGTGAAGGTGGGCGACAGAGCCGATCTGATACATCGGCTCCTCGCCGGTAGACTCCTCCCCCGCCGGCTGGCGGGCCACACAGCCGAGGAAACGGTCCCCGGCAACCACCGCGTTGATAAGCTCGGCGTCGTCCTCGCGCACCACCAGTGGCACCATCATGTGGGGAAAGACAACCAGATCGGTTACTGCAAGAATCGGCAGCTCGGGGGGGAGACTAACTTCGGGCATAACGTCCTGGGGTTTCATCAAGTCACTCCGTAATCTATGTCAGGGGCTAGTCAATCGGTACCGAGCGAGGTGATTTGGGCCGCGACTCGGCTTTCAGTAGCCTCACCACCAGGAACCCATCGCTGTAATGAGCGCTGGCCTCACTCTCGTCTATTTCAACAGGTAAGCGAATCTGGCGACGGAACGGGCCGCACTCAATCTCCATATTGTGATACTTGCGCGGCTGTCCGGCGGCGGGGTCGCTGCGCTCGCCACTGATCGTCAGTAGATGTTCGTCGCCTATTATGGTAATACTAATGGTGGTGGGATCAATGCCCGCAATCTCCATGCGCACCACCACTTCCCCGTCCGTCTCGTAAACGTCAACCGGGGGAGCAAAGCTGGGATGCGGCGCCCTCAGAGCGGATCGCTGTACCGAGAAAACCGACAGCACTCGCCGTCCCGCGCTGGGGCCTAGTGAAGACTCCTGGTCGGACTTGGGCATCAAAAAGGTGAAAGACATCCTCCGCGCTCCTCGCTGCTTGGTAACTGCCGTGATGTCCCGGGCGCATCATCCGGGTTAATTATAATAGCACAGCGGCCTCGCTGCAAGGCCCCGGGGCAGAAGGTTGCCTGGGGGCCGCCGCCGAATATCCCTGCCATGAGAAGATCAGCACGGATCTCATTGCTTCTTGCTGCAGTCCTGCTTTTGCCGTGCGCCGACCGGCTGGGCGCCGGCATTGTCGCCGACCCCGGCGAGTCGGCCCCAGTCGGTGTTACGCGTGTTGTCATACCAGAACTGGGCATCTCTATAGAGTTGCCGCAGGACTGGAGCATTGCCGAGGTCAATCCCACAGCGGCGCGACTGGTTCCCAACGGTGAGGGAGGCTGGCCAGTCGAGATCGTCACCTGGACCAGCCCGGCACCGGAACGCACCGCCGAGCAGGCAGTGATCGCCCATGAGCGAGTGCTGGGGCAAGAATGGCAATACCAGCGCCAGAGCCTCGAGCCGTTCACCAACCAATCGGGCTGGCCGGGGCTGATGGTCAGCGGGACGATCACAACTGAGCAAGGCGCATCCTACATTGCCCTGTTTGCCGGCTACGCGCTCCCCGATCGCTACCTGGTGGTCGGAACCTTCTGCTCGGCGGAGCAGCGTGAGTCGCTCACATCGCGCATCTTTGCTCCGCTGATCGCCAGTCTCGCCCCCTCGCCGATGTTCCTCGCGTTGACCGACCGGCCGCCCACAGCCCCTGCGCCCCCGGAGCTGCCGGCCCCGATCTGGCCGCCGATGTCAGGGGCGCCAGCGGCTCCAGCTCGACCCGCTGAACCCACGCCGCCCACTCTGCCACCAACCCCTGCGCCTACACCTCCCGCGCCTCCACCCGAACAGTGGGTTCAACGCACTTTTCCCGAGGGACTTGCGGTCAAGCTGCCCGAGGGCTGGACAGCGGACATCTGTGGGGGGGTGTTTACCGCGTATGCCCCCGACTGGTCAGAGCAGGGGGTGATGGTCTGTCCGCTGCTACGACTGCCCCAGCTCACGGACGAACACACCCCGAGCACCCGGGATACGCCGGCAGTGCTGGCACTCTGGGAGCAGATTACTCAGGCACGTTTCGTTGCTGAACGGGAGCAGTGGGTGCAGCGCGGCGACGCTACCTTTAAGGTGGTGACCGGCACAATCGAGCGAAACGGCGCCAAGCTGCGGACGGTCGTAGCGATCAGCCGGTACGAAGAGGTTATTCTGCTGACCGCAGCCTACGCCCCGGAAGCGGAACTTGAACAGGCCCTGGCGGTCCTGCGGCGGATTTTGGCCAGTGTCTCAATCGCTCGGCTGACGCCGACTGTCCCCGAGCTGGTCAGGGGGCAGACGGTGCAGTGGGTCTCACCGGAGGGCCGATTGGCGGTGGATCTGCCCGAGGGCTGGCAGGCGCGCGGCCAGGTTACCGAATACAACGGACATACCGCCCTACGCCTGGAAGCACAGTTTGCCGGGGTGCCGCGTTTGCGCCTGGCGTGGCACCAGCCCCACACTCCGTTCTTCCGCGAGTTCACTCCGCTGCTGCGCGGGCTGGGCAGGCTCCCCGGTCAGCAGTATCAGGAGCGCCCGGAGGAAAGCCCCCTGGTCATAATGTCCAAGCTACCCCCGGCACAGCTTGTCACTGAGCAGTTCTTAGACTCGACCGCGGTGTACCTTATAAATGCCAATATCAGGCGAGCGGAAGCTTACCAACCGGCCACCAGGCTGGTGCAGGGCCGGACAGCCTCGGGTACGCTCGTTGAGATTGCGGCACATTCCCCAGGCGGCCCGATCAGCGCGACATATCTGCTGGGAGTTGCCGACCTGCCGGTTATCGAGGGCAGTTTTCGCTGGCAGATGGGCTACCTAATGTGGTCATACACCGCCGGCCTTGAGTGGGCGGCGCGCCGGGCGCTCGATATGGTCGTGCGCACCGCGCGGGTCACCGACACAGCTACAGGCGCCGGGGACCTCGCCACGCTGGTCACCATCGCCCAGGAGGTACTGCCCGCGACGGGGCCACTGGGCACGCCTCGGCTGGCGCCGTTACTCTCGCCTGCCTTCGCTCCGCAAGTGGCCGGGCCTATCAAGATACCTGGCTCGTTGTTAGAATACTGGGATAGCACGGACGGCTGACCTGCCTGCGCTGCCAGGCCGAAAGGAAGAAGTTTATGGGACGCAAGCTAGTAGAGTGTGAACACTGCCGTGGTACGGGCACCTGCACGGCTAGCGGCGGCCGAAGTTGCCGCGATTGCCTGGCCGCCGCCGGGCGTAGTATTCGCCAGTGGGGCGTCGTACGGTGCTCGTATTGCGGTGGTACAGGCAAGGTCTTGGTAGAAGAAGATGATGAAGAAGAACCCGGCGAAGACGAGAAGTAATGCGCACCGGCGGCGATATGGGCACTTCTACCAAGACTTCCCCTGCCTTGATCTGTCTAACCACTTGACTTACCGGGGTGAATATGTTACACTCCCCGCGATTGCTGGCGGAGAGTAACCGTTCGGCAATCCTCTGAGCACCTAATCGCGCTGTCAATCAAAACCTGGCACAGAAGGGAGGGTACCTCTCCGCCGGATTGATAGTTGGTCAGCGGTTGGGAAGCCAAGCAAGCGATTCGCAGTTCCAGGCAGGTCTAAGAGGAAACATAGGAAACTCACGGTTCTGCCTGATTTTGTAGTTAAAGCTTGTTTGGGTGAAGCAAGGTCATGAGGCCTTGACTTCCTTAGAGTTTTTGAGAGGATACAATACAATGACCAAGTATATAGTAACTCTGTGCTTAGTCGTAGCTATCGCTGTTCCGGCAATGGCACAGACCAGCCCCGCGCAGACCGTCCCCTTCGATCACTGGGCCTACGATGCTGTCCAGCAGTTAGTGGACATGGGGATAATCATTGGTTATCCCGATGGCACTTTCCGCGGCAACCGCGCCATGACACGCTACGAGTTCGCCATGGCCCTGAGCCGTCTGCTTGATGCCATCAAGATCGGCTCAGCACCCGTCAAGGGCGAGAAGGGCGATCCCGGTCCGCAGGGTCCCGCCGGCCCTAAGGGTGCCGACGGAGCTGCTGGCCCCCCAGGCCCTCAGGGCCCCCCGGGCCCGAAGGGTGATCCCGCCGACGTTGACTACGACAAGGTTCGGGCGATCGTCCAGGAGCTGACCAAGGAGTTCGCTGATGAGCTTGCTGATCAGCGCAACGACATTGATTATCTCCAGGACGACGTCTGGGATCTGGGCGACCGGGTCACTGCTCTCGAGCAGGCCAAGGGCCCCGAGGTCACTGGTTGGATTGATTATCGTATCGGTCTAGCCAGCACCGTGAGTCAAGAGGTCGACGCCGAAGCTGTCGGGATGTACGACAAGGTTGACAGCAGCCTCGACATGGACGGGGAGTTCGACAACCTCACTGCCAAGATTGGCATTGAGGGTGCGATCACCGATGACCTGTCGGGCAAGGTCGTCCTCAAGGTTCGGGATAGTTGCTATCCCACGAGGGATGCCATGGTGACGGTCCCCGCCGCGTGGCGTGGCCAAGCCGTCACAATACCGGCTGTTGATACGCGGTATGCCGAGGAAGTGTGGCTGGACGAGGCCTGCCTGATGTTCCCGACCCACGGTTGGGTCAACGCGAACTGGACGGTCGGGCGTCAGTTCCAGAGCTACGGCCTGGGGTTGCTGGTGAACAACGAGCGCAGTTCCCAGCAGGGCGTCCGCGCTGAGTTCGATGACTCCTTTGGTTTGTTTGACTGGGAGTTCTTCTTTGGTGGTTCGACATACACCTTCGATTCTCAGCCGCCTGGTGTGTCCTTCCCAGCCGGTACCAACGACGGTTATCTATCGGCCCGCTGGGAGTACAACCGCCCCTCCTGGGCGATTGGAGCCAACTGGCTGGTGGATGGCGTTGCCAAGGAGGAAGGCTACGGCGCAGACCTGTGGCTGGAGTTCTGGGGTGGCCGTGAGCTATACGTGGAGTACGCTCGGCTCACGACTGATCTAGGCGGGATGGAAAACTTCCCGCATAACGACCCTGCCGGCTACATGGCGTTGGTGGACATCTGGAAGGGAAGCAACTGGGCGTTGCGCGGATACTACTCCGACCTGGACGCCGAGTTCGACCCCGTCTACTCCACCGCCAACCCGTACTGGGAGCCCTATGGAGATGACGCTAGCAACGTCTGGATTCCATGGGAGCGCTGGTTGCGCAACCCGTTGGCGATGGCCAACACTGAGGTGATGGGTGGGTTGCTGGACTTCAGCATCGGCTCGACTCCGTTCGAGTTCACCTACTACAGCCTCGACGGCAACAGCGAAACGAGCCCGTTCTGGCAGCATACCCAGTGGGGTTCCTACGCTCGCACCGCCCCCCCGTATGATGCCCTCTGGGCGATCCGGGCGACCACACCGGTGGCTGACGGCGTAGACGTCACGTGGACCTACGCCCGCCAGGAGGTCTCGTCCGACGGGAAGCTCGCTTATCCCAGCCTGGACGACGCACAGGTCGTAGTTGCCGGCGTCACCGTTCCCTTCTAACCAAGGGAGAGGCGACAGCCAACTGAACCGATACGGGGACCTGGTTGCCCAGGTCCCCGTTTTCTTTGCCCGGGCAATTGACTGCTATCTGCACCCTCACGCCAACTCTTTACAGACACCGCTACGTATGCTATAATCAGCAACACGGTGGGCGCTTAGTTCAGAGGGAGAACGCCACCTTGACACGGTGGAGGTCGGAGGTTCAAGTCCTCCAGCGCCCACCACAAGTTCGCTAATCCGACCGCGGCAGGGCGGCATCCGCGGCGTTTTTTCCACCAGCGACTGGCGCACTCCGTCACTTCAGTAGGACAGGCGTCCCGCCTGTCCACTCGTTCAGTGGCAATGATTTCTCGCCAGTGTGGTATCGGAGGAAGCACGGGTACCCCAATAGCTATACCGGCCGCCACTACCAACCACTCCGTATTCGGGATAGCGAAGGAGGGCTAGCGTATGGCACAGGTGAAGCTTACCCTACCCGACGGCTCCACGATGGAGGTCGCGGCGGGCACGACCGCCTTGCAGGTAGCCGAGCAGATCGGCCCGCGCCTGGCCAAGGCAGCACTCGCGGCCAAAGTCAATACCGACGTGGTTGATCTCTCCACGGCTATTGAGCGCGACGCTGATTTTGCTGTGCTCACCTTCGAGAGCCCCGAGGGGCAGGAAGTCTACCGCCACAGCGCCGCGCACATTATGGCCGATGCGGTCCTCCGCCTCTTCCCCGAGGCCAAACCCACAATCGGTCCGGCCATCGCGGAGGGTTTTTACTACGACTTCGACGTACACAAGCCCTTTACCGACGACGACCTCGCGCGCATCGAAGCGGAGATGGCGAAGATCATTGACGCCGACCTTCGCTTTGAGCGCCAGGAGGTCTCGGCCGCCGAGGCGCGGGCGCTCTTTGAGGCCAGGGATAATTCCTACAAGGTGGAGATGATTGACGAACTTGAGGAGCACGACGAGCAGACGATCTCGCTATACCGACACGGTGACTTCACCGACCTGTGCCGCGGGCCGCACGTGCCCTCAACCGGGAAGATTGTGGCCTTCAAGCTGACCTCGGTAGCGGGCGCATACTGGCGCGGGGACGAACGCAATCCTATGCTCCAGCGCATCTACGGGACGGCATATCCGGAGCGCAAACTGCTAGAGGAACACCTGGAGCGCATCGAGGAAGCCAAGCAGCGCGACCACCGTAAGCTGGGGCGAGAGCTGAAGCTGTTTAGCATCTTTGAGGAGGCGGGGGCCGGGCTGGTCTATTACCATCCCAATGGGGCGATGCTGCGGCAGATCGTGACCGACTTCACCATTCGCGAACACCTCAAGCGCGGCTACCAACTCGTGCGCACTCCGCACCTGCTCAAGAGTACCATCTGGGAGATATCCGGCCACGCCCAGCAAAACTACCCGATGTATTATACGCGCATCGAGGAGCAGTCCTACGGCATTAAGCCGATGAACTGCCCCGGACATATCCTGATCTACAATTCCGATACCCGCTCATACCGGGACCTGCCCATCCGTTACTTCGAACTGGGCACCGTCTATCGCCACGAGCGCAGTGGCGTGCTGCACGGGCTGCTGCGGGTGCGTGGCTTTACCCAGGATGACGCCCACATCTTCTGTACGCCGGAGCAACTCACCGACGAAATCGTCGGCGTCATCGAATTCGCACAGGATATGCTGACCACGTTCGGCTTTAACGAGTACAAAGTACTGCTCGCCACCAGGCCGGATAATGCCATGGGCAGCGATGAGATGTGGCAGCATGGCATTGACGCTCTGGGTGCAGCCCTGGACCAGTGCAATATGGACTATCAGATAGCCCCCAAAGATGGGGCCTTCTACGGACCGAAGATTGATATCGCTCTCAAAGACGCGCTGGGGCGGCTCTGGGATGGCCCGACCATTCAGTGCGACTTCAATATGCCTGAGCGCTTCGATATGAGCTACGTCGGCGCCGACGGCCAGGAGCATCGCCCGGTGATGCTGCACCGGGTGGTGCTGGCGGGTATTGAGCGTTTCCTGGGAGCGCTGATCGAAAACTGTGCCGGGAACTTCCCGACGTGGCTGGCACCGGTCCAGGTGCGCATCTTGCCCATCACCGATCGCAACGTCCCCTACGCTGACGAGATTGCTGAGCAGTTGCGAGAAGAAGATCTACGCGTGGAAGTTGACCGTGAGTCAGCTACCCTACAAGCAAAAATCCGCGGTGCGGAGCTAATGAAGATACCGTATATGCTGGTGGTCGGCGACCGCGAGGAGCAGTCGGGGCAGGTGGCGGTGCGCAGCCGCGAGGAAGGTGACCTGGGCCCCCGGTCGCTGGAGGAGTTTCTCGAGCACGCGCGGGTCGAGGCCGCGATGCCCCACGCGGCACGCTAGTGGTCACGAGCGTCATGTGATGCGGTCCGATACACCAGCGGGCCGGCCTCCCTTCGACGTAGCTCAGAGCGGTGAGCTTGTCGAACCGCGCTGTGCTCGACACGGCCCCTCCCGCAGCAATAGGAGGCCGAAACAGGCCCGTAGGGCGCCGTGCGCTGGATAAACGCCAGTTCACACCCTTTTTCGAATAACGACACGCTGTATTTGTCGCCCTGTTGCTCACTTGCCAAAAGGTTTTGCCGGAAAAGTGTGAAAAACCGGCTTTTTCCCAAAAAGCGGGTTTTTCACGAAAGTCGTTTATGAATCTTCCGGGTTAGCTGTCGCCGACGGGAACGTAGAATTTCTTTCCGTCGCGCTCTATTGTCTTGATTTCGTGGCGAGCGCGCAGATCCTGGACGTACTTTATCGCTTCATTGGGATGCATACCCAGCCCGACTCCAATGTCCTCCAATGTGCAGGGGCGCCGGCGTAGCAGTTCTATGACTTCCTCCTCACTGCGTTCTCTTTCTGCGACCATAATCTTCTGCGCGTCCAGTGGCGCGATGAGCCTGGCCTTCGGACCCAGTAGGCGCTCGGCTTCCTGCAATGCACTTGCTGAAAGCGCTTTGGCATCGTGATCCACCGGCGGCCGCACCACGGTATTGATCTGGACCTCATCAGGGTCAATACTATCAATGGCTGCCCGTAGTGCTGCCAGGTCTTCCCGGCTATCGTTACAGTTCTCGACCAGCATTACTTCCAACCACATCTTGCCCGGACATTCCTGCTGAGCCACTCGCAGACCCTCAATTATCTGCTCAACATCCAGAGACCTGTCGGGGCGATTCACCCGCGCGAATGCTCGGGGGTTTGCTGCGTCAAGCGAGGGAATCATTAAGTCAGCTTCGCAGGCGGCTGCGCGCACCTCCGGCTGCCAGAACAAGGAACCATTGGTGAGGATTGCAACGGGGATATCGGTCATTTTATTGGCGGCAATGACCATCTCGCGCAGTCCGGAGTTCAGGGTCGGCTCGCCCAGACCGCTGAAGGTAATATAATCCGCCTGGCCGTCCTCCTTCAGCCACCGCTCAAGCTCATCTATCACCTCTCCCGGGTCCTCATACTGTTTGCGCTCGCAGGTCTTGTGCGTCGTCCGGCCAAGTTGACAGTATATACAATCAAAGTTGCACACCTTATAGGGCACGAGGTCCACGCCCAGCGACCGGCCCAGCCGCCGCGAAGGAACTGGCCCATACAGGTGTTCCCAGCTTGACTTATTCATAGCTTCTCACTTTGTAGAGCTATTGGCTTTCAATACCAAATCGCCGATGCTGACACCCAGCTCCTCGGCAACGATATCGCACTTCGCCACCAGCAGGTAGAACAGCGGCCCCGACGCCTCCGAATATGCTTCGTAGTTAGCCTGTCCCTTGGCAATTATCAGATCAGCGGTAGACCAGGCTATCTGCAATTCCTCGGTGGTCTCCGGATAGATTGGAACGGGCAGGATGCGGACCGACTCATCAAGGCCGGCCGCCTGGGCGTCGGCCATCATCGCGTCATTGATGAATGGCTCGTCTTTTACAGTAAGCGTGACATTAGTTGGCAAAAGCTGCTCAATCAATATCCGGTCGAAGACGATTTCGCCGGCATTATCCCCCAGGTATAGTATGCTGTCAGCAGCCGCAATTCGCTCGGCAAACAGCTCAAAGTCATCCACCGCAAAGGGGGTATGCATTATCCGCTTGAGGGGCTCTTCGATATCCAGCCGCTCGGGTACGCCGAAGTCTATTATGTTACCGGTAATAGCAATTTTGGTGGCAACAGCCAGTGGCGCCTCCGCGCCGGCAACCAGATCCTTCATCTCCGGGTACTTCTGCAAAGCAAATGTATTAGACTGCTGCTTAATATCCAAGTACGGATCATCAACCCCGGTGAGATCCCGTACCGTACGCTGTACTACTCCGCCCAACTCAAAAGGGGTAGCATCGAGCTCAACCTGCGATAACTTGCCCAATACCGCTCGGACAATCTTACCTTGAGCTTCTGGATCATCGGTAGCAATGCGCGCTGAGGCCAGCGCCTGACGGGCTAAACACGGTAAACATTCCAACCTTGTCTTCACAAATGCACTATTCCTTCATAGGCTGGGGCAAAAGCGGAAGGATAAGCATTCTTGCCCCGCCGCCTGTATTTCTTTGACCAGTGAAGCAGAAGAATAGTAGTACGCTATCTATCGTATTCTTCTACTTGCAAAGTTTTTGCCGCAAAATCCGTTTGTGAATTTCGTCGTTTAGCTCGCCTACCGGGTTAACTTTGCGACAATCCCCGAGAGTGCCTCCCATACGGGCGCACCGACGAGCTTCTGGCTGAGCGGCTGGCCCTGGTCGGTGGCTTCCATCAAAGCAGGAGCCAGGGGCACACGCCCCAAAAACGGTACATCAAGCTGCTGCGCCATCTTTTCTCCACCGCCGCTCCCGAATACATCAATTCGCTCGCCGCAGTGCGGGCAGATCAGCCCGCTCATATTCTCGACCACTCCCAGTACCTCCAACTCGAGGCGATGGGCGAAGTTGACAGCTTTGCGGCAATCCTCCAGGCTGGCCTCCTGTGGCGTCGTCACCACCAACACGCCATCAATCCCGGGCAGGGACTGGGCAACCGTCAGCGCCTCATCGCCCGTACCAGGGGGCAAGTCAATGATCAGATAGTCAAGCTCGCCCCACTGAACGTCGGCAACAAACTGCCGCACCGCTATACCTCGCAGCGGCCCTCGCCAAATCACGGGCGTGTCGCGATCTTCTGCCAGCATGCCCATTGATATAACCCCGACACCAGTGCGGCTGGCCACTGGTACTATCAATTCACCGTCCATCGCCGGGCGTTGGCCCTCAATGCCCATCATCAACGGGACATTG
>JALGTU010000216.1 GCA_029821195.1 Candidatus Zipacnadia bacterium
GCGGTTGCCGGTCAGCACGACGCGCTCCAGCGTGGCGCCGGCCAGGTCCGCCGGTCTGCGGAAGTCCGAGAGCACCGCGCTGAGGCGCAGCCACTCATCCTCAAATACCAGGTTCGGATTCAGCTCCAGGTCGCCGGAGGACAGATGCCCCTTGTCGGTAACCAGAACGATGCGCACCTTGTCAACGGGCAGAGCTTCGGTCGCTTGCGGCTGGCCGCCCATTCCCGGCATCCCCATCATAAACTCATCCTCTATGCCCGGGGGCATCCCCCCGGGATACACCGGGCCCGGTGGCATCCCTGGGCCGTACGGGCCCGTGGGCGACTGAGGCTGCTCGGCTTCCCCGGCCTTGACCAGCACAACTACCTGCGTCTGAACGGGCTCCCCGACAAAGGGTCCAAAATCAACCGGCGTCTTCAGGTCCAGCCGGCCGCCTTCGTAGTAGCCCCGAGCCAGTACCTCCAGCGTTTGGCGATCGCCAAACTTCTCCTTATCGCTGATCTGGATTTCGCCGCTGCCCCAGGGACCGATCTCTGCAAAATCGGTAGTACCAGCGAACAGGTTGATAGACTGATCTGCCCAGACAAGCGCCCAACTCACTAACAGCGCTACCACTACTGCACAGGTCGTGGCAAGCCGTTTTGTCAACATTGAGCCCACCCTAGTGCTAAGATTGAGTAACCCTGTGGCCTGATGTTGCATCTATATTACCGCATTTTCCGGCGCTTGGCAAGGGTGCAAAAGCCGGCGGCTTCAATCCGTGCGCAACACGGCCATAAATGCCTCCTGGGGAATCTCCACCTGGCCGACCTGTTTCATCCGTTTTTTGCCCGCCTTTTGCTTCTCCAGCAGCTTGCGCTTGCGGGTCACGTCGCCGCCGTACAGTTTTTCGATGACGTCCTTGCGCAGTGGAGGAATACGCATCGCCGCGACCACCCGCTTGCCGATGCTGGCCTGGAGCCGGACCTCAAAGAGCTGGCGCGGGATCTCCCGCTTGAGGTTCTTAATGATAGTCCGCCCGCGCCGCTCTGCGAACTGGCGGTGGGTGATGATGGCCAGGGCATCAACGGGGTCACCGTTGACCAGGATGTCCACCTTGACCAGATCGGCCACCTGGTAGCCAGCCGGCTCATAGTCGAGCATCGCGTAGCCCCGGCTGACCGTCTTGAGGTTGTCGTAGTAATCCACGATGATTTCGGCCAGCGGCAGCGTGTAGTTGAGCACTACGCGGTCGGTCTCAATGTACTCCATGTCAACGAACTTGCCCCGTACGCTTTCGGAAAGCTTCATGCAGGCACCTACGTAGCTCTGAGGCACCGTTATCTGGGCGGCGACTATGGGCTCTTCGATTTGCTCGACGTGCTGGGGCTCGGGTAATGCAGCGGGATTGTGGATCTCGATGATCTCGCCGTCGGTGCGCAGTATCCGGTAGCCCACGCTCGGGGCAGTGGCCACCAGATCAAGACTGTACTCACGCTCGAGCCGCTCCTGGACGATGTCCATGTGCAGCAGTCCCAGAAAACCACACCGGAAGCCAAAGCCCAGCGCTGCGGAGGTCTCCGGCTCGTAAACGAATGCTGCATCATTCAGCGAGTACCTGTCCAGCGCGTCTCTCAGTGCGGGATGGTCGGCGTTATCAACCGGATATAGCCCGGCGAAGACCATCGGTTGACTCTTGCGGTACCCGGGCAGCGGCTCGGTGGCGGGACGGTCGGCGGAGGTGATTGTGTCACCAACGCGGCTGTCGGCCACCTGCTTCATGCTCGCGGTCAGATATCCCACCGAGCCTGCGCCCAGCTCGTCTACCTTCGCCATCTGCGGCGCGAAGACGCCCACGCCGGTGACCTCGAAGGTCTGGCCGGTGGACATCATCTGGATGTGGTCGCCGGCCCGCACCGTGCCGTCGAAGACGCGAATATAAGCAACAACGCCCAGGTGCAGATCGAACTTCGAGTCGAAGATCAGCGCCTTGAGCGGCGCGTCTGGATCGCCGGCCGGCGGAGGGATCTGCTCGACGATGGCCTCGAAGAGCTTCTCTACACCTGCCCCCGTCTTGCCGCTGGTGAAGTGAATCTGCTCGCTGGCAAAGCCGAAGTCATCCTGCAACTGGCGGGCGGCCTGGGCGCGGTCGAACTTCTCCAGGTCAATCTTGGTGACGACCGGAATCAATTCCAGGCCTTCGTCCAGGGCCATATAGGCGTTGCCCACGGTCTGCGCCTCCACCCCCTGCGAGACATCCACCAGCAGCACCGCACCCTCGCAGGCGTGCAGTGCGCGCGAGACCTCGTAGGAGAAGTCCACATGCCCGGGCGTATCAATGAGGTTAAGCTCGTAGGTATGCAAATCCTTGGCGGTATACTGCATGCGCACGGCCGAGGCCTTGATGGTAATACCGCGCTCGCGCTCCAGGTCCATGTCGTCGAGGACTTGCTCGCGCATGTCGCTCTCGCTGATCGCGCCGGTCGCCTCGAGCATCCGGTCGGCCAAGGTAGACTTACCGTGGTCAATATGGGCAATTATCGAAAAGTTGCGAATGTATTTCTGATTGGTCATGGCGCTGTGGGCAATGCCGATTTCGCTTATTTGGTTATCCTTTCGGCAAA
>JALGTU010000217.1 GCA_029821195.1 Candidatus Zipacnadia bacterium
GGCGGCGCTGCGGACGCACAAGGGCTGCCACTACTTCTCGCACTCTACCGACCAGGGGGAAAACTGGGGCGAGCCGGTGCCGGCGCCGGAACTGCCCGCCCCGCAAGCGCCGGCACGGATGGTGCGCACAAGCGAGGGACGGATTCTGCTGGCATACAGTCATGCCACTCCCGAGCTAATCGAGCAGTTCGGCGTGGGCAGCCACAAGCCGCGTAATAGGCTGGTGCTGGTCGAGTCGCGGGACGAGGGTGCGACGTGGTCCGAGCCAGTGGTCATTGATAGCCAGGACGATACCGATATCCAGATTGGCTATCCGTCGCTGGTCCAAACGGGGGACGAGCTGCTGGTGCTCTATCACTTCGAGCCGGGATACGTGACCGTGGGCACCAAAGGCCCAGGCGAGATGCGCCTGGCACGGTTTGAACTGTTCTAGATGAACGGCGTTTGCAGGGAACCCGCTTTTTGAAAAAAGCCGGTTCCCTGCACCCTCCGGCAAAAACTTTCAAAGTTGCGCAGCTTCATTACCAATCCCATCATCCTCTTCTGCGGAAGGCTGCAAATTGGCGCAGGTTAAACTACCCACGTAGGCAAGAACATGCCTCCGGCGGGTGTAGCGCGAACGGCTGCCTCACCCCCGGCCCCTCTCCCTGCGGGAGAGGGGAGAACGGTCAATGGCAGAAGGAAGGTCGGTAGATGATGCAAGCATCGCTGTGGACCAGTATGTTTATGGAGCTCGGCCCGCTGGGGGCCGTCAAACACATCGCCGAGCTGGGTTGGCGGGCTGCCGAGCTGTCCGACGAACATCTTACCGCGCTGTGCGAGCATCCTGACCCCGAAGAGGCGGCAGGGCAATTTCGTGAAGCAGCAGACCAGGCCAACCTCTCCGTGCGCCAGGCCCACCTGTTTCTGCAGGCGGATGTCGTGAATCTGGATGAAACGAAGCGGCGTGCGGACCTCGCAACTATCAAAGCGCAGCTCGACTTCTGCCAGCTTGTCGGTATCAATGTCGGGGTGATCCATCCCGGACCGCTTGAATATTCCGGCCGAAGCACCTCCTACTGGCGGCAGGTGAACAATCTTCGGCTGGAGAGCTTCCGGGAACTGGCTGACTACGCCGGAGAGAGGGGAGTGCGGCTGGCGCTGGAGAATATGACCGATCGGCCGGGCGTCGGCCTGGGTCCCCGTCGTCACTTTGGTGCCGAGCTGTGGGAACTGCTCGACCTCATAGAGGCAGTGGGCTCGTCGGCGATGGGGATATGCCTGGACACCAGCCACGCCAACGTCCAGGGGTACGACCAGCCCAGCGCCATCCGCGAGCTGGGGGAGCTGCTAATTGCGCTGCATATCTCGGACAACGACGGTACGTGGGACCTGCACTGGATACCACTGCGGGGCACCATTGACTGGCCGCCTATCGTCACCGCCCTCAAGGAAATTAACTTCGGCGCGGAGTTCAATCTCGAAATCCCCGGCGCGCGGCGCTGCCCCGCAGAGTTCTGGGACGAGCGGGCACGCCATGCGCTAGCGGTCGCCCAGATCCTGCTGGGTGAATAGCGGATAGACTGCGGGCTACAGACGGACGCCTCACCCCCAGCCCGTCTCCTTGCAGGAGAGGGGAGAGGATGCCTCGCGCTGGCGCGTTCAACGTTCGCTCGTACAACTCACCCGCAAGACCGCAGCAACAGCAGGTTTGGTGCAGGTCAGGCGCTGCGCATAAAGTCGTGAACTTGTGACCAGGTGGGAGGTGGGGCAGAGGCGGGGCGGCTTATCTTCAGAGCCGCGGCCGCCGCGCCGAGCCGGGCCGCTTGAGGCGCCGGCATGCCGCGTAGATAGCCGGCAATGAAGCCCGCGTGAAACGAGTCGCCCGCCCCTACGTCATAAACCACCGGCACGGAATAGGCAGCTATCTCTGTCTGCTGCCCGTCACAACCGACCAGCGCGCCTCGCTCCCCGCAGGTCGCCACAACCACCAACGGCCCCAGTTCGCTAGCTCGCGCCAGAGCTTCGGAGAGATCTTCTGTCGCGAAGATAAAACGGGCCTCTTCCTCGTTCATCAGGACCAGGTCGGCGGCAGCGATGGCCTGTTGCTGAATTGTGCGGATTGCGGGGAGCGGCTCGCGCCAGGAATCCGGACGGTAGTTGACCGCATAGCAGACGGTGCGCCCCGCCTCGCGAGCAATCGCCGCGGCGCGGAAGGCAGCGTCGCGCAAGGGTTGGGCGCGGATGGTCGCTTCCGTGAAATCCAATACCCTCGCCAGGAGGACCTCGGATTGGTCAACCTGGTCAATAGTGAAAGTGCCCATGGGATCGCTGAAGCGGGGAAAGCGATAAAAATAGAAGCTTTTCTCGCCGGCCCCGTCAGCCCAGCAAAATGAAACCGGGGTCAACTGGCCAGGTACGGGCTTGATCAGTTCGGTGCTTATCCCGCACGCGCCCAGTCGAGCAACCAGCCAGCCGCCTAACTCGTCAGCTCCGACGCGGGACATAAACCCAACCTGCGCGCCCAGCGCGGCGAGAGCAATGGCGAAGTTGGCCGCGGCGCCAGAAGGCAGCGGTACGAACCGCTCGGCTTCCGCCAGGGGGCGGCCAGCTCGCTGGGGGACGATGAGGTCAAGAGGGGGCCGGGCTGCGTCCTGCATTATTAGTTCCCTTTGTCTCGTGGTGCGAGACCACCAGCTAAAGCTCATGCGGTGGTGCCCTATTGCTTGCGAACACAGCACAGGAGAGGTCGAGGCCGCGCTCAAGAAGCCCCGGTGCTTACAGACTTAGCAGGACAGGCGAGACGCCTGTCCTACCGGAACCGTCTCCTTTTAAGCGGTTGTTGCAAGAGATAGTTAAGACCCGCCAGGGAGAGCAACCGGTGCAATTTCGTCAGGTGAACTTAGCCCTATGTCGCGGGAAGAGTGCCCCTCCCGCCTATTTGGCAACAGCCGGTTTTGAACACAACCTAAGGCCGATGTGCAGGTGCTTTTCGCGGCGCGCAGGAATTGTCCTTCCTGTGCTGACATCGAATTGGTAGATGGCAGGGAAGAGCTGTGTTACTGGTTATTGGCCTTGATGGCGCTTCTTATGAC
>JALGTU010000004.1 GCA_029821195.1 Candidatus Zipacnadia bacterium
TGCTCGGGGGTCTTGGTCGCCGGCTGTTGCTCCTGCGCCCACACGCTGTTCGCCATCAGGACAGAGCTGAAGAGCACGGCCACGACAGTTGCTTTCGTGAGGGTTTTCATCGCAATGTCTCCTTTGTAGCCCTCCTGCTATGTTCGCAGGAGGAGCATCGCTGGCCCGATGTAGTCGCGACACGAATGTCGCTCCTACCGCGAGTTAGCCTCTGTAGGGGCACAGGTTCGTACCGCCACCGGCTGGAAGCCGGTGCCACTGAACGCCACCATAGCACCGACAGGCGAGACGCCTGTCGTACCGGGAGCCCCCCGCGGTCGGGGTACCCTTCGACAGGCTCAGGACAGGAGGGATGCCCCTCCCACAGCTAACTGAGGCAGCAGTAGCTCGCTTAGCCCCCGTCACGGTATCCAGAACTTGCCGTCGTCCACGGCCGCAGAGCGCAGGGGCTTGGCGTGGCCGTCGAGGAAGCCGAAGCTGGCCCAGTCGTCGTGGCGGAAGGCCACCCGGCTGAGCCGGTGCGAGACGTAGGAGCTGCCCATCGCGCCGACGCTCGACTTCATATCGAAGAACAGAATCAGCTCGCTCACCCGCTCCAGGCTGGACATCGAGCGGGCCAGGTGCTCCTGGCCAAAGCCGGTCAGGTAGGTCAGGCTGTAGTTGATGCCGTAACTATGGGGCAGGTCGGTGCTGTTGCGGGCGGTCTGGGGGCTATCGTCCACCGGGCAGATGATAATCTGCTCGCTGGCCAAGTACGGCTGGAGCAGCAGGCACCAGGTAACCCCGAGCGTGCCGTGGGAGGTGTCCCAGTTTCGGGCCGGCACCAGGCGCCGCCCGTGGTCGGAACAGTACATCTGCTGGGCCTCGAGGAGCTGCTTGACCTGGGAGATGCAGGAGGCCTTGTAACTGCTGCTCTTTACCCTGACGAATACCGGAAATAAGAGCGCCGCCAGGACAGCTATGACGGCGATTACGACCAGCAGTTCAATCAGGGTAAATCCGCAGGGGAATTGCCGGCGACCTCGGTTGATAGCCATAGTAGCCACTACTTCGCGCCGAGGCCTGTCAATTCCTTGTCGCTTTGCGTTGGGCGGCCCTTAATCGCGACAAGAATGTCGCTCCTACCGAATGAGCGGGCGAGGCGTGGAGGTGCGGCAGTTCCTTGGTGGCTAGCGGCCAACGGTGATGCGGCCCTGGCCAGTGTAGCTAAGCTCGTCCTTGGAGTCTACGAAGGTCTTGATGACCGCAGCCAGGCCGGTGCTGCCGCGCCGGACGATGTCATCCTCGTCGAAGGTCTGGAAGTAGCCCGAGCCGCCCTTGGCCAGGAACAGCGGCATTGCCACCTGGTAGGCCTTGTCGTCCTCAAAGGCTCCGGTGTTGAGGGCCAGCGAGGTGATGCGCCGGTTACGCGGTGCTTCGGGGTCGTACTTGACCTTTAGTCCGGACACCTGCAGGAAGGCAGTATTAGGCAGGGGTACACGGCTGAGGCTGCGCTCGAGGGCCGCGCGGATCTGCGCGCCGGTCAGCTTGGAGACCGCCCAGGTCTCGTCGGGGGTTTGCAGCAGGCTGGCGATCTGCTGCGGCGTCGGCTGGTTCGCGGGGATGGCGCCCGACTTAAACGAGACTGCCCCGACCAGAGCGATAGTAGTATTCGACGCGGAGCACAGCGCATCCGCCGTCAGGTCGCCGAAGCTGACTTCCCGCTTGTCGGCATTGACCGTAGACAGCTCATCCGCCGCAAGCGCAAGGGTGTACACCAGTGCGGCAGCGCTCGCGGTCAACGCCACAACCACCACTATAATCGCTACTTTTTTCATTCCAACTCGCCACCTTGCCCGATCACGGTCTGCAGATAGGCACGGATGAACTGGTCAATTTCGCCGCTCAGTACCGCCTCTACGTTGGACACCTCGACACCCGTGCGATGGTCTTTGACCATTGTGTACGGCTGCATCACGTACGATCTGATCTGACTGGCAAAGGCAATATCCTGCTTATTATCGCGCAGCTTGTCAATTTCTTCGGCGCGCTGCTGGCGCTGGTGCTCGGCCAGCCGGGCCTGCAGCACCTGCATCGCGAAGCGCCGATTGGCATGCTGCGAGCGCTCGGACTGCGACTGGGCGCTAATGCCCGTCGGGACATGTGTGATCCGCACCGCTGAGTCGGTCTTATTGACGTGCTGGCCCCCGGCGCCGCTGGACCGGAAGGTCTCAATGCGCAGCTCTTCCGGGGCGATGCTGATCTCCACGTCATCGTCTACCTCGGGTATGACATCCACCGAGGCGAAGCTGGTGTGGCGGCGCTTCGAGCTATCAAAGGGCGACAGGCGCACCAGACGATGAACGCCCACCTCGGCCCGCAGATACCCGAAGGCAGACGGTCCCACGACGCGAGCAGTGACGTTGCGGAAGCCGGCAGCATCTCCCTCGACGAACGATACCACCTGGACCTCATAGTCGCGCCGATCACCCCACATCCGGTACATCCGCAGCAGCATCTCCGCCCAATCACACGCTTCGGTCCCGCCAGCACCAGCAGTTATGGTCAGGATGGCGTTGGCGCTGTCGTACTTGCCGCTCAGCGTGGCAGCCAGCTCCAGTTCCTGGAGCTGGGAGCGAGCCGCCTGGATCCCCACGGCAATCTCCTCGCCAACGCTCTCGTCGCTCTCCTCCTGGGCCAGCTCCAGCAGCACCCCGAGATCGTCCAGCTTCTGGCTAAGCTCCTCCCACGGGTCCAGCGTGGCCCGCAGCGCGCTCAGCTTCTGCATCAGTTCCTGGGCGCGCTGCGAATCGTCCCAGAAATCCGGCTCTTTGGTGCGGTTTTCAAGCTCCGCTAGCTGCGCCCGGCGTCCCGCCAAGTCAAAGACGATCCCCAACCTGCTTTAGGGTATCTTGCAGCTCCTTTAGTTGATGGTCAATATCCTGCATCAGCACAATAAGAAAACTCTTTCGCCGATCTACACCTTATTAGACAAGTAGGTTCGCCAATAGTTCGGTGCAAACCGCGTGCCGAAGGCGAAACTGAGCCCTCAGCCAGTAGCTTTGAGCCCAATCAACTACTCCTCCTCGTGTTGCAATTGATACAACAGCACCGCTGCCAAGTCAATCCAGCGCTCTTCGTCCGGGGACGCGGGGTCGCGTATCTTGGCGATCTCGTCCAGGATCTTCATAGCCCGACCTTTGTCGCCATCCACGTACTTGGCTACCGCCATAAAATACCTAACTTCGACGCGGCGCTTTGCGTTCGGATAGGTAGTCAGGTAGCTCTCCAGGTCCCGGTAGGCCTGCGCCGGCTGGTCGGGGAGGGCCATTATCGTCAGGTCCAGCTCGGCATCGGCTTTGGCGCCGGCCTGGTTCTCAGGGTCCAGCTCGAGGGCCCGGTTCAGGTGCTTGCGGGCCTCCTCGTACAACTGCAATTCCAGGCACAGATGTCCGAGGCGGGCATAAGCCCGGGCCTGTATGAGCGGGGCGTCCGGCGACTCGGGGACCGTAACAAGCAAGTTGACCGCCTCGATAATCTGCACAAACCACTGCTCGGGAATATACCCGTAGACCTGGAAAACCTTCTCGCCACTGCTGCCCAAGAACAGATGAAAGGGCAGCCGGTACGAGCTGTGGACCGCCCGATCTTCGTGCGCCTCGGGTAGCAGGCCGGGGACATACTTGTCAATGAAGTCGCGATTCCGCCGGTGGTGGACCTCCAGAGCGCACAGCGTGTAGCCAC
This sequence comes from Candidatus Zipacnadia bacterium, assembly GCA_029821195.1. Classification (GTDB taxonomy): domain Bacteria; phylum Armatimonadota; class Zipacnadia; order Zipacnadales; family Zipacnadaceae; genus JALGTD01. The sequence continues at coordinate 3,724 of JALGTU010000004.1, forward strand.
GCAGCATGTGCTTGACCTGCTGCTTGACCAGCGTCAGACGGTTCATCTTGTCGCACGGATCGTACTCCCGCAACTTCGCCCAGTCCTCCGCCGACATACCGGGGTGTTCCCGCCGTTCCCAGATGTAGACGTATATCGGCTTGCCGCTCTGCTGAGCCGAGCTTAAGGCCGGCTCCCAGCTTTCGTGCCAGATGTTGACCTGAGCCGAAGCGGGCAGCGCCGCCATCAACGCGCAGCCGATGCCCACCAGTACGCTGATTAACTTCTGTATCAGCCAACGCCAGTGCATTTGTCCGCCTCCTGTGGGCGGCGAGCATAGCTATCATATCCGCCGCCGGTCGGCGATGCGCATAAAGTAGTATATTTTGCGACCGACCTCGCGGTAGCCCAGCCGGGGATAGAAGGCCTGGCCGCGCTCGTTACAGGTCAGGGTCTCAATCTGACTATAAATCATACCCTCTGCCTGGAAATAGTCAAGAGCGGCATCAAGGATGGCCTTAGCCACACCCTTGCCCTGATGGTCCGCCGCCACGGCCACGTTATGAACATGGCCGGTCAGGGTTTGCCGGTCCAGCTCGGTGGTGACATAGCCGACTGGCTCACCCTCAACCTCCGCGACGAACGTTCCCGGAGGGTGGGCGGCAATCTCCGCAGCCACCTCTGCTTGCTTGCACTCCTGCCAGGGCACACCATTGCGCAGCCCAAACTGCTGCTCGATCAGCCCGACTATAGCCACCGGCCCAAATACCTCTGCGGTAATCTCCAGGAGGCGCGGTCGGTCCGATGGTTGGTACCTGCGGATTATCATGTGACAACTCTCCTACCAAACGCATCGTGCGCTCAGGGAATACGTGGGACCGGACGAGCTGTACTTGAGCTGGAAGTAAGAGTATTCCAGGGCCAGCTCTTCGATTTGGGGGAGTTCGAGCAGTGGGGAGGTGCCGTTGGCAAGCCGGGCCATGCCTTCGGCCAGGCGGTCCATCCCCATCCAGCCTTGGAGCTCCCGGTCCCAACTCAAACGTATTTTGACATTGTCCGCTCCCAGCAGTGCCAGAAAGCGCCGTTCGCCCTCGTCGTGGGCCACGAAATAGCTGTTGAGCGTGGTCTCGATCTTGCCGATCGGCTTGATGGTCGCAGCAATCATCCAGGGCAGATACATTGCACCGGCGGCATAGGCTCGGCCCTCGACTAGCGCCTGGCGGAGGCTCTCTTCACTGGTGTCGTCGGCCTCGATCATCGTGTAGGGTATGCCTACCGCCTCACTGTAGGTGGTGTTGCTGCCGTACAAAGCAGGTTTCCCCACCAGAGCCGGCTCGTAGAGTACTTGCAGGGTGCGAAACATCTCGAATAGGCCGGCCTGGATCAGATAACCATCAAAGGGCATCTGCCGCAGCATGCGTGGCCCGCCGGCGACGCCCGGATGAGCCATGATGGCCAGAGCGCCCTGGTCGTGAATCATCTCCAGAGTCTTCTTCATAGTCATCTGCTCAGGCACCCAGGTGCGCACAAACAGCGCCAGCACTCCCCCGCTGGTGGTGTCCACATACTCACCGACGATCACCCGGAAATCAGCAGGCAACTTCCCCTGGGCACGCAGGCGAGCCGCGGTCTGCTGGGCGCGCTGCGCTCCGTCAATACGATTGCGGTCGGCGATGACCACCGCCTTCAGACCGCGCTGGGCCGCCCGCAGCAGCATCTTCTCCATAGCGGCTGCGGAATCAAAGGAGGTGTTGCTCGCCACGCGCAGATCAATTGGTACCATCCCCTCCCCCGAGGTCACCTCGGTCAGGCTGTCAGGCAACAGCGCCAGGAGCCGGGGGGCCACCAGATCCGCCAAGAGATCGCGGCAAAGATACTGTGGCCGGCCCAGCACCGCCTCGAGCGTTTCCAGCTCTGCGTCCTCATACTGCCGGCGTGTCCACCAGTAAGCTGTGGCCAGGGCCACGCGTTTGAGCGCGAGATCGTCGTCCTCGTTCATCTGCTGTACTTCCTGGGCGGCGATCCTGTAGGGGTTTGCCCAGCCCCGCTGCTGCAGCCACGAGGAGTTCACATAGTCGTCGTAGGACCACTCATCCCAATTGCGGCCCGGGTCGAACTCGGGCAGAAAACTGGGACTGAATTCCGGAGCCATCCGCCACTGCCGGCCTATATCAATGGGGTAACGGCAGGCAATGTCAGGCGCCTGGCCGACCAGGTCGCCGGGCGGGGCACGATAGAGGCTTTGCCAGTCGCTCTCCGGCTCGACGGAGACAGCCCAGTCCGGCGCAGGCAGTTGTTCGCGGATTATCTCGTGCCAGGAGGCGTAACGGGATGTAATATCTATCACCGGCTGGGCGGAAATCTGCGCGGACTCGGGGAGATAGTCAGGTGATGCCCAGAGGCGAGCGGGCCCGCCAACCAGCAAAACGCAGGTCGCAATAGCGAGGGTTAACCAAGATTGTGCTGCTGCGTCGCACACACGTGTGCCAATTGCTGATCGCGTCACCTTTATGCCGTAGGCTGCAGGGGTAATATGTCGGGAATGACTTCGAGATCGTCTTCCAGCAAACCCATGGGGAGTTCAAAGGCACGGCCCACGCTGTTAAAGCCCAACTTCTCCAGGGCCTCGGCAGCCTGCTGCTTCATAACCGGCTTTCGCTTATCTGCCAGCGCTCCGGTGGCGGCTTCCTTAAGCAGCGGAAGGGCGCGGCGATCCCCGATCTCGCCGAGCGTCCACGCCGCCCGGGCGCGGAACTGTTCCCCCAGATGTGTATTCTTCAGCACCTCGCTAACCTGGGCGACAACCGGGTTTTCCCGCTCGGTAACCTCAATCTGCCGCCCGTGCTTGACCAGGGCCACCGCGGCCTTGTCGCACAGCTTGCCATCGCTGGAGAGCGCTTCAGTAAGCAGCCTGACAGCCTGGCGATCCGCCAGGTTAGCCAACGCAACGATGGCTTGTTCCCGCGCGCTAACCTGGGGCGACTCAATCTTCCGGCTCAGCTCCTCAATGGGAGGTATGGCACAGCCGGCCAGCAGGCCCGCAACTATCCCGATCATTACCGCTACCGTCACTACCCTGGCTACATACATCATTATGGCCAACCCTCTCCAACGATGATTCTGGAGCTGTTACTCAGCGGCGGCCTGCCGCACCCAGTAGTGCGGGTCACGACCTGCCTGCTCCAGTACACTGTCGGCTTTGCTATCCTGCCCTTGGGGCGGCGAGACTCTCTGCAGAGAATCAACAGCGGCCATGCGCACATCTCCGATCTCGTCCCGGGCCGCTTCAACCAGTGCCTCAAAGCCGCGGAGGGCGCCGCCGCTTTCGCAGGCGCCTTTGCTCAGAGCGTCGCCCAGCGCGTAGGCGACGGCAGTGCGCTCCCGGATATCGCCCGGCTCAGTACCGCTGGTGGCAACTCGCTCACCCAGCGCATCAATGGCTTCGGCGGTGCCGATGGCACCCAGCGCGCCAGCAGCGGCCACGCGCAACTGCCAGGAGTTATCCGGCTCTCCTTCTGCGACAATTGGCTGATAAACAAGTGCCTGCTTCAATTGCGGGACCGCTTCTTCGGCAGCGAGTGCGCCCAAGGCCTGCGCCGCACTGATGCGAACCACCAATTCTTCGGCATCATTACCCACCAGGCGGGCCAGCGCCGCCGCCGCGTCCTGACCATTTACCCGCCCCAGCGCCTGGGCTCCGGCAGCCCGCACAGTGGCACTGGGGTGGTCGAGCATCTCGCTGAGGACCTCGGCAGCGGAGGAACGGCCCAACTCGCCCAGCATCACCGCGCTGCGCCACTTGACGTCGGGGTCCTGGCCCTGGGCCAAGTCGAGCACTTTGGGATAGAGCTGCACGCCGCGCTCGCCGAGCTGTTCCATCGCCTGCGCCGCTTCCTTATGGTCGGCGGCGATAATGGCCGCGAGCAGCTCGGCGGTTTTGCCCACCCGCTGCAAGTAGGTAAGATAGTAGCCGCCGGCCGCGACCAACACGACGATCACCGTTATCAGTACTGTCCGCCGATTCACGCTTGTTTCTCCCCTTTGAGCAGCCAAGAGCGCTGCTTTACTCGTATCTCACACACCACCACTATTCATAGCCCAGAATACGCCTTCTCATCTGCTTAACCTGACGCATACGCTCTTCATCGGGCTTCTCCTCTTCATCCAGGTAGTTGATCAGCCGCCTTGCCTGCATGCTGCCGCTGGCTTCCAGTGCCGCCACGCACCATAATCGGTGCTCACGATCCTCGCTCGCCCCTCGGGCCGACAACATTGGCTCTGTCGCGGGCTCGCCGATGATCGCCAGAATGGCGGCTGCCCATGGCTTTAGCTCGTCGGGGTAGGTGCCCAGGCCCTCGATAAGCTCGGCGACCGGCAGCCCTTTCATCGTCGTCAAGGCTCGGGCCACCTGCTCGCGCAGCATATCGTCCTGCACCTCTTTCAATACCTTTATCAGCAACCGGGCCGCACGGCCTAGTTCCGCCCGGTCCGCCTCCCCGGCGCTCTGGGCGGTCCTGAGCCCAATCTGCGCCACGGAGGAGGCAGCCCCGGCCACAAACTCCGAATCGGGCGTGAGCATCGCCTCGAGCACCCCGACCGAAGCGGGCGTGCCCACTGCGCCCAGATTACTCACCGCCGCCTGCCTGAGCTCGAGGTCCTCGCTGGGGTCTTCGATGATCGCAGTCAGCACCTTAACGATCTTGCCAGACTCAGCCGCTTCAGCGGCACTGCCGATTACCTGGGACAAGAGCCGATTCGCCGCCGGTGAGACATGATAAGCCAGAATTACTGCCGCACGCCGCTGGGCGTTGTCATCCCCCTCGTTGAGTACCTTGTTAAGCAGATCGGTGACCTCGTCGAGCTGCCAGCCTTTGAGCAAGGCTGTAGCGACGTCCCGCACAGAGCTATCCGCATCTTGCAGCGCGGCGACCAGCGTCTCGGTGCCCGCCGCGTCCCACAGGTCGTTGATCGCCTTGAGCACGGCAGCACGCACCTGAGGCTCGGAGGCATCAGCAGCGGCGGTCAGCGCATCGGTAGCTGCTGGCGAGCGCGTGTAACCAAGTGCCCGCACCGCCGCCGCCCGCGTCGCAGAGGATTCGGTCGGATTATTGACTATACGCGTGGTCGGCCCAATGACGTCGGGACCGATCTTGCCCAGCGTCACTGCTGCCCAGTGACGGATCTCACCGCTCGATGAGCGCAAGGCCCCCAGCAGCGACTCAATGGCCGGGCCGCCGATATCTGCCAGGGCTTGCTGGGCCATGAACCTGCTGCGGATATCGGGGGCGCCCAGCTTAGTTATCAGCGGTGCCACGGCCTTCTCCCCGATTCGGGCCAGCGCCGCTCGCACCTCGTGATAGACCTGCCAGGCAGGGTCGTCCAGCGCGGCAAGCAGACTGCTCACTACTGCCGGCGTGGCCATCGGCACCAGGGTATCAACAGTCATATCGGCGAGCGTCTCTGCCGCCAGCCGCCGGATAACCTCATCGGAATCACTGAGGCATGCCGCTAGCGGCGCGACCGCCTGGCGGCCACCGATACCGGCCAGAATCTCCGCGGCCAGTTCGCGGACTTCCGTGCTGCTGGAACTAAGCGCCGGAGCCAGGGCAGCGATGGCCGGCGGCCCCAGGCGCCGAATTGCCAACTGTAACTCGGTAACGGCACCAGCACGATTAGTCAAGAGGGTCTCGACCAGAGTTGATGCGATCTGAGTAGCGCCAATCTGGCCCAGTGCGGCAGCCGCCGCCGCTTTCACTTCGGAACGCCGGTCGGCCAGGTGAGCGACCAGGGCGCTGACAATGTTTGGCTGATTGCCGGCAGCGAACAGGCGGCCCAGCGACAGCGCCGCTTGCCGGCGCACCCGCCAGTCTGGGTCATTGCGCAGCCGGTCAACCAGCGGAGCCACTGCCGTCTGCGCATCCTCCAGAGCAATAGGCGTGACTAGCTGGATCGGCTCAGCCACAGCAGGATGCTCATAAAACTTGGCGGTCTGGTCAATAACGTCGCCGACCAGCCGCGCAGCAGTCTCACGCACTGGGGGCTCCTGGTGAGTAAGCAACTCCGCCATCACCGGGCCCATGCTGGTAACCTTCATCGCCTTGAGTGCGCCGTACGCTGTGTCCTGCTCCCGTACGAACTCGGCAGCCGATTGATCCGGCCCCGGCGCGGTCTTCTTGAGGACCTGAATAAGTGGATCAACCGCCGGCTCGCCCATGCCGGCCAACGCTCCCAGCACGCCGGCCCGCGCGTCGTCATCGTAGACATCCAGCATGCCCAGCAGCGTGGGCAGGGCCGGGGGACCGATCTTAGCCAGTACCCCCGGAGCCACCCCGCGAACTGCCTTCTCTTTGTGGTACAGAATCGCCACCATCGGCCCGATCGCTTGCTCACCCATCATTATCAGGTAATCTTTAGCCGCAGCCGCGACCGGCTGGTCGAGCAAGGGCACAACCACAGCCAGCTCTTGTAAAGCCTGGGGGGTGCCAATCTGGGCCACGGCGGCCACCGCCCGGTCCTGGACCCACCGCGACTGGCCTTCTAAAGCGTCCGCCAGCTTATGCGAGTTGACCAATCCCCGGACAGTCGCCGCCCGCTCGGCGGGCGTGCCGCGCTCCAGTTTAGTGATCGCACGATTCAGGGCTGTACGCCGTTGGGCAGCGACTATTACCAGAATCGCTATCAGCCCAATTACTATAACCCAGGTAATCTGACGCCTGGTATTATCTTCCACCGCGGTCAACTCCTTTGGCTAATCAAGACGATGGGACTATTGCGCTGCGCTGTCCGCATCATCTAGCCCTAATCACTGGTTAGATTATACCATATTCGCCGACTGTTTTGTCTATTCCTCCGTCGCCCGCAGACACCTTTTTGTTGCTATCCTTTCTTGTTATCCTCTTTGCCACGGCACCGGACAGCGATGAAAGACCACCTTGAGGCCGGGGAAATGCTGGGCTAACTGCTGGGCGAAGCGCGCCAGTCCGAAGTTCTCGCTGCCCGCGTGGCTGGTCTCGATGAGCGGCACGTCCGCGTCCAGGCAATAGAACATCGCGTACTCATCGCTCTCGCCCGCGATCAGGACATCGGCGCCGTACCCCAGCAAGCCTTCGATGAAGTCCACATTGACGGACAGCCCCAGGCCGCCCCAGGGCAACCCGACGCGGCTGACCACTCGTTGACTATCCCCGGTCACCCGCACGCAGTCCATACCCAGCGCCGCCTTGGCCTGGGTCACGAGCTCTGCCACCGGCCGCGGCGCAATATCATAGATGCGGTAGAACCCCTCGCTTACCGCGGGCTGACCCAGGCCCAACTCCGCCGCGAAGTCGTCCAGTATGCAGTAGTGGTCGAGCATCCCGTGGGCGCGATAGACGGTTATCCCCGCGGCGGCCAGCGCAGTGACCCGCCGCCGGTTAACCGTCCAGGTCATATACTTCTCCAGCCCGGGGGCGAACGCAGCATAGGGATAGTGCATTTCCTCGTGGCAGATGACCATATTGCAGCCCTGCTGGGCCGCGTCCTCGATCGCCGCCAGCGTGCTCATCCAGCAGATCAGCACGCCGGTCAGTGGCGCCTGCGGATCGCCGAACTTGAACCCTTCGTCACTTCTGGGTTCTGCACCCAGACCCTCGATGAACCCGGCGATATTGCTGGCGATTACCAGGCTGTTGTCTTGGTCACCACTCCGTTGCATAGCTTCCTCAGCTCCATCAGCATTTATGTGGGCGCCGCTAGCCCGGCCGAGAATACCTTTCGCGACTTCTTCCCCTAACACCTGCCTGCGCGGACAGCTATAGGACAGGTGGACTTTACGTAGCGGTAGACACGAGCGATGATTGTGTGGAATGGGCAGTACATACCGGCGACATCGGTCGCCCTACCACATTCCCCTGGGGGGTCTATCTGGACTCGGGCGGCACCAGCGGACTGGCTAAGCTGCTCCATGAACTGATGACAAGACTCAAAGCGCCCGTCGCGTGACGGGCGCTTTGTTCTCTGTGAGGTGTTCTGCCAACAAGTCGGGGTCGTTCAAGCTACTACTGCATCTCCTCGGGGAAGATCGGATTGCTCCAGGCCTTGCGGCCCTCACTATCAATTATCTCTACCCGGAATGGCAGTTCCGGGGAAGGTAGGGGGAGCCGGGCTTGCTCAAAGGGCGGCGCCTGCTGGAGCCGGTCAGTAGTCCGGCCAAGCCCAGGGGCAGGCTGAATCACCGCTATCTGGCGCGCTGGCGAGCAATGCACTATGACCTCCTCCCTCTCAATGGTTATATCATATATCTCTGGACCGTGGGATGCATAGAAGTGGCCGCGGGCCAGCGCCGCCAGGATTGCTGCCGGACTGTTCTCGGTTGACTTAACCATCACCAATGCCTGGGCATACTCCTCGGGGCGGTGGGCATCATCTACAGCAAAACCCCACAGCTGCTGGCCATGTGCCAGTAAAATATCCCAGACGAAATTCGAATGTCCCCTGGCAATGCTGAACTGGCAGGTCGTGTTGTAGACTTCGATTCCCACGTGCCCCTGCACAGCGAGTAGCTCTGTAGGGGTCACCAGCGACCAATACGGATGGGCTACAAAGCACAGCTCGCACTGCGCGGCGATGGCTGCAACCAGTTCGGCATAGCTGGATTCATCCGGCACTTCTGGAACCGTGGCCAGGCCCAGCGCCAACACGTGTATTTGCTGCCCCAGAGAGCCGGTGCCGCCGTTTATCTCAGAGCCGCTAATGAGCGTCAGGCCTTGTGGGTCGAGTCCGTCATAGTCCACTACAGCGTTGTGGTCGGTCAGCGCCAGGAAGTCATAACCTCCCTGGGCATAAGCCGCGATCGCCTCCTGCGGAGTTAGCCTGCCGTCTGATACCGTAGTATGAGTATGCAGGTTGCCTTTGTACCAGTTCCCGTCAATCCTAAAGGGATTCGGCACTGTGCGTCGCCTCCTGTAAAACAGAATAGTTGGGTGCTATTTGCTGATTGAGATCAGAAATGCTCCGACGAAGATAATCGCTGCCCCCAGGACGCGGCTGGGGCCGTGTTTCTCCTTGAGCAGCGTTGCGCCCATTATCGCGCCCAGCACGATGCTGATCTGGCGGAAGGCCAGGATGTAGCTGACCTTGCTCAGTTCCATAGCGGCCAGGACCGCCGCATAGCCGGTGAAATCAAACAGACCCATCACCGGTAAGCGCCGCCAATTGGCACGCGCCTCCTGCTTGATGTCGGCCCAGCGGTTGGTCCGCAGTACGTAGGGAGTTAGCCCCAGCCAGGTCGGTACGAACATCAGGAACAGGAAGTTAATCGCGGTCATCTCGGGCGCGTCCATCGCCGCCTTGTCAATGACCGAGAATATTGCAATGAGCAGAGCAGTGGCCAACGCGGCCCACAGCCCGGGGCCAACGCACTCCCGGGACAGTACGCAGTTCGATAGTTTCAACGGGCCCATGTTCAGGACATATATCCCGACCATGATAACGGCAATCGCCAGGCCGGCCAGAGGGGAGATCGTCTCGCCCAGAAACAGATACGCGCCGAACGGTACCAGCACTATCCCGGTACGCGACAGCGGATAGCCCAGGGACAAGTCACTGAGCTTGTAGGTCGCCGCGAGGGTGATGTAGTAGCCGGACTTGGTCAGTCCCGAGGCGAGCACCAGGGCGGCAAGCGGGGCAGTTAGGACGAGCGATCGGGAGGTATAGCAGAAGACAGGTAGATACAGCAGGATGCCGAGCCCCGTCATCAACCACATACCTACCAGCGGGCGCTTGAAGTTCTGGACAAGATAGTTCCAGCCGGCATGGCAGACGGCTGAGAACACAATTAGGGCGACGGCGCGTGGATCCATACGATTGCTCCCGGCTTATGCTGGGCGGAAGGTAGCACAACCGCCCGGGGCCGTCAAGTGCCCCACGAAGGAGATTTACCCGGCGCCAGCGAATTATATTTTCGCGTGTGGTGCACACACATCGTCTGATAGACGAGGAGGGAGATACGATGATCCGCATTGGCGTAGTAGGCATGGGGTTTATGGGCCAGCAGCATTTCTCCATCTACGAGGGCATGGATAATGTTGAGGTAGTAGCGGTATGCGACAAGAACCCCACCAAGGTCGCCGAAGCGGCTCCCAGCGTCGGCGGCAACATCGGCGAGGCCACCGAACTGGACCTCTCCGCGCAGGCCCGGTACGTCTGTTTGGAGGACATGCTTGAAAAAGAGGAGCTTGACTGCGTGGACGTCTGTGTGCCGACGTACCTGCACGCGGAGATGACAGTGGCGGCGCTCGAGGCCGGCTGCCACACCATCAGCGAGAAGCCGATGGGCCGCAGCCTGGAGGATTGTGACCGGATGATCGCGGCGGCCGAGGCCGCCGGTCGGATGCTGTTCATCGCCCAGTGCGTCCGCTTCTGGCCGGAGTACGAACTGCTGGCGGATATGATCAGCAGGGGCGGGCTGGGTCGGCTGGCATCAGTGAAGTTCACCCGCCAGTCACCGCCAGCGACCTGGGCCGAGGACGGCTGGCTCCTTGATCCCAGGCTTAGCGGCGGGGCGATGCTCGACCTCCACATCCATGACGTTGATTTCATTCTGTCCGTGTTCGGAAAGCCGTCCGCCGTGCTCGCCCGCGCCAGCAATCTTTTCAGCACTGGCGAGAAGGTGGATCACATCATCACCAGCTACCTGTACGACGACTTCATCTGCGTGGCCGAAGGCGGCTGGGCGATGCCGGGCGCGTTTCCCTTCGAGATGGGCTTCCAGGCACTCGGCGAGCAGGGCCTGCTGGATTTCTCGCTCGCCAACGACCCGATGCTCACTTTTTACCCGAGCGACGGTGAGCCGTACACACCCGAGGTCGCCGCCGGCACCGGCTACGAACGGGAACTGGCCTACTTCGTGCAGTGTATGGAGAACGACCAGCCACCCGAGCGCGTTACCCCGCAATCGGCGCGCGAGTCGGTGCAGGTGATAATGGCCGAGCAGCAGTCCGCCGAGACCGGCGAAGTCGTCCAGCTGGACTAGCCCGGATTATTCATGAAGACAAAAGGGATGAGCGTTCGAAAGACGTGCAGGTGTCCCTCAAAAGGCATTGACGGCAGTTCACAGTTCCTTGCGAGCAGCGAGACGATGCAACTATCAACTGCATTAGTCAACTTTCAAAGTTTTTGCCGGAAGGGTGTGGGAAACCGGCTTTTTTTGCTTAAAAAGCGGGTTTCCCACAAGCCGTTCATGAATAATCTGGACTAGACCAATATCTTCAGGAGGGAATGAGTCATGCGCAAGAGTATAAGTGAGTGGTCGTTCCCCGCCGATATGCAGTTGAACGAGCGGATGGTCCTGGCCAAGGAGGCCGGCTTTGAGGGCATCGAGGTCGCGCTGACTGAGGACACCGATGGCTCCCAGCACAGCCTGGGCCTGCTGTGTCTGGATTCCTACGAGGAGGATGCGCCCCGGATCGTCGGGGCCGCCCGGCGCGCCGGAATTGAGATCTCGGGCGTCGCCACCGGCCTGTACTGGTCGTACTCCCTGACCGCCGACGACCCCGAAGAGCGCGCCAAGGCGATGGACGTCACCCGGGTACTCCTGCGCTCGGCCCACATGGTGGGCGTGGACGGCGTGTTGGTTATCCCCGGTAACGTCCACGCTACCTTCATCGCCGGCTGCCCCGTCGTGCCCTATGAAGTAGCCTACGCCCGGGCGCTGGTCGCTATGCGGGAGACGGCGCCGCTGGCCGAGGAACTGGAAGTCTCGATGGGCCTGGAGTACGTCTGGAATATGTTCCTGCTCAGCCCCCTGGAGATGCTCCGGTTCATCGAGGAGGTCGGCAGCGAGCACGTCGGCTTCTGGATGGATGTCGGCAATATGATGCCCACCGGCTTCCCCGAGCAGTGGATCCGCCTGCTGGGTGAGCACCTCGTCCGGGTCCATTTCAAGGACTTCAAGCGCAGCGTGGGGACCATTGAGGGCTTCTGCGACCTGCTCGAGGGTGACGTCAACTGGCCGGCGGTCATGGACGCGTTCGCGGAGGTCGGCTACGACGGCTGGGTGGCCGCCGAGATGATGCCGCCGTACCAGCACGCCCCCGAAGAGCTAGTTTTCGCCACCTCCCGCGCGATGGACCGGATATTGGCGATGGCGCCGTAGTCGCAGAAAGGCCTGAGGGTGGGTGTAGCCAGCCTGCAGACCTCTGGCGCTGTGGGAGGGCCACCCTTGGCCCGACCATCGTCGTGGCAAGAATGCCACTCCTACCACATAGAGGAAGGACGAATGCCCACCATTCGCCTTAACAAGTTTCTGGCCGATGCCGGAATATGCTCGCGGCGGAAAGCTGACGAGCATATTTCGTCGGGCGATGTCTACGTCAACGGCGAGCGGGCCACGTTGGGGATGAAGATTGACCCGGACAAGGACGACGTCGTCTTTCGCCGCACGCCGGTTAGGCGACGCGCGGAGACACTTGTCTACTACGCCCTGTATAAGCCCAAAGGCGTGGTGTCAACGGCTGCCGACGAGAAAGGGCGCACCACGGTCACCGACCTCGTCCCCCAACGACCCCGCGTTTACCCGGTCGGGCGGCTCGACCTGACCTCGGAAGGCCTCATCCTGCTGACCAACGACGGCGAGCTGACCCACCAGCTCATGCACCCCAGCTTCGGGCACGAGAAGGAGTACGAAGTGGTGGTGCAGATTGCGGAGGGGATCAGCCCAAGAGAAGTCAAGCGAAGCTTCGAGGCAGGCTTGCAGATCGAAGGGAAGCTAATGCAGGCTGACCGGGTCGCGCTGCTGCATCGGAGTCCCAAGCGCGCCGACATAGTGACTCTGCGGATGGTACTGCACACCGGCTACAATCGCCAGATCCGCCGCATGTGCGAAGCGCTGGGCCTGACCATCATCAACCTGCGTCGCATGAGAATCGGCAAGCTTGAGCTGAGCAAGCTTGCTCTGAAGCCGGGGAAATATCGCCGGGTCGAGAAAAGCGACATTGTCTAATCCGGATAATTCATGAACGGCTTGTGGGAAACCCGCTTTTTAGGCAAAAAAAGCCGGTTTCCCACACCCTTCCGGCAAAAACTTGGAAAGTTGAGCAACGCCCGCGACAATTGCGTCGGGGCGTTGTTCACAGGAAACAGTGAATTGACGTGACGGGCTTCGACGGCTACTGCCACGCCTCCGACGCGCTCACTGCATCTATCTTCATGAATAATCCGGGCTAATCGTCCCGCGCCACACTCGCTCAATCCGTCACAATCCAGTGCCGCTGGCCCTCGTCGGTAGCGTCAAATGCAAGTATCGCCCTGCCTGCTATCTTTTCAAATGATGCGGCAACTTCATCTGCGTATACTTGCGGAGCGTCACGGCGATAGGTGGGCACAGCCAGCTCCACGGCCATACCCGCGGGCCAGGCCACCTCGAGTTCAAAGCGTATCCCCTCATCGGCGCGCTGCCAGGAGACTTCTACCGGCCCCAGCGGCGTCGGGATGCTGCCCCGTGCCCAGCGCAGGTCACCGGGCTCGGGCGCTATTCTGGTCCGCGCAAAACCCGGCTCAAGCGGCTGCACCCCCAGCACGTGCGCGGGCAGGCTATGCACTGGCCCGCAGCAGAATTCGTGGCACAGGCTCCACAGCCGGTTGGGCAGCTCGCCGCGCGGCGTGGTCGGGTCGAAGACCTCCCAGAAGGTAGTCGCGCCGCGCTCGATCATCCCGCCCCAATACTCGCGGATGCGCTGGACCGCCTCCGTTGGTCTGGCCGCCGCGAACAATGCCTCGGTCACATAGTAGTTCATATATCCGGCTCTCACCGGCGGAGCCAGGCCGGGGTCGAGCAGCACCGCGAGCGTGCCCGCCTGCCGCTCCGGGGACACAAGTCCGCAGTATAGCATCAACCCATTGCTAATCTGGTTCAGGCCGGTGCCTGTGTCGCCGCCCGGCTCCACGTCAGGCGTCGCCCGACTCATCGGCTCACCACCTTCGCCCAGGCAGTCCACGTACGCCTGCAGCTCTTCGTCCCAGTACAGGCCATTGATGACCGTGCCCAGCCGTTCGGCACGCTCCCGCGCTATCTGTGCAGTCGCCGCGTCGCCTACAGCACCTGCCATTTTCGCCGCGGACAGCAGCGCATGATGATACAGGGCCTGGACTGCCAGGACCTGGCCGTCCATCTTCACGCCGGCAAGATTGTCCACGAAATCGGCCCGCTCGCTCAGCGGCAGTTGCTTCATCAGGCCCCGCTCGTCGTGCCACGAGTGGTACCACTCCAGCAGCCGCTCGACGTTGCCCCAAAGTTCCTCGACCAGTGACAGATCGCCGCTGTGCTGCCAGTAGTCGGCCAGCGCAATCAGCCACAGCGCGGGATACTCCGGGATGGCCTTGAACTCGCTGGGTACGGGGCCGTGGTTGGGGATCCGCCCATCACCCTTCTGTATGCGGGCCAGCTTGGTCAGCGAATTGCGGGCGAGCGCGTAGTCGCCGTAGGCGTAATAGGTCAGCAGCGCCGAGACGCGCAAGTCACCGCAGTACAGTGTCTGCTCGCGCCAGGGGCAGTCCTCGTAGTGGTCGTGCATATTCATGCGCAGCGTCCAGCGGCCCACATCCCAGATGCGATCGAGCATCGCGTCGCTGCAGGCGAACTCGCCCCGCTTCTGCACCGGATAGGTCACCAGTTCGAACCACGCCCCGCGCAGCTTGAGCGGCGCGGGCAGGTCACGGCAGGTGAGCATAACGTACCGCCCGAAGCGCCGCTCGTAGGGCTGGTAGTGCTGGGGGCCCGGGCGCAAGATCAGCCGGTCGGTGCGCGTTAGGTCCAGGTCATCACCGTAGGAGATGAAGATCTCGCCGCCCCCGCAGTCGGCCACATCCAGGTGGAACCGTCCGACAGTGGGCCGGCCGAAATCCAGGATTATCTGCACCTCGAAATCATCGTGCAGCGGGAAGATCTCGGCCACCTCGTCGTCATCGCGCTTCAGCGCTTCGGGGTTGTTGATATCGTGCTCAGAGAAGCCGTAGGCACGGCCGCTGAGATGTCCGAACACGTTCACCGGCCAGACCGGCTCTCTGGTGAAGAAGGGAATATCCCGAGCAATCAGGTGCGTCCAGGGGGCCGTCGGCACGGGCCCCAGCACCGCCGCTGGCGGCCAGGCGCTGTCATCAAACTGCACTTCCCGCCAGTCCGCTATCTCCTTGGTGGCGTCGTAGATTTCCTTGAAATCCTGCCGGTGCCAGGTGACGTGTTCGGCGTCAATCTCGTATTGCGGCGCGCGTAGCACCCGCCAGGAGTCGTCGGTGCCCACAGTGACCATGCTGCCGTCGGTCAGCTCAACCGTCAGCTTGCCGATCAGCCCGCCGGGGCCCGGTAACTGGCCTAGCCCACCGTCGTGCTGACCGCCGTGGCTGTAGGCGTGAACCGCGACGACGTTATCACCGGACTGCAGCGCCGCGCTTACGTCGTACTCATCGTAATACTGCCACTCGGGGTATGAGCGCACCGGCCCGCGACCAACCCAGTTGCCATTGATATGCAGCTCGTAGGCGTTATTGGCGCTGATTAGGCATGTCGCCCGCTCGACATCTCCGGGTAGCGAAAAAGCCTTCCGCGCCAACAGGTGGAAGTTATACATCTTCTCGACCGGCGGGTGCCAGATCCAGTACGCTCCCTGCCAGAGCTCAGCATCTGTGCTTGCATCCATCATAATCATTCTCCAAGTAGGAGCCAGCCAGTGCTCTGCGGCCCACCGCGCCTTATCCACAGCATAGGCCTTTCGCGGGTCGGGATGCCGCGCTACGAAGTCGGCTGAGCACCACCGCGCGCCTGTTCTCCTCCCCACCCCTTCAAACCTTCCCCAAAATGTGCTACACTCTGAGCAATACGAGTATCTCTCTGCGCAAACTAAGGAGTTCCGATTGTGCCTGACCGTTACGACTTTTCCAGCATCGAACCCAAATGGCAGCAGATCTGGCGCGCGCGTGAGCTGTTCCGGACCACCGAGAGCACCGACCGGGAGAAGTTCTATTACCTGGATATGTACCCGTATCCCTCCGGCGAGCTGCACATGGGCCACGTGCGCAACTACATCATCGGCGATGTGGTCGCCCGCTATATGCACATGCGCGGCTACAACGTCATGCACCCGATGGGCTGGGACGCCTTCGGGCTGCCCGCGGAGAATGCCGCAATCGAGCGCCAGATTCACCCCGCTCAGTGGACTGAGGACTGCGTCGGGCGGATGAAGGACCAGTTCGACCGGCTGGGCATCAGCTACGACTGGAGCCGCGAGGTCAACGCCTCCGCGCCGGACTACTACAAGTGGACCCAGTGGCTGTTTTTGCAGCTCTACCACAACGGTCTGGCCTACCGCGGCGAGGCGGCGGTCAACTGGTGCCCCTCGTGCCAGACGGTACTGGCCAACGAGGAGCTAGAAGGCGATCTGTGCGAGCGCTGCGGCACGCCCGTCGAGCGGCGCCAGGTCGCCGAGCAGTGGTACTTTGCAATAACGAAGTACGCCCAGAGATTGCTGGATGACATCGAGATGCTCGATGACTGGCCCGAGCGGGTGCGGGTGATGCAGGAGAACTGGATCGGCCGCTCTGAGGGCGTGCAGTTCAAGCTGCCTGTGGACGGCAGAAGTGATCCTATTGAAGTCTTCACCACCCGCATTGACACTATCTACGGCATCACTTTTATGGCGCTGGCGCCCGAACACCCCCTGGTCAACGAGCTGACCGCGGGCACCGAGTATGAAGAGCCGGTGCAGGCCTTCGTGCGCGAGGCGCTGGCCGAGGGCGAACTGGCGCGCGGCTCGGAGGAAGTCGAGAAGCGCGGCATCTTCACCGGCGCGTACTGCACGCATCCGCTCACCGGCGAGAAGATCCCCATCTGGGTGACCAACTACGTACTGATGGAGTACGGCACCGGGGCGATTATGGCCGTGCCCGCTCACGACCAGCGCGACCTGGAATTCGCCCGCAAGTACGATATTCCCGTCAAGGTGGTCATCCAGCCGCCGGGCGAGGAGCTGGACGCCACCACGATGACCGAGGCCTGGGTGGAGGCGGGCGTCCAGGTCAACTGCGATCAATTCTCGGGGATGGACAGCGCAGCAGCCCAGGAAGCGATCGCCGATTATCTCGAGGAGCAGGGCATCGGCCGGCGGGCGGTCAACTGGCGGCTGCGCGACTGGCTGCTCAGCCGCCAGCGCTACTGGGGCTGCCCCATTCCCATAATCTACTGCGAGGCTTGTGGAGAGGTGCCCGTGCCCGAGCAGGACCTGCCGGTGCTCCTGCCGACTGACGCCGAGTTCGAGCCTACGGGTGAGTCACCGCTGGCCCAGGTGGACGAATTCATTAACACCACCTGCCCCCGGTGCGGCGGCCCGGCCCAGCGCGAGACCGACACGATGACCACCTTCGTGGACTCGTCGTGGTACTTCCTGCGCTACACCAGCGCCGATGCCCCCGACGTGCCCTTCCGGCGCGAGGCGGTGGACTACTGGCTGCCGGTGGACAAGTACGTCGGCGGCATCGAGCACGCAGTCCGCCACCTGCTCTACGCCCGCTTTATTACCAAGGTGCTCCACGATCTGGGCCACATAGGCTTCTCTGAGCCGTTCGCGGAGCTATTTACCCAGGGGATGATCTACAAAGACGGCGCCAAGATGAGCAAATCCAAGGGCAACGTGGTCACGCCCGACGAGATCAATGCCCGCTACGGCGCCGACACCGGCCGCGTCTTCATTCTCTTTGTCGGGCCGCCCGACCAGGACGCCGAGTGGAGTGACCGGGGCGTGGAGGGCGCGCACCGTTTCCTCAACCGCGTCTGGCGCCTGGTTGCGGGGAACCGAGACAAGTTCGATCCTAACTGGGCGGAGCACCTGGACACCGAGCTTGACGAAGCACAGCGCGCCATCCGCCGCAAGGTTCACCAGACGATTCAGTCGGTCAGCGGCGATATTGAGGAGATGGGGCTTAATACCACGGTCAGCGCCCTGATGGAGCTGGTCAACGAACTGCTGCCGTTCGCCGAGCAGACCAGCGCCGGCGAGGCGGTCTCCTGCGCGGTGCTCAGTGAGGGCTTGCAGAACCTGCTGCTGCTGCTCTCGCCGCTGGCCCCGCACATTGCCGACGAACTCTGGGAGCGCCTCGCCCTCCCCGGCACTACTTACGAGCAGCCCTGGCCCGCTGCTGACGAGCAGATCGCCGCGGAAGAGCAGATTACCATCGCCGTGCAGGTCAACGGCAAGCTGCGCGGCACTATTCAGGTCCCCGCCGGCACCGACATGGAGCGCTGCCAGGAGTTGGCCGTGCAGGTCGAGAGCGTCCAGCGGCACATTGCGGGCAAGGAGATCAAGCGGGTTATTCCGGTGCCGAATAAGCTGATCAATATCGTGGTTGGGTAGTCGCGTTCCACCAACCCCTCGGACAAGTATGTGAGGCCTGTGCTGGAACTCAGGACGGCGCAGAAGATAGTGCTGGCCCTGATAATCGTGGTGCTCGGTGGCACTGGTACCTACCTGTTCTCCGCCCACACCAGTGCGCCGGTGCCCGCTGGGGAGCAGCTTTACCATCCTCCCGCTCCCGGCGAGGATGCTGTGCAACTGGTGGTGCAGGTCGCCGGCGCGGTCAACCGCCCGGGTATCTATCGCCTGGCGCCGGGTACGCGCGTATACGAGGCCATCGAGCGGGCCGGAGGATTCGCTGCCCGGGCTGACCGGGACGCGGTCAATCTTGCCAAACTGATAGAAGACGGCGACAAGGTAACTGTGCCCTACAAGCCCGCACCGAAGCCTGAGCCGGTCCCTACACCTACGCTCCAACCACCACCCCAGCCGCGGCCGACCCCGAAGCCAGCCCCACCACCTCCGGCGGTCAAGCCCGCCGCGCCTGCCCCGATTACCCCGCTACTAGTTGACCTCAATACCGCCACCCAGGCCGATCTCGAACGGGTGCCCGACATCGGCCCGGTCCTGGCCCAACGGATCATCGCCTACCGGCAGCGCTACGGGCCGTTCAAGACGATCTATCAACTGCAACTCATTGAGGGGATCGGGCGCAATACCTTCGCGCAGATCAAGCCCTACGTGACCGTGCGCCGGGTTCAAAGCCAGGGCCAGTGACCACAGCCGGTACCCGCGCAATAAGAATCCTTGACAGTTTTTCAGCTTTGCAGTATACTTTATACTGACTAGGAGTAGCGACGTTCATTACGTGCCGACAGGGAGGTGATAACCCGCGCCGCAGCTTGTTGACAATGGCATGACGTTCAGACGTATCAAGTTGGTATGCCAAGTACCTAAGGAGTGAATAATCATGGCAAGTAGACGCACAGGATTCACCCTGATAGAATTGCTGGTGGTGATAGCGATCATCGCTATCCTGGCGGCGATTCTGTTCCCCGTTTTCGCCCGGGCCAAGGCCAAGGCCCAGGAGACGCAGTGCCTATCCAACGTCAAGCAGTTGGCCACGGCGGTTCTGACCTATGCCTCGGACTATGACAGCTCGCTGCCGTGGGTGATGTACGGCTCATCCAGTGACATAGGCAATATCACCCACGCCTGGGTAGTGCTGAGGCCGTATTTCAAGACGACCGACATCCTTCAGTGCCCCACCGCACCCGACGCCATCCCCTTTGGCGACCTGACCGACGTTAGCTGGCTCTCCAGCAGCTACTCGCTCAACGGAGCATGGCTGGGCGACATGTATAACTTCAGCACCTCCTGTCGCCCCGCCAAGGAAGCCCGGGGCTACTGCAAATTCGGTTGGCACATCAGCGGCGTGGGCGGCGATCCCTGGCCGACCGGCTCGTCCCTGTACGGAACGCAGCTTCTGGACAAGTGTGACGATCCGTCGGGGCAATACATGCTGTGGGACGCCGAGATGGACGCCAGTGGCTGCACCGGCGCGGTTACCAGCATCGGGGACCTTCAAGCCCATTACAGCTGCGGTTCAAACAGGCTGGCCAACCTGGGCGGCAACAGTTGTGCCACCATCAAGCCGGTACTGCGCCACAACAACGGCCTGAATGTGGCCTTCTTCGATGGCCACGCCAAGCGCCAGAGTAAGGCGGAAACCACCGCCTGGGCGCCGTCAGCGAGTACAAGCTGGCCCTGGCCGTAGCCCAAAATTACCTCGAGAGGAGTCGATGATAATGCTTACCAAGCGCAAGGGTTTCACCCTGATTGAATTGCTGGTGGTGATAGCGATCATCGCTATCCTGGCAGCCATTCTGTTCCCCGTCTTCGCCCGGGCGCGCCAGAAGGCCTATGAGACCCAGTGCCTGAGCCAAGTGAAGAACCTATGCACCGCCTTCAAGGTCTACACTGCTGACTACTTCGGGTGGTTCCCACACAGGCGGGATTGGGCCTACAACAACAACGGTAGTCTGAGCGGGGACCTCAAGCCGTACATCAATGAGTGGCACATGATCAACTGCCCGGGTCTGGCCCAGTTTGGCGGGGGCTACAAGGCATGGGGCTCGGGCTACCGCGAGAACAGCTACGCGTACAACATGCGGTACTCCGACCACGGCAGCAGCCCCTACAAGGGCGGCCTGACACTCCAGGCCTATTGCAGCAATTGGAGTGATCCCGGCCCGATGCGTTACTTCCCCGCTAACGAGGCCTGGCTTGCAGATCCTAGCGGCACGATCCTGCTGCTCGAGGTCTCCGCTAGCACATCCGGTAGCTGGCAGAACTGGGGCGGGCCATGCTACCACAATCACACCACCGGGGCTGTCATGAGCTCCGGCCGCGGTCGTCACAATTGGCGCCACAACAGCGGGATGAACATCGGCTTTACCGACGGCCACGCCCAGTGGGTCAAGCAGGGCACAGACGGCGTCGAGTTCAGTGATGGCGACTACGATGCCAAGGTCGCAGACGGCACCAACCTCCACGACCTGGGCAACGGCAAGGACATCTACGTTCGCGTCAACTTCGACCCCGACCAATGCGACTAGGCCGGCCCGTTTGTACTCAGAACCAATAGCCATAAAGGGGAAGGCCAGATGGCCTTCCCCTTTTTTCTGCCTCGGTACGACAGGCGTCCCGCCTGTCGCCCTCTCTCGTCGGCCCGATGACAAGGCGCAGGTAATATTCTGCTCGCTTGCGAAGAATAGGCACCACAAACGGTTGACAGCCCGGTCATTTTGTGGTACCCTGTACCCGCTGAGTAGGCACGTCATCTCGAGGCCCGTGCAAATCAGGGAGGTGGTGACCGCCACTACCGGTCGGACTACAACTGGGTCAGATCCATATAGGTACGTACGCGAAGTACTAAGGAGTGAGAATCTGATGACAAGTAGACGCAGAGGTTTTACCCTGATAGAATTGTTGGTGGTGATAGCGATCATTGCTATCCTGGCAGCGATTCTGTTCCCCGTTTTCGCCCGCGCCAAGGCGAAGGCAATGGAGACCCAGTGCCTGTCCAACGTCAAGCAGTTGGCCACGGCCATCCTGACGTATACCTCCGATTACGACCAGGCGTTACCCTATTTCGCCTATGGCAACTACAGCGACAGCAACGAAGACGACATCGTTTACGTCTGGAATGCGGTGGCCCCCTATTTCAAGAGCGCGGATATTCTCCAGTGCCCCGCCGCCCCCGACGCGCTGCCCTTTGACGAGATCCCGGTGGTGAACTTCCTGTCGAGCAGCTATTCCGTCTTCGCGCCTCTGTTCGGCAAGAACGACCTCTTCCCCACACCGAATTGGGACGCCAAGAGCGCACAAGGCCACTGCCGGTTCTGGTGGGCGATCCGAAGCGTCGGCGGCGACCCATGGGGCCCGTGCACGATATGGCCCCCCGGCGCTAACGACATTGACATGTGCCCTGACCCCTCGACTGTTTACATGGTTTGGGACGCCGAGCAGGCCATCTCCACCGACAGCGCCTGCGACAGCTTCTCCTGGGGTAGCGCCAACGTCTTCGAGCTTGACGTCCGCTACAGTGGCAGCGAGCATAGGTGGAAGAGCAAGAGTACCTCCGGCGTCAGTTGCGTGGACATCACGCCGGTGCTGCGCCACAACAACGGGATGAACGTCTCCTTCCTGGATGGGCACGCCAAGCGCCAGAGCCGCCGCGAGACTGAAGTGGTCATGGGCTGGGACTGGGACAACTACTGACGATAACACTCTCACAGATAGGAGTTGATGATAATGATAGCTAGCCGCAAAGGCTTCACTTTGATCGAGCTGCTGGTGGTGATAGCCATTATCGCCATCCTGGCAGCTATACTCTTCCCGGTCTTCGCCCGGGCCCGGGCCAAGGCCAAGCAGACCCAGTGCCTGAGTAATATCAAGAACGTCGCCATGGCCTACAAGATCTACACCAGTGACTGGTTCGCCTACTACCCGCATGATGTCGAGAACGTTCTATACTTCTATAGTACCAATCGTAGTGATCCCCCCAAGGGGCTACTGGCGACCTACGTCACCAGCAGCGACATCATGTTCTGCCCGCTGCTGAAACAGGCCAAACAAGTCAAGACACTGGTGAACGGTGGCTACTTGCCCAACTGGAGCCGCTACCGGGAGAGTGGGTACTCCTACAACGGGGTATTCTACAACAGTACCTACGGCGGCGACAAAGACGGCTGCGCCGACTTCTACGGTGGTTTGGCGCTCAAGGTAGATTGCGGCTCCGGCCTGAAGTACATCCCCGCCAGCGAAAGCTGGCTGGAGAGCCCGGGCAACACCGTCCTGCTGGTCGAGTCGTTTTCGAACACCAGCAACATGAGGTACGCCGGCGGCCAGGCCTGGATGTGCCACACCGGGAACTCCAACTACAAGCGCAGTGGCCGCCAGTGCGGCTACATTTGGGCGAACCACAACAACGGCGCAAACTACGCGTTCTGCGACGGCCACGCCCGCTGGGTGATGAACGGCACCGAGGGCGCAGTGATCAGCAACTGGAGCACCTGGGAGGCCACCAGCCCGCTCGAGGACAACTGGTGGGACATCGGGCCCAACAGCAAGGAGCTGTGCGAGCGGGTGACCTGGCTGAGCGATTGCGCCTGCCCGTAGACCGTTGGGCCAAGCTGCAAGCACAAATCAAAGCAGGGGAAGGCCAGATGGCCTTCCCCTTTTTTCTGCTTCCGTGGCACAGGCATCCTGCCCCTGAGAGACCGAGATCAGTTATTTCATCAGGCGCTTGACAACCTTGAGGACGCCCTGGTTCCACGCAACCCGGTGGGTAACCCCGGTTGCTGAGTCGGACTCTGTCTTATGGTCCAGATACCATTGATACGAGCGGATCAGCGCCTCAGAATTACTATATTTGGCCGACCAGCCCAAGGTTTGCTTGATCTTGTCCACCGAAACGAAGCTATCGGTATCCGCAGTGCCGTAGACCCACTTGTACAGGGGCGAGAGGTGCAACGCTTCGAGCAGGGCCAGGGCAGGTTTCACCACCCCGGCAGGAGTCGTCATCACCCGCGCGCCGCTGGCTGCATACTCGCACAACGCCCCGACATCCTCCGCGACGGTTCCGTACTTCTCTGCGCCCACGTTGAACGTGTCATTGACCTGGTCATCAGGGGCAGTCGCGGCCAGCCAAATCGCATCGCAGAGGTCTTCAACTTCGAGTAGCTGATAGTGATTCCTACCGTTGCCAATCAATGGTATGCGGCAGCCCGATTCCACCCAATCGTACAGAATCTGGAATACCCCCAGCCGCGCAGTTCCGATGAAGGTCTTCGGGCGGATTATCGGAACGCAAAGCCCGCGCGCGCGGAACTCCTCACAAACCTGCTCGGCGAGAATCTTGCTCTCGCCATACGGACCCACCCCTACCCGCGGATTATCCTCGTAAAGCGGATGAACTTTCGGCACGCCATACACAGCCGTTGAGGAGATATACACCACGCGGGGGATACCCAACTCGCGGGCGACAGCCAGCACCGTACGGGTACCTGCCACATTCACCGAAAAGATATCCTGGCGCTTCCACAGGGGTAGTGCCGCGGCCGCATGGATGATGCACGACAGGCCCTGATTTGCAAGCGCACTCCGGACAGCCTGAGCATCGCGCACGTCGGCTTCAACGAAGGTCGCACCTTGAGGATACTCCGATTCGTCGAAAGTCGCGATGTCCAGCAGCAGACAGCTTTCGCCCTGCCCAGCGAAGTAGTTGGCTACATGATAACCCAAGAAGCCAGCCCCACCGGTTATCGCTATCATTCTTGATAGTCTCCTCTGATAACATTATTGCTCAATCTCACTTGCTCCCGACGACGGGCTGGGCGATTCGATACACCACCGCGTGATAGACACGGTCAAGAAGCTGCTACACCCGCCGGAGATGGCCCGAAGTCTGCGAGGATGATCCCAGCAGCTTCCACCAAGTCCTCAACCTCATAATCAGGAACGGTAATCATCTTCTCGCGCTGATTCTGGGTACGCTCGTCGGTGCAATGAGTCTGCACCCAGAAGGTGGTACATCCAACCGCGGCCCCGGCCTGGATATCCCGCGCCGAATCGCCGATGAGGTAAGACCGGCGCAGGTCCAGGCCCCACTTGGCCGCGGCTTTAAGCAGCATCCCGGGCCTGGGCTTGCGGCACATACAATTGGCCTCGTCGGTGTGCGGGCAGTACTGGATACCCAGCAACCGCCCCCCGGCCCTGCGGATCTCCACCAGCATCCGCCAGTGAATATCCGTCAGGCGCTGCTTTGAGTACAAGCCCTTGGCTATGCCCGACTGGTTGGTGATGACGTAAATCTCCCAGCCGGCCTCAGTGAGCTCGCGGATAGCCTCCAACGCACCGGGACAAAACTGAAACTCGTCCCAGCTCGTGACGTAGCCGGGCCCATCTATATTTATCACACCATCACGGTCCAGGAGTACAGCCCGTTTGCTGCGCATTAACTGTTGCTCCAGGTAGGTATAAGCCCAGTGGTGGAAGAATAATACTGGCAGGACCAACTCCGCACCAGGACGGATGATGTATGGCTGAGCCAGCTAAAAGGCCGATTGCCGTAGCAATGACCATCGCCGGGTCTGATTCGGGTGGCGGTGCCGGGATCCAAGCGGACCTCAAGACCTTCGCCTCGTTGGGTCTGCACGGCACCTGCACGATTACCGCTATTACCGCGCAGAATACCGTGGGCGTCCAGCAGGCTTTCCCGCTGCCGCCCGAACTGGTCGCCGCGCAGATAGATTCTATCATATCCGACCTGCCGTGTCACGCCGCCAAGACCGGCATGCTGGCGACCGCCGCCATAATCGAAGTCGTGGCCGAGCGCATCCGGCACCACCAAATTCCGCACCTGGTCGTGGATCCAGTAATGGTGGCGACCTCCGGCGGACGACTCTTGCTCGAAGCGGCGGAGACAGCCTATATTGACCTGCTCCTGCCGCTGGCGGAGGTCATCACGCCCAATATGGCCGAGGCCAGTGCACTGCTGGGGCGACCGGTGGAGAGCCTGGAGCAGATGCGCGCGGCCGCCCAGGCGCTGTGTGAGCTGGGCCCGCGGGCTGTTGTTGTGACCGGTGGTCACCTGGCGGAAAGCGCTGTGGATGTCTTCTGTGACGCCGAAACGGGTCAGGTACACGAATTCAGTGGGCCCCGGCTGGCCAGCGCCGGCACTCACGGCAGCGGCTGCGTATTCGCCTCGGCTATCGCAGCGTACCTGGCCCGCGACTACGAGCCCCTCGAGGCGGTGGAGCGGGCCAAGCTCTTCGCCGCGCAGGCTATCGAGTCCGCGCTGCCCCTGGGTCAGGGGCCTGGCCCAGTCAATCCGGGACGATTCGTGGCAAGGTAGCTGCCGGTAGGACAGGCGACTCGCCTGTCCAGTCATCGGTGGCACCGGCTTCCAGCCGGCGTACATGACGGCAAGGCACACAGGCAGGATGCCTTTGCCACTTAGAGATCCAAGGGAATCATGAAAGACACAGATGCTCCAAAATCCAAGGCAGCCCACTACTTCACAGCACAGCCGCAGACAGCCTCCCAACCCCGACGGTTCAGCGTCTCCGTTCAGGACGTGGAACTGAGGCTGACCTCGGACCGGGGCATCTTTTCGCACGGGCGCGCTGATCCCGGCAGCCTGCTGCTGGCCAGGAAGATGGCGCTGCCCGAGTCGGGCGACATTCTGGACCTCGGCTGCGGGTATGGCGTACTGGGGCTCATCGCGGCCAAGCTTGCGCCGGGCGCGCGGGTAACGCTGGTAGATATCAACGAGCGCGCCACGCAGCTGGCCGCCGAGAATGTGGCGGCCAACGCAGTCAACAACGGGGAAGTGCTCACCGGTGATGCCCCGGAAGTGCTGGGCGACCGCCGTTTCGATGTCGTGCTGTGCAATCCGCCGATTCGGGCGGGCAAGCAGGAGGTCCTGCGGCTGCTGGCGGCTGCGGCCGAGCGCCTGCGCCCCGGCGGAGCGCTCTGGCTGGTCATCCGCACCAAACAGGGAGCCAAGAGTATCATCCGCGACATTACCCCACTGTTCAGCAATATCAAGACAGTAACCTGCAAAAGGGGTTACCGCGTATTTTGCTGTCAGAAATAACTCCAAGGAGGCTAGTTATTATGGACGTTTTCGAAGCCATTCAACAGCGTTTCAGCGTGCGCCGGTACAAAGACCAACCAGTGGAGGCTGAGAAGCTCGAACGGGTGCTGGAGGCAGCGCGCCTGGCACCCTCGGCGAGCAACCGGCAGGAGTGGCGCTTCGTAGTGGTGACCGATGCCGAGGTCCGGCAGAAGCTGATGGCCGCCGCGGGCGGCCAGGGCTTCGTCGGGCAGGCGCCGGTGGTCATTGCCGCCTGTGCCCAAACCGATGAGCACGTGATGCCCTGCGGGCTGATGTGCTACCCGATTGACGTGGCGATTGCCTTAGAGCATATCGCCCTGCAAGCCGTCGAAGAAGGCCTGGGCACCTGCTGGGTGGGCGCCTTCGACGCGAAGGCGGTCAAAGAGATCCTGGGGATACCTGAGGAAATCCGCGTGGTGCAGTTGATGCCGCTGGGCTACCCTGATGACCAGCCCGGGGCCAAGCACCGCCTGGCCCTCGAGCAGATTGTCAGCTACGAGAAGTGGGGACAGTAACGACAGCCCTATGCCCCTTCGGCAGGCTCAGGACCCACGGCCCTTCGGCAGGCTCAGGGCAAGCAACGCAACAGCTACCGCAAGCGATCGCCGGTAGGACAGGCGTCCCGCCTGTCCCGCGGCCTCGTCTTGGAAGCGCCGTGCTCTTCAGTGCAAGCGCAGCAGTTCGCCGTCGCCGGCGGCGACGATGAACTCCGCCACGGTATCGTCCCCGCGTGTTCGGATCGGTAGCGCTATCCACTCGCCAGTGGTCTTGTCCATCTTATCAATCTGGACATCCGGCCTGAGGATCACCAGCACAGCCCACTTGCTTTTGGCGTGATCACGGTTAGCCAGCAGCAGGTAGTCATTATTATCCGGGTCTTTGAAGACCCCCAGCACCCAGTCTTCACCGGCCACCTGCACCCAGTAATCGTCCGGAAGCTGACGGGTACTCCGGGGCAGCGGCGGCGTGTGGAAGACCTCCTGCGACCGCAGCTTGACCAGCGTCGGGCCAAGCACCTTCATCTCCGCGCCAATCACCGCGGCGTCCTGGCCAACAGGGGTCAGTTGGTCGTCTTTCCACAATTGGTTGCCCTTCCACCACAGGATACCTTTGACGCCGTAGGCCAAGCGGGTGTATATACTCATTCGCAGGCGCGGGAGGTTGTCAGCCAGGTGGACATACTTGTATTCCCTGATTTTGTCCTGTTTGGCGGTATTGCACTCTGCCCAGGCGATCAATGGAATCCCCGCATCCAGAGCGGCAGCGCGGTATTCCTCTAACCTGGGGAAATGCAGGTCGTAGTCCCACCACCAGTGGTAGTAGTCGTAGCTGAGCACTTCGGGCTTGACGATCTCGATGAATCTGGAGTGAATCTTCTGGTAGCCGCCCCCCAGGTTGACGTAGCTGGGATGGTTGGGATCCGCTTTGTGCAAGGCCTCGCGCCTCTGGGCACATTCCTCGTACTGTTTGACGCCCGCCGGCTCGTCCATAATGAAGTAACCCCAGACCGTCTCGTCGTCCTGGAGCTGCGCAGCTTGCTCGGCGGTGAGGGGAGTGTCATTCTTGCCCGGCCGGATCATCGCCTTGAGACCATACTGGCGACAGACCTCGAGTTTCTCCAGCGGGCACATTACCACCGTGATATTGGCTTTCAGGATTGTCTGCGCCGAGGCATTGTTGCCCGCCGGTGTATCCGTCGGGTGACCATTGGTGGCGATCATAAACTCGGACAGTTGCCACTCAGCACTGGCGGGAAGCGTCATCAGAATCACTACTCCCAGGATAAGAATGGTTCGCAGCATTTCTTCTTGCCTCCGTATTGGCCGAGTTCCTGACCCGACAGCTCAGCGCAGGCGCAGCAACTCTCCGTCGCCGGGGGCAACGATGAAGTCTACAGAGATCCCACCTTCGTGCTGGCTGACGGGCAGTTCCAGCCATGCCCCGGTCTGCTTGTTGAGCTTGTCCACCTGGGCGCCTGCGCGCTGGATTTGCACGACTGCCCACTTGGTGTGCTGGGGATCGCGGTTGGCCAGGATCAGGTAATCCTTGTCCTCCGGGTCTTTGAAGACCCCCAGTACCCAGCCCTCGCCCTGGGGCTGGACCCAGTAGTCATCGGGCACTTGCCGGGTGGCGCTGGGCAGCGGCGGCGTATGGTACACGTCTACGGACTGAAGCCGGATGAGCGTTGGTCCCATCACCTTCAGTTCGGCGTTGATCTTAGCGATGTCCTGCCCCTGGGGAGTTATTTGACCGTCGCGCACGTTACAAAAGCGCGTCCCTTTCCACCACTGGATGCCCTTGACGCCGTAAGCCAGGGAGGTGAAGACACTCTGGCGCAATCGCCCGTAGTTGTCGGGGTGATAGATATATTTGTTGCCCTCCATCTTCTTCTGCTCGATGGCGCTCGCCTCAATCCACGAAATCAGCGGTATGCCCGCCTCCAGCGCGGCGGCGCGATATTCTTCGAGCCGGGAGAAGTGAGCTGCCGTGCCCCACCACCATTGGTAATAGTCGTAGCTCAGCACCTCGGGCTTGACGATCTCCATGTACCCCCGCTGGGCGTGTCGGGCGTAACTGCCCCCCAGGTTTATGTAGCCCGGGTGATTGGGGTCAGCCTCATGCAAGGCCTCGCGCTTCGCCGCACACTCCCGGTACTGTTCTTCATTCCCCGGCTCGTCCCTGACGTAGTACCCCCAGATCACTTCATCGTCCTTGAGTTGCGCGGCCAGTTCCGGGGTGGCCCCCGTCAGCATCGCCTTGAAGCCGTAGCCGCGGCACATATCGAGCTGATTGGCCTTGCACATTATGGTATTGATACCGCACTGGACGGCGGCCTGCGCGTGTACATCATCTCCGGGCGCACCCCACCACGAAATCATGAACTCGGACAGTTGCCACTCGGCGGCAGCCGGGACGGTCACAACAGTTGCCAGCAATAACGGCAGAATAAGTCGTATCATCTGACGTTCCTCCTAACTGGTTCAGGCGTCTTTTTGCTGTTCGCAGTTATCCTGCGTCCTGTATCCCGTCGCCACTTTCCCCACGGTAGGCCTTTCTGTGCCTACTGTCCAGTCGCGACAGGAATGTCGCTCCTACCGATTGAGACGTCGTTGTCCACCGTCTGCCATTCACTAGCGACGATCTACTACCCACTCGCCGTATCACGGCAAGTGGATGGCCCGGCCCAGGCCCGCCAGCGCAGCCTCGCCAATCGCCTCGCTGATCGTGGGATGACTGTGAATCGTCTCGGCGACGTCATCCAACGTCAGCCCCATGCGCAGTGCCAGGGTGATCTCCGCGATCAGCTCGCTGGCCGACAGGCCGACGACAGTGCCGCCGATGATGCAGCCGGAGCCGGCCTCAGCGATGAGCTTGACAAAGCCCTGGCGCTCGCCGTAGGCCGCCGCCCGTCCATTGGCGCTGTATGGAAAGCTGCCCACGGAACATTCTACGCCGCGCTCAGCGATTTCATGCTCCTGCACGCCGACTGAACCGATCTCGGGGTGGGTGTAGATGACCGCGGGCACAGCGTCATAGTTGATGGCCCCATCCTCACCAACGCCCAGAGCATTCTCGACCGCGACGATGCCCTCGTGGGAAGCCAGATGGGCCAGCCCCACCCCGCGCCGTACGTCACCAGCCGCGTAGACGTTTTCAATATTGGTTTGCAGATGGTCATTGACCACGATGCGCCCACGCTCGGTGCCGACGCCGACTTCCTCCAGCCCCAGGTCGTCGGTGTAGGCCCGGCGGCTGGTGGCCATCAGCACTATCTGCGCCTCGACGCTCTCGCCTTCTCCGTCGCAGTCCAACTCCAGGCGCTTGCCGCCGTCAACGTCTTCGATCCCCAGCGCCTTAGACCTGGTCAGCACGCGGATGCCCTGCTTCTTCATTGTGCTTTCCAGCAGGGCACTGGCCTCGGGGTCTTCAGCCGGAACAAGCCGGTCGAGCATCTCCACCAGTGTGACCGTCGTGCCGAGGCCCGCGTAGACCTGGGCTAGCTCCGAGCCGACTGCGCCGCCGCCGATTACCACCAAGCTCTCCGGCGGACCGGGCAGGGCCACAGCCTGGTCGCTGTCAATTATGCCCTCGCCATCAGCGCCGGGGATAGGGGGAATGAACGGCACAGAGCCGGTACACAGGATGATTCTGGCAGCTTCAAAGCTGGTAGTCTCATCTGAGCCGGTGACCTCGACACCGGCGGGATCGAGGAGCTTACCGTGGCCTCGAAATACGGTAACGCCGTTGCTCTCCATGAGCACCTCGACGCCAGACACGAGCGTCTTGACAGCGCGGGCGGCGTGGCGGCGCACCCCGTCAAAATCTATTTCGGGTTCGGCGAACTTGAGGCCCATGCGCTTGGCGCTCTTGGCCAGTTCGATGGCCTCTACGCAGCGCAGCAGGGCCTTGGAGGGTATGCAGCCGCGATTCAGGCAGGTGCCGCCCAGCTCGCGCGCCTCGACAACCACGGTTTTTGCACCCAACTGGGCTGCGCGGATTGCCGCCACATACCCGGCCGGTCCCCCGCCGATGACCCCGACGTCAAACTTGTCAATTGCTTCCTTCGTCAATTCACTGTCTCCTCGTACTACTGATATCTGCCGGCTTAAAGGTTTGTCTATCTCCGGGTCCCTGTCCAGAGCAAGTTTCCCCACGGAGGCCAAGTATTCCTCTGCCATAATCACAAGGCGGCTCGGCAATTGCTTGGGATGGCCGGCTGCAGGGGGGGCGCAGGTGAGGCCATAATTGACACGCGGCCCAATCGCCGGTAGAATTCCTACAAGCGACACGAGTTGGGGCCCCTGGGCTATGTCGCGGGGCTCGAATTCGTTTGGCGAAGGGTTTGCGCGGAAGCAAGTGCGGGTCGCGGCTGCTACGTAGGGACGAGCATCCCTTGCCAAGAAAGAGGCGTGAATCAGGTGGCAGGTATCCGAACTGCGGCTAGTCTGAGATGCAATCTTATTGTGGGCATGCTTGCTGCCTGTCTCCTGGTTATCGGTGCCGGGGCAGCCGAGAGGCCGGCTGAGGAGGAGCTAACGATGGACTATCGTGTTATTGAAGAGTATTACGGGCCGGAGATTCGCTGCAACGATTGGCAAAACGCCGGCGGGAAGCTGGTGCCCGCCGGCGGCACGCTGCAGATCTTTGCCGAGGATATTGCGGAGGTCACGCGCGTTGATTACCCGCTGGCCGGTGGTGGCGATGTCGAGATCGCGCTGACCTTCAACTTTGAGCGCCTCGGTGAAGACAGCTCCTTGACCGTACACTTCGGCTCAAGGAAGAAGGCAACCAGTGGCTTCCGCGTTGTCTTTGATGGCCAGCACGTGACGATATTCCATAAGGATAACCAGGTATTCCAGGCCGAGAGCCCCTCTGTGCAGAAGGAAAGCGCGCATACGGTGAAGCTCGTCACCCTGGCCGAGTCGTACGCCGTCTATCTTGATGACCGGTGCCTCGCGCACGGGCAGATGGACCCGCCTTACACCGAGAACGAGGGCCGGCTGCAGCTCAGCGTGCGAGGTGCAGACGTCAGGATCATCAGTTGCACGGAGAACTTCATCGTCCACGATATAACCTTCCCGGAGTGGCAGCGCACTGAGCTGCTCTACGAGGAACCGTTCGGCGCGGAGGCGTTCGACGCGCAGTGGGTCTGCAACGGTGAGAAGCCCACAGTTGAGGGTGATGCTTACACCTTCCGGCATATGAGTGTCAATGTTATGAAGCAGCGGTTCACGGGGCCGATTGCGGTTGATTGCGTAGCCACTCCGGTGCCCACGGAGGAGTTCTCGGCGGGCGTGACCGACGCCATCTTCATCTGGATGATAGACAAGCGCGACGGCGACCTGTTCGAGTACATGCGGGGGCTGCCCAACGCCAGCCTCAGGAACTACCTGCCCCTGCCCCTGTACTGGGTGGATTTGGGCGGCACCAATAACAAGACGACCCGGCTGCGCAAAAACCCGGGCCGGCATCTGATCCGGCAGTTCACCGACCGCGCCCGGCTGCTCGACCGCAACAGGTCGTACCGGATCACGCTCGTCCAGAACGGCAATGTCCTGGAGTTCTGGGTTGACGGGAAGTGCTGGATCCAGGCGTACGACCCCAGCCCGCTCACCGCCGGCTATGTCGGCTTTCGCGCTTACTGCGCGGACCTGACGATAAGCAATCTGAAGATATGGAGAATCGAATAATGATTCGCATCGGCATACTAGGAGCAGGCTGGCATTCTTCTGACTCCCACGGCCCGGCGCTTAAGACCTTTGCTGCAGAGCACCCGGGGGCAATCGAGTTGGCCGCGGTTTGCGATCTGGACCGCGAGAAAGCTCAGACCTACGCAGACGCCTTCGGCTTTGCGAGGGTCTACGAAGATATGCAGGTTATGCTAGCCGAGGAAACTCTTGAGGGGCTGATCGCCGTCACGCCGGTAGCGCTGACCGAAGAGATCGTCAGTGATCTGCTTCCCGTCGGCATTCCCCTGCTGATCGAAAAGCCTCCCGGCGAGGATTCCGCTGCCACCCGGCGCTTGCTGACCATCGCCGAAGAGTGCGAGACACCACACATGATCTCCTTTAACCGGCGCTTCAATCCGGCGCTGACGAAGGCGCGCGCGTGGCTGGCCGAGGCCGCCGCGGATCGGCCGCCCCAACTGGTCATCGCCCGGATGCTGCGCCATAACCGCCGGGAGCCGCAATTCGTCACCGCAACGGCCTGCCATCTGGTTGACGCGGTTATCTCGATCCTGGGCCGGCCCAGCCAGGTCACAGCGGAAGCCCTGAAGACCGAGGCAGCATCCTTTACCCAGGCGCGCATCTCTTTCACCAACGGCAGCTGCGCTGAGCTGATAATCTCGCCGGTCGTAGGCAGAGCAGCGGAGACTTACGAAGTTCACGGCGAGGGCTACACCATCGAGGTTGACACCACCAACTGCACCACAACCATCTGGGACCAGGGACAGGAAGTGCTCTCGTGGACGGCACCCGAGCAGGCCAGCAGTGAGTATCGCGACGGCTCGCTGGCGGAGACCGAAGCCTTCATCTGTGCGATTGAAAGGGGCAGCGGCTTTGCGCCCGATCTGCGTGAAGCCTTGATCTCGATGCTCACCACGGAAGCTGTGGCAGCAGGCGAGGAAACCGAGATTACCGTCTGAGCAACGGCCCGGGCCGACTCAGGTCAGCTCCTGCCACAACTCCTCCTGTGGCCAGGAAAGCGTCCTATCGAAAATCTCTTCATCAGAAAGCTCCGCAGCCATCCACTCCGAGAAAAGATCGGCCACGCTCGCCGGGATGTTGACGCGCAACGGCGCGCCGCCGCTGTCAGCAATTGCCTCGATCTCAAACAGCACACCGGGGGCGCGACTGGCGCCGGTCACCAGCTCCAGGTTACGCTTGCCCAGCGTATGGCCGGTGGACATCTGCAGACCGTCGAGCAGACAAGTAAACGGGGTCACGCCCGGGCCAGTGACGGTGATATGCGCGCCGAAGTACTTGCCGCAGCCCAGCCGCTCCAGGAGCCAGCCGCCCAAACGGTAGCCCAGAACCGCATAGGGGCCCAGGTGGCCGTGGAACTGGCGCAGGCGGTGCAAAGTCTCGGCGGGCGAAAGGTCCTCGTCAACGGCAGTAACCTGAGGGTGTTTCTTTCCTGAGCAGCAGTCACAGGCCAACAAGCCAATTACTACCAAAGCATAGATCAATAACCCCAAATACGTCATTAGTCACCCACCCGATTATCACTTAGCTGTCCGGGTATTCTGTGTCCCAATACAAGCGCCAGATTGATTCCTGCACGACCGTGGGGCTGGCGGGATGGGGGTTGCCCTCCGCGTCGGCCCACTCTGTGTTGCTGTGGTAGTGTTCCGGTCTCATCCACTTAGCATGGCCATCACCGAAGATTATATTGGAGCCACCTCCATGCACCCGGCAGACCGCCCAGTAACTTAACTGGCCACCGCGCAATAGACCAGTCGGCCCGACCGGTGGCCCCGACAGACACCGGTCCCATTCGACAGCCAGTATCTTCTTACTCGGCTGCTTCACCCTGGTATCAATCTTCTCCGGAAAACCCTCCACGGGGGGATCACAATCCGGATCGGGACAGCCGACATTATAACCGTGCCCGTAGTACCAGGGCAACTCCGGGCGGGTGGGGCACCGCCACAATTCGCGACTGCCCAGATACTCATCGCACCTAGTTTTCCACTGGTAGGCCGGCGGGTAGCGGCTGTCCCAGTCGGAGACGTACATCATAATAGCCAGCCCCTGCTGCTTCATGTTGGACAGGCACTGGGTGGACTGGGCCTTCATCTTGGCCCGGGCGAAGACCGGAAACAGGATTGCTGCCAGGATGGCAATGATGGCGATGACCACCAGCAGCTCAATTAGTGTGAAACCTCTGCGCATTGAATAGGTACTCTCCTCACATCTGGTTTGGTGCTACGATTATCAGAATCGTAGCACTATATCCTATCTTTGTCAAGCTCGACTCATCCCGATGGCGAAGTGGAGAAAAACAGTTTACTAATAGGGAAGGAAATCGAGGTTAGTCAGGGAATATAGTAAATGAGTACCGTGGGGCGTCTGTATCCAGCGCGGAAGAGGCGGGCTTGCGGCTGAAGCTGGATCAGCCTACAGAGCAATTCACTCTTGGTGAGGTGAGTCAAATGTCAGAATATGGTCGGCTAACAGTCCAAGCACCAGAAGTGCTGGCCAACAAGGTGGGTGCTCCCTTCGACGGAGAGATAATGGAAGCACTCCTGGACGGGTGCGTAAAGCTCGGAGCCTCCGACCTGCACCTGACGCGAGGCGAGCCGCCCATCTACCGGCGCCACGGGCGGCTTTACGGGGTGGAAGGCTATCGAGATCTTGACGCCGACGACTTGCACGCGGCCGTATGTTTCTTTCTAGGCGAGGATACCGGTGACAACCGCTATTGGAACGATTATCACGAAACCGGAGGTAGTGATATCGGTTACGCCTTCGAGGACCGGGGTCGCTTCCGGGTTAGTGTCTTCGGCCAGAAGCGAGCTCCCGCCATTGCCCTGCGTCTGATTCCTACCGATATACTCACCTTCGAGCAGCTTGGCCTGCCTCCGGCGCACATTGAAGAACTGTGTCACCGTCAGCGTGGCATCGTCTTGCTGACGGGGCCAACCGGGTGCGGCAAGACAACCACGATTGCTTCAATGATTGACTACATCAACCGCGAGCGCGACGTGCATATTATCACCATCGAAGACCCCATCGAGTACTATCACGAGGGCAAGCGGAGCATCTTGAACCAACGTGAAGTAGGGGTGGACGTATCTAGCTTCGCCGAGGCCGTCCGCCGCAACATGCGTTCGGACCCCGATGTGATGCTGGTGGGCGAGATGCGTGACCTGGAAACGATGCGCGCGTGCTTGCAGGCGGCGGAAACCGGGCATCTGGTCTTCTCCACGCTGCATACCGTCAGTGCGCCCAAGACGATTGACCGGCTGGTTACCGCCTTCCCCAGCGCCGAGCAGGAAGAGATCCGCGCCATGACTTCGACCTCCCTGGCCGCCGTCTTCTCGGAAGAGCTCATCCCCCGGATTGACAAGGACGGCCGCGTCGCCGCTTTCGAGATAATGGTCGGTGAGGCGGGCGGTTCACCAGCGATCGGTAACCTCATTCGCGAACGAAAGACCTCAATGATGCGGTCGGTCATCCAGAGCAGTGGCCAGGCACTGGGCATGCAGCTTCTGGAAGCCAACCTGGCTCAGTTGGTTAATGAGCAAAAGATTTCCTTCGACGACGGCTACAACCGCTCCAACGAGAAGCATGACTTCCTCAACTTCGTGGACCAGGAGATGGTACCCGAGCGCTACACGCAGGCAGCGGCAGAGGTGGCCGAGAAAAAATAGCCAGGCCTGATGTAAAACCTAGGCCTGGGCAGCAGAGGGCAACGCCGGCTGACGACGAGCGAATGTGTCAGCCCACGGAGGTTATGTGTGGGCATGCCTGTGCTGAATACTGCACGAGTGATTGCACTCAAGCCCCCTGCCTATGAGACGCATGCTCAGCCCGCTACAGTCACAACCAAGGTAGATAACGACGAGTTGCGGGCCCGGCAGTTGCAGCAAGTCCTGTATTTTGATATAATATGGGCGGGCAACTGTAATCAGTTGCTAGGTGAGCCAACATTTGGAAGCAGACTTAGGTCTAATCCTTCTCCTGCTCGGCGTTTCTGCCTTCTTCTCCGGAAGCGAAGTAGCCTTCCTCGCCGTCGGTGACGCCCGCTTGCGCTACCTCACCGAAAAGGGCTGGCGCCTCGCCCGATTGCTTCTGTTCTTGCGCGGCCATCGCGCCTGGGTATTGTCTACCGTCCTTATCGCCATCACCGCTTCCAATTACACCGCCGAGCGCCTGGCGACGACTTTGGCCGTCAAGCACATTGATCCGACCATCGGCCCAATCATTGCCTATGTTTCCGTAATCGTCATCGTTCTGATCTTTTGCGAGGTTACTCCGATACAGTACGCCATACGCCACACTGAGTCCATGGCGGTACGCGCGGCCGCGCCGATCACCATATTCGCCACCGTCCTGGCCCCGGTCATCTTCGTGCTGACCACTATCGCACGCGGCCTGCTGTTTGTAGCCGGGGTCCGCCCGGACAGTGCAACTGCTCCGGTAACCGAGGACCAGCTCAAAGCCATGATCGAGCAGGGCGAGCAGGAGGGCACGGTGCCGGCCGTCCAGCGCCGAATGCTGTACGGGGCGCTGGACTTCGGCGACCAGACCGTCGCGCAGGTTATGACGCCGCGCCCCGACATCATTTGGGTGGACGCCGCAGATAGCCTGCAGGAGGCCCTCGAGACGGGCACGACGCGAGGCTTCTCGCGCCTGCCGGTCTGCGAAGACGACCTGGACGATGTCGTTGGCATCATCCACCTCAAAGACATACTGCCCTACTTGCGCAAGGGTGAGATGGACAAGCCGGTGCGACGAGTGGCACGAGCGCCGATGTTTGTGCCCGAAAGCTTGCCCGCTAACGTGCTGCTCCGCCAGTTCCAGGCCAACCACCGCACCATCGCCATCGTCAAGGATGAATTCGGCGGCACCGCCGGACTGGTGACCGTCGAGGACCTCCTGGAGGAGATAGTCGGCGAAATCACCGACGAGTACGACGTGGCCGAGCTTGAGATCGAAGCAGTCGGTGAGCACGAATTGCTGTGCGATGCCCGCATCTCTCTGCATCTGCTGGCCAACTACGTGCTCGAGGAACTGCCCGAGACTGAATACGATAGTCTGGGCGGGCTGATCCTCGACATCGCCGGGCATATACCCACCGAAGGCGAACAGCTGTCGTGGGGCCGCCTGATTCTGATCGTCGAGGAGACGGCAGGCAATCGTATCGAGAAGGTACGCGTCATCCAGCAGCCGCACGAAACCAATGAATAGCGCGCAGATCGACAACACAAGTCCTACAGCAAGCGACCACTCAGTTGCTGCTCCCACAGGGAGGCTGACGTAACCTTTGGACGATCCCCTACCTGTAATAGGAGCAGTCGTCATCGTTGTTCTGCTGGGCGGGATATTCTTCGTTTCGCTGGCCGAGGCGGCGCTCGTCGCGGTGCACCCGATATGGGTGCGCCGCCGGGCCGAGCGAGGGGATCAGTGTGCGCAGATAATCCGCCAGTTGCGCGCCAGCGGCCACTACCTGACCGCGCTTATTGTATCAATGAACGCCGGGGTCATCATGATCGCGACCATAACGACCGTGATGGCGGAGCATCTTATCCCGGAGCAAGCTACCTCCCAACACGAACTGCTGCATATCGGGATGATCGCCGCAATCCTGGTGCTGGCTGAGCTGACGCCCAAGACCTATGGGTCGTTGTTCGCTGAGCAGGTCGCGTTGCGGGTGGCACGACCGGTCCAGCGGCTGACTTACCTGCTGGCACCAGTTACCCAGGTTCTGATGGCGGTGAGCCGCGCGCTGTTCAAGGCAGCCGGCACCGGCCTGGAACAGCGCGCGCACCTGATGACGCCGGACCAGATCCGCTCCGCCGCTGAATTAGGAGCAGAAAACGGTCAAGTGACGCTCGAAGAGACCCAAATGCTCGAGAGCGTCATCGAGCTGACCCACACTACCGCCCGGGAAATAATGGTACCACGGGGGGATATCGTCGCCTTGCCTCTGGCCGCGCGAGTTGACGAGATCGTCTCGACCGCCCTGCACAGCGGGCACTCCCGCATACCAGTCTACGAAGAGGACATTGACCAGATAACCGGCATATTCTACGTCCACGACCTGCTGGCTACTCCCGCCGAGAAGTGGGGGGATTTGCGCTTGCCCCAGATAATGCGCGAGCCGGTGCAAGTACCGGAAACCAAGCGCGTAGACCAGATCCTGCGGATGATGCGCGAGCAGTCCACCCACATCGCCGTGGTCATTGACGAGTTCGGCAGCACCGCCGGCCTGGTGACTATCGAGGATATTCTCGAGGAACTCGTCGGCGAGATCGAAGACGAACACGATTCGCCTGAGCAGGAGATCGAGCTGCTCAGCGCCACCGAGGCGGTGGTGGACGGCAAGGCGCATATTGAGGATATTAACCAGGCGCTGGGCACCGACCTGCCCGAAGATGACTACGAAACCGTCGCCGGGCTGGTCAGCGCTGTGGCCGGGCATATCCCCGAACCCGGTGACGTGATAACCTGCGGCCCCGTTCAATTCATCGTGCAGGAAGGCGACGAACAACAGGTGGAGCGTTTGCAGATAACTACTCGACCCAATAGCGCTTCGTAGCGAGACTGCTTCGCATAGCAGTAAGGGTGGTGATTGAACCTGCCTCGACGAGTCGGCAAGCGACGAAAGAAGCAGCAAAAGCAGGAATTCTGGCTTAGGCTGAGCGACTACCAATACCCCGGGGAGAAGCAGCATTACTGGATATCAGTGGGAGTAGTACTATTGGTGGCTTTCTGGATTGCTGGGCTGGTGTGGTGGCTCGACCGATTCAACACCTGGACCTACCAGCTCGCCTACATTCCCGGCTGGGTGCTGCTCTCCGCACCGCTGGTCAACTACCTCGCGGCCCGACCGCGACGCCAGCAACTCAAGAAGCTCGGCCACCACGCCAGGGTCTGGGGCAACAACTACCCCCAATATCACGCCGCGCTTACACGGCTGAGTAAGCTGGCCTGCCTGCGCCGAGTCCCGGAGATGTATATAGTTGATGAGGAAGCGCCCTATCTCTACAGCCTGCCCGACCGAGCCGGGACGATCATTGTCACCAAGGCGCTGACCGAAGTGCTCGAGCTCGACGAGTTTGAGACGCTCGTCGCCCACGAACTGGGGCACATCAAGTCACACCACCTGCGCCTGGAGTTGGCGATGACTTACGTGGATAACGTCAACCCGACGCTCAAGTTCCTCTTCGGCCCCATCACCATCTGGCGGATGCTAATGGGCTCCTGGCGCGACGTCATCGAGTATACCGCCGACCGCGTAGCCCTGCTCATCACCCAGAAGCCGGTAGCCCTGATGCGGGCGATCATTAAGTCCGCCGCCGCCGCTGATGAGCAGACCGATCTGACGCAAGAAGAGATTGAGGCGTACCTCCAGCAATCTGGGCAGGTCGGCACCGACGCGGCCGAGATCGAGCGCTATTTCAAGATCAGCGAGTTCATCAATAATCAGCCCAATATGCACGAACGGCTCGAGGAAATTGGCCGGTTCCTCATTAGTGAGGAGGGCAAAGCGGCCTTCGAAAAGATAGGGCACATCCTCCAGGAAGTCACCCAGCGAGCGTAGTACAGCAGACAACAGCAGATTACGGCAGACGACGGACAACGGCGCTAGTCCGCCGCCGGGTAGGAGCCCAGGACCTGGAGCAGCGGGCACTGCCCGCCCAGTTCGTCCAGGGCCTGCTGTACGTTGGGGTCGCTGCGGTGACCCGCGAAGTCCACGAAGAAGACGTACTCCCACAGCCGACCGCGGGCGGGCCGTGATTGTATGAAGGTCATGTTGATGCCGTGGGCAGCCAGCGGCCCTAGTGCAGTGGCCAGGGCTCCAGCCCGGTGGGCGGTGGTGAAGACGATCGAGGTCTTATCTTCGCCAGTGACCTGTGCATCGCGGGTTGCGATGACGAAGAAGCGGGTGCGGTTAGCCGGCTCGTCCTCGATGTTGTCCGCGAGAATCTCCAGACCGTATCCCTCCGCCGCCAGCTCGGTGGCAATAGCCGCACCGGTGGGGTCCTCCGCAGCCCGCTGGGCAGCCACCGCGGTGCTGGCGACATTCTCCACCTGGACGCCGGGCAGATTCTGACGCAGCCACTCGCGGCTCTGAGCCAGCGGCTGCGGATGACTGTAGAGCGTGGCGACTTCCTCCAGCCGACAGTTTCCCACGACAAACAAGTGCACGGGCACGTATAGCTCGCTGCTGATCAGCAGATGACTGTCCAGGAAGCAGTCCAGGGTTTCGGGAACAACGCCGCCAGTGGAGTTCTCGATCGGCACTACGCCGAAGTCGGCCTGCTCCTTCTGGACAGCGCGGAAGACGTCGTTTATACTGGTAGCCGGGAGGAGCACCGCGTTACGGCCGAACTGCTCGCGGGTGGCCAGGTGAGTGAAGGTAAACTCGGGGCCCAGGTAGGCGACCTTCACTGGCTGTTGGATGCTGCGGCAGGCGGCCAATATTTCCCGGTAGATGTGGCCCAGTGCCTCCGCAGAAAGCGGACCGGCGTCGAATTCAGCCAGCCGGCGCAATATCTGAGCCTCCCGGGCAGCATCGTAGACCGCGGCGTCCTTGTCCCGCTTGCTGCGGCCAATTTGTGCCGCCAGCTCGGCCCGTTGCCCAAGCAGGCTGACCAGCTCTTCGTCTAACTGGTCAATCTTGCGGCGTAGCTCGTCCAAGTTCATCGGTGCTAGTCCTCATAGTCCAGCATCTGTGCGGATAGTTGCTGCCAGTTATGTTAGCACAAGGGCGCTG
>JALGTU010000218.1 GCA_029821195.1 Candidatus Zipacnadia bacterium
CCGGCTTCGCCAAGGGCTTCGCCGGGCCTTCAGCACGTTGCCGGCCCCACCGTTGCATGGCGTTTACCGTCCCTTGCCCGCCGCGTCCACGATGGCCTGGAGCTTTTGGTCGAAGGCCTCGGCCCGGCGGCGGGCGCCTATCTGCCGGCCGATCGCCTCCGCCGTCGCAAAAGCGCCAGGGCGGCCGGGGCCAGCAGGGCCAGCGTGGCCGGCTCGGGGACGGTCAGCACCGTGTACCCGGCCAAGTCGCCTGCGGTCCGGTAGTGCAGGTAGTATTCCTCTCCCGGCGTGGCATTGGTGATGTCGTCCCAGTCGGCGATGGTCTCGTTCCAATATCGGATGGCGTCGGTTCCCTCGACCAGGTTCAAGAACTCCGCCAACGAGCCGTCCGCCCGGCCAAACAGCGCCAGCATGCCGCCCGATGCCATGTTCACCACGCCATCACCGAACATGCCGTAGGGGCCAAGGTGCAACGTGCCGTCGACACTGACAAGCCCCCCACCCGTAATCGTAAGCGTGCCATCGCCCATGGTGCCCACCAGCAAGGCGAAGCTGATCGCCCACGTCGAGCCGGCACCGTCCACCACGACAACCCCGGTCCCATAGTGGCGGCCTGCGACCAAGCCGCCCATGCTGCGGACGGTGCCGCCGTTGGTAACGGCCAGCGTGCCGGCGCCGTCATAGCCGATGTGCAGCATCCCAGTGCCGCTGATCCACTGGGACCCGGCCCCATCCACCGTCACCGTGCCGGTGGACCGATATTCCTGGCCAACCCGAGCACCATTACTGTGGGCCGCGCCGCCGCCCGTGATCTCGAGCGTGCCGTCTCCGCCTCGGCCGACGTAAAGAGGCCCGCTGGCCGTCCACCGCGAGCCGGGGCCGTCCACCGTCACCGTGCCCGTCGAGCCAGAAGCGTAGGCGATGTACCCCTCGGCCGACGCGACTGTCACGCCGTCGCGGATGGCCATCGTTCCCTGGCCTCCGAACGCGGCCCCCATATCGGCGGAGCCATCCACATCCAGATGCACCGCAATGTCCTGACCGGGCGAGTTGGAAATGGCGAAGGTCTGACGCATGCCGTGGGCGGCATCGAAGACGAGGTCCACGTCGCTGACGAAGCCGTGCGCGTAGATCGTGCCCCTGCCCGACAGATCATCGGCGGCAGCGAGAAGCGAGCCCGTGGTCAGCGTCCCGTCGTCGAAATGGATGGCGCCCGAGGAGTCCTTGAAGCGGGACAACTGGGTCCGACCTTGCACCGTCACAATGCCGCCGTCCGTGATGCTCAGCGTTCCGCTGCCGGAGGAGCCGATCCATAGATCACCGCTGTTCGTCCATGTGCTTCCCTGCCCTTTCACCTCTGCGGCACCTGTCGAACCGGCGTAGGAGCCGATGCAGCTCTCGTTGCTGCTGACGCCGCCGCCGGC
This sequence comes from Candidatus Zipacnadia bacterium, assembly GCA_029821195.1. GTDB lineage: Bacteria > Armatimonadota > Zipacnadia > Zipacnadales > Zipacnadaceae > JALGTD01. Next base: position 1,425 of record JALGTU010000218.1, read on the forward strand.
GGAGACCTTCAGTGTGCCGCTGCCCCGGTACCCGACCCGGAGGTCACCGCTCGTCCAGGTCGAACCGGGACCGGCAACCGTCGCCGAGCCGACTGCGCCCTCCTTGTAGCCGATGTAGCCCGCGGTGGATGCGACAGCGATTCCATCGGAGACGATCATCGTGCCAGCGCTGCTGAAGCCCGCCCCGAGAGTCCCGCCGCCATCGACCTCCAGGTGCACGGTGATGTTCTGGCCGGGATTGTCGTCGATGACGAAGCTCTGGCTGGGCCCGTGAGTCGCATCGAAAACCAGGTCGTCATCGGTAACCAACCCATGCGTGTGGAGTGTGCCGGTGCCCGAAAGGTCATCGAAGCGGCCGAGAAAGCCGCCCGTTGTCAGCGTTCCGCCGTCGAGGTGGATCGTACCGGCCCCGCCACCGATCAGGATATCTTTGTGAATCGTCACCGCGCCCCCAGCCGTGATCCGAAGCGCGCCGTTTCCCTGCTCTCCCAAACGCAGCATGCCGGTGTTCGTCCACGTTGAGCCCGCGCCGTTGACGGTCACGGTCCCCGCCGAACCCGACCACTTTCCGATATAGCAATGCGCACTGTGCACGGCGCCGCCCCCCGTGACAAGGAGTTCGGCGGTGCCGTACCTGCCGACGGTCAGCCCGCTGGTACACGACAAAGCCGCGCCGTCCACCGTAACTGCGCCCGAGCCCTCGTCAAACGCAATGCACGCCGAGTCAGTGCTGACGGCGGCCCCGCCGGTGATCTCCAAGGTGCCTCGCCCCGCACCGCCGACGTACAGGGATCCGCTGCTCGTCCACACCGAGTCGGCGCCGTCCACGGTGACCGCGCCGACCGAGCCGGCCTCGTCGCCGATGCAGCCGCAGTCGTTGCTGACCACCCCGCCGCCGGTGACAGCCAGCGTCCCAGTCCCATACTCACCAATGTGCAGACTGTACATGCCGGTCCACGTCGAACCAGCACCGCTGACGGTGACGGCGCCCGTCGAGCCGGGCTTGGCGGCAACCTGACCGGGACCACTGCCGACGGTGCCCCCGTCACTGATGTCCAGCGTCCCCGCGCCATAGTAGCCGACATAGAGGCACCCCTCGTTTGCCCACGTCGAGCCAGGCCCAGCCACGCGAAGAGCGCCCGTCGTCCCGGAGCTACGGGCA
>JALGTU010000005.1 GCA_029821195.1 Candidatus Zipacnadia bacterium
GACCTCGCAGCCCCAGACCGTTCCGTCTGCACCGTAGCCTGTGCCATCGCAGGCAATACCCAGCACCGGCCCGGCCGCCGCATGCTCGGCCATGCAGGCCGCGATATGCGCGTGGTGGTGCTGTACCGCGACCGCTTCCAGCCCACGCTCGTCGGCGAGCTGCCGAGCGTAGCGCGTGCTGAGATAGTCCGGATGCAGGTCGTGGGCAATCACTTCCGGCTCGACGCGCAACACATCCTGCAAGTGCTCGACGCACCACTGGAAATAGTCCAGGGTATCAGCGTCTTCCAGGTCACCGATATGCTGGCTCAAGAAAGCACTGTGCCCATCAGTCAGGCAGAAGGTATTCTTCAGGTGCCCGCCGACCGCCAGCACCCGGCCCAGATTCCGCTTCAGGGTAACGGGGAAGGGCACGTACCCCCGCGCCCGGCGCATAATGATCGGCCCCAACTCCGTCGGCCGCACCACCGAATCGTCGCAGCCGATTTCAATCTCCCGGTTGTGTATCAGGAACCCGTCGGCGATGTGGCCGAGGCGATTGCGCGCTTCGTCGTTGCGCGTAGCCAACGGCTCTTCGCTGAGGTTGCCGCTGGTCATCACCAGCGCCAGCAGCCGCTCATCGGCCAACAGCAGGTGGTGCAGCGGCGTATACGGCGTCATCACGCCGTGGTACTTGCTGTCGGGCGCGACCGACGGAGCAATGATGGAATTGTACTGCTGTATTAGTACAATAGGACAAATTGGGCTAGTGAGCAACTCCCGGGCCTCCTCGGTGAGGTGGCAGTAGCTCTCGATGTCCTCGACCGACCCCGACATAATCGCCAGCGGCTTCTCCTCGCGGCCCTTGCGCCGGCGCAGTTCCCGCACCGCATCGTCGTTAGTGGCATCACAGGCCAGATGGAAGCCCCCCAGGCCCTTGATCGCGATTATCTTCCCCGCCGCCAGCAGCTCAATGGTCTGCTCAACGGCCTCGTCGCCGGTGCGCCGCTCGTCACCGCAGATCAGCTCCACCTGGGGGCCGCACATCGGGCAGGCGTTGGGCTGGGCGTGGTAGCGACGGTCGTCAATATCGTCGTATTCGGCCTGACACTGTGGACACATCGGAAAGGGCCGCATGGTGGTATTGGGCCGGTCGTAGGGAACGCTCTCTATAATAGTGAAGCGCGGGCCGCAGTTGGTGCAATTAGTGAACGGGTAGCGGTAGCGGCGGTCATCGGGATCAAGCAACTCGCGCAGACAATCTTCGCACGTGGCGACGTCGGGTGAGAGCAGGATCGTACCCCCGGCGGCCTCGCGGCTGGGGGTGATGACGAAGTCGGTATCACCGGCGGCCGGCAGCTCGCGGACCGAAATATCCTCGATCCGGGCGATAGGCGGCTTTTCCCGGGGCAACTCACGAACGAATGCCTCGACGTCGGGGGGTGCGCCTTCGGCCTCGATGACCACGCCACCAGTGAAGTTGTGCACGCTGCCGGCGATATTATGCTGTTTTGCCAGCCGGTGAATGAATGGCCGGAAGCCGACTCCCTGCACAATACCGGTGACGGTGATCTCGCGCCTTATCCGCTGACCAGTTTTGAGTGCCGCTCCCTTAGCCATTGGCACAACTGCGCTATCCCCTCGCCAGTCACACACGAGGTTGAAAACTGCACCGCCTGCGGCTGAAGCTGGCCGCACAGATCCCAGAATCGCTCTACATCAAAAGACAGGTGCGGCAGCAGGTCAATCTTGTTGAGAATAACACCATCGCAGTCGCGGAAGGCGACCGGATACTTCTCGGGCTTATCATCGCCCTCCGGAACGCTGGAAACTACCAGGCGGAAGTGCGCGCCCAACTTGAACGCCGCCGGGCAAACCAGGTTCCCCACATTCTCGATGAGCAGCAGATCCGTCGCCGCCAGGGAGATCCTCTCCACGGCTCGGGTAATCATCGGCGCGTTCAGGTGGCACATACCGCCCGTATTGATCTGAAAGGCCTCCGCGCCAGCTTCTTCAATGCGGCGGGCGTCGTTAGCCGTCGCCACGTCGCCCTCAATGACTTTGATCGTCACATCGTCCAGTGACCTGACCACCTGCTCCAGCACGCTGGTCTTACCACTGCCCGGACTGCCCATGAAATCAACCGCCAAAATGCCGTGGGCATCAAAGAATTCCTGGTTCGCCTGCGCGGCAGCGTCGTTGTCGCCCAGGATATTGGTCATCAGTTCGATCTTCATTGCTGTTGGTTCCACCTGGTGATAAAGCTAATGCTGCCTGGTAGTTCCTCTTGTTTGGATGCGTACCCTTCGCACACACTGCCTTTAGGTCCGCTAGAATCGCGACAGGAATGTCGCTCCTACGAGGGGGAGGGTGCGACAGGCGGGACGCCTGCCCTACCAATTGAGGAGCTTGCCGCAGGAGCCCAGTGGTGATACAATGCGCCAGAGCAGGTGAATATCGGCTATGCACGAGTTTTCTATTGCCCGCAGCATCGCGCACCAGCTTGCCGAGGTGGCCCAGGAGCACCAGGCCAAGCTCTTGAGCGCGACTGTCGCTATCGGCCCGCTGAGCACCGTGGTTCCGGAACTGCTGCGCGAAGCGTGGCCCTACGTCATCAAGGGCACTGATCTGGAGGGAGCGGCGCTACACATTGAGCGGGTGCCGGTTCGTGCCCGGTGCAACGAGTGTGGCGCCACGACGGAGGGATACGACCCCTTCGTAAAGTGCCGGGAGTGCGGAAGTCTGAACCTCTCGATAGAGTCGGGCTTTGAGCTTCAGATACTGAGCGCGGAACTGGCCGATTCCGCCGAGGAAGCCGGCAATTCGTAGGCCCACACGCCTACTTCGGCGTCAGCAGCTCCTCGGGCACATCGTCCCCCGGCACGACCTCGTCGGCCCCCACCTCGTCCTCAATGGGGATAGACTCGTTACGGTCAACAAGCTGCTTGATATGCTCGCGGGCTACCTGCTTCTCGGCCAGCCCCAGTGCGACGGCGATTCCGTGGAGAATGGCCTCCGGTCGCGGCGGGCAGCCAGGAATGTAGTAGTCCACCGGCAGGATCGTGTCGGCGCCACCGACGATATTGTAGCTATCGAACCAAATGCCGCCGCCCGAGGCACACGACCCAATAGCGATGACCAGTTTGGGGTCGGGCACGGCCTCGTAGAGCCGCTTGAGGGCCGGGACTACCTGGCGGGTCACCGGGCCACAGACCAGCAGCACATCGGCGTGCCGCGGCGAGCCGACCAGCTTGACGCCGAAGCGCTCGACATCGTAGTACGGCGTCAGCACATCAATTACCTCAATGTCACAGCCATTGCAGGCCCCGGTATTCGTATGATAGACCCACAATGACTTGGGGAAGGCCTTGTTACACAGGTTCTTGAAAAAGCCCACTTCATATTCCTCCTGTTACCAGCCGGCAAGCCTGCTCGCCCGGGCTATTCGCTGGACACCTCGACTGGCTCATACAACGGGTCCTGGCCGCCGCGCTTGATCTCGTCGTCGCGGTAGCCCGGCTGCATAATCTTATCCAGCGGCGAGGGGGGCTCGTAGCAGCGCCCGCAGCGCTTACAGGTCGCCATAAATACCTCGCAGACATGCTCGAGGTCTTCCCGCGCCTTGTCCGAAGCGAGTTCGAACTGCTTGGTCATAGTAATGGCATCCTGCGGGCAGACGTCGGCACAACGCCCGCAGTAGATACAGCGCTCGCGCAGGCGGGTTATCCGGCGCGTGGTCTGGTCAATGTCCTCGATCAGAATGGCGCGGGCCGGGCAAACCGCGGCGCAGCCGCCGCAGCCGATGCACCGGTTGACGTCTACCTCGGGATAGCCACGGAAGTCTTCCTCGGGGTCATGGGGCGCGAACGGGTACATAAGCGTCACTATCCCCGCCGCGAAACATAGTATAGCTTCTTTAAGCTTACTGAGCACTTTGGGCTAAGGCCTCCCTATCGAGCCGGCTGCTTAGACTCCCTCAGAGCCAACATTTCATCTTGAGTGTAGACGCGAATGATCCCCGACTTGACGTCGGTAACCTCCATACGGTCGGTGCACGAGAAGCAGGGATCGAAGCTGCCAATATCAATCGGCACGTCGGCCAGCGTATCGCCCGTCACCATTGTCGGCACCGACTGCAGGTTAGCATAGGTGGGGGCGCGCACCCGCCAGCGCTCGGGACGATTCTCCTCACCGGTGAGCAGCCAGTGGAAGACCTCCCCCCGGGGTGCTTCGACCGCGCTCATCGCCTGGCGCCCTGGCGGGATTTCCTCGTCAATCTCCGCCATTATCGGCCCGTCGGGTATCTCTGCCAGGGCTTGCCGGATGATGTTGATCGCCTCGAGCGTCTCATCCAGTCGCACCAGCACGCGCGCCACATTGTCACAACTGTCATAGACGCACTTCTTGACCTCCACCCGGTCGTACGCGGCATACGGGTGGTCCACCCGCACGTCAATAGCGATGCCCGACCCGCGGGCAGTTGGCCCAACCGCTGCCAATTCCCGCGCCTTCTCCTCGGGTAGCTCCCCAGTACCCTTGAGCCGGGCCATCAGCGTCGGATCGCCGGGAATAGCATCGCATAGGGCTCGCCACTCCTTCTCGATCTTAGCAAGCACATCGGTAATGTCGCCGTAGACTTCCGGCTCGATGTCCCGGCGCACACCGCCGACCAGGTTCATTCCGTAGGTCTTCCGGTTGCCGGTAATTCGCTCGCACAGCCACATCAGCGGCTCACGCATCCGCCAGGTCTGCATCAATACCGTGTCGAAGCCAATGATATGGCCGGCAATGCCCAGCCACAGCATGTGGCTGTGAACGCGCTCCAGTTCCAGGACAATGGTGCGGATATATTCGGCGCGGTCGGGCACCTCGATGCCCGCAGCCTGTTCTACGGCCTGGCAGTAGGAGGTGCTGTGCACGAAGCCGCAGATGCCGCAGATGCGTTCGGCGATGAACGGAATCTGATTGTAGGTCAGCACGCTGCAGCCCAGTTTTTCCACGCCCCGGTGATTGTAAAAACCCCGGTAGTCGGCCCCCACGACGGTCTCGCCCTCGACAAAGATGCGGAAATACTCCGGCTCTTCGAGGACCGGGAAATACGGGCCGATCGGCACCACGCTGGCACCCTCCGGCGGCTCAACCAGCGGCATCGCGACGCCCGCACAGGACGGGGGCTTGACGCCGTGCTCAACGTCGGTACGCAGCGGGTAGAGGTCCTCCGGCCAGTCATCAGCCAGTACCAGCCGACGCGGATCGGGATGTCCCTCGGGCACCACCCCGACCATATCCCGGGCCTCCCGCTCGGACCAGTTCGCCCCCGGAATAGTAGGCGTGATCGAGTCAATACGGGGGTCGTCGCCATCTACCTCCGCGTGGACGGCGATGTAGAGCTTTTCTTCATCCTGGGCAAAGAAATGGGTGATCAGGAACTTCCCGTTGCGCTCGCGACGATCGGTCCCGCCGTTTATGACAAACCGACATCCCTGGTCGTTGTAAAGATAATCAGCAACTTCGACCAGGCTCTCCGGAACGATCTCCACCCTCAACTGGTCCGGCTCCGCTGCATCAACCGCCAACACCCGGTCCCCGAACTTCTCCTTCAGACTGTCGCCGAACTGCTGTGCAGCCATGCTCAACTCTCCCGCGAGATTATGTTACTATATTACACAATTTACTCTATCATTATGACGACTATTCGCCCAGGTAGGTTCAGTAGGGCACGCCCACCGCGGCCATTAGCTCCCGAACCGAGGTGTATTCTTCGTCGCCGATCTCGATAAAGCCCCGGAAACCGGTCGGGACCAGCACCTGACCGTGCTCTTTCATGCGGTAATCCAACCCCAACAAGGTCTCCTTGAGCGTTTCGGCAACAGCCCGATCAGTGTCCCCTAAGGCACATACACACCAGCCCGGGAACATCGTGGTATACTCGACCGGCTGGATACCGGGATTGTCTACTGCCACCTCCTGCCAGATGTTCTCCCGGACAAACCCGCCGTCGGCCCGCCCTCGGCGAAGCCGGTCAATGACGTGCTCCTGGGTAGGACAGACCGCCACGGTAGCGTCCGTAGTTATGTCAAGGCCGTGCTGGAGACACACGGCCTGGGGCGCCAGGTGACCTGCTACGGCCATCTCGGAACCCACAGCTATTACCTTGCCCTTCAGATCTGCGATGCTGCTAATGCCGCGATCGGCCCGCGCCAATATTACACCTCGATACTGCGACCGTGGAGGCCCACCGGTGAAATCCGGCTCGGTGGCAATGGCTAGAGGGTACGCGCCTCGGGTCTTGTGCAGGATCAGGTAGACCACTGGGTTGGCAAACACGAAATCAGCGTCAGCACTCTCTACCGCACTTAGGAAGTTACGATATCCGAGTGCGGAAACATAGCTGATATTGTAGCCCGTTTCCTGGCGAAGATACTTGATCAGCGGCATGAACCTTTTGCCCTGGCGATACGGCGAATAGCGCGGCATAATGGCTATTTTCACTGATACCTTGGGGGCAGGAGCAGATTCAACCGGATGAATCCGCCCGCATCCCGCCGCGCAGCAGAGGAGGATTGCTCCCGCAATAAGACCGGTTATAGCTCGGAGGCTACCATTTGTCGGCACTACAAGCCACCTTCTTCTTGTCACGCGCTGTATCTAACTAGGGGATAGCCCCGGCCCGGTAGACCGCCAGGATACACTCGGTCCCACGGTGGAGCAGCGGATGAATAATCTGCGGATAGACGCCGATCACAATGCACAGAATTGCCAGCACCGCCATACTCAGCCAGATCGCGACCGGGACCTCCTTGAGACCAGGATTGGTCACCAGCGCAGTGGTCGGATGCCCCCAGAAGATCTTGTAACCGGCGTGGACCATACAACCTAAAGTTAAGATGCTAACCAAAACAGCTATGACCACGGCCCACCATAGGTGTAGCTCACTGCCGGCCATAAACAAGGTTAGCTTGCTCCAGAAGCCGTTTAGAGGCGGAAGTCCGCCCATAGCAATAGCCCCGATGAAAAAGCAAGCCGCAGTTATGGGCATACGCTTACCCAGTCCCTTGAGTTGGCTGATCCGGCGTAAGCCGCCGGTGGCATACATCACCGCGCCCACGCTGAGGAACAGGAGGCTCTTGAACAGGGTATGATTTACCAAGTGAAATAGACCACCGTATATTCCCAGGTAGGTGCCGAATCCCAACCCTTCGATTACGTAGCCAATCTGACTGACGCTGTGAAAGGCCAGCAACCTCTTGAGGTCGTCCTGCGCCCAGGCCATGAATATACCAATCAACATACTAGCCGAGGCCATTATGGCCACGAAGACTATTACCGCGTTGTAGTGCGGAGCGAATATGGTAATAGTCCGAGCCAGCGCGTAAGCGCCCACCTTAATTACTAGCCCGGACAGCAGTGCGCTGATAGGCGCGGGGGCCTCGGCGTGGGCGTCGGGCAGCCAGGCGTGGAACGGAACCAATCCGGCCTTGGTGCCAAAGCCTACTACGAAGAAAGCCACCGCCAGCAGGCTGACGCTAGGGGGAATTTTCGGAATTATCTGGCCCAACTCCGTCAGCAGCAAGGCCGGGCGGCCGGGAGCGTATTGGGCTGCCGCCGAATATAGTAGCACCGTGCCAAACAGGGCAAAGCAAACCCCGGCCACCACTAACATATCGTACTTGTAGGCAGCCTCTAATGATGCCCTTGTCCAGAAAAAACAAACCAGTAGGGCAGTAGCCAAAGTAGTGGCTTCCAATGCTACATACATCCAAATCAGGCTATTGGTGGTGCACACCCACATCATTGCTGCAAGGAACACCATCAGCAAACCATAGTAGGTTACCAGCCTGGCTTCAGTAGTGAGGCCCTTACGCAGTTGATGATACATGTAGTGCAGCGAATAGAAGATGACAATTGCAGTCACCAAGGTGACGAGCACCACCAATAATGCGCTCAACCCGTCCAAGTTCAGCGCCATTTGGCAACAGTTCAACGACGCGCCGCTAAGGACCTGGCCGACAGCTAGGACTGCAAGATACAATGTCAGCAATGCCCCACCGACAGCCGCTCCTTCACGACACAGTCTCGTCCACCGGCCCAGGGTGAAGACAACACCAGCAGCCGCCAAAGGCACACCAATTAACATTACAGGAAGGGATGATTGAACCATCGGTTTGTACGCTCCTGAGCACCGGCCACGCGCGCCAGTGCCAAGTTGCTCCTGCTATCACTAGCGACGCAACTCAGATAGTCTGAAGGTATCGGGACTGCCGAGTAGCTGATATATTCCGCTGGTCACATAAATAAGGACCCACACGAATAACGTTACATTAGTTACCAGGCCAATGAATAGGGTGCCGGGCAAGGTTGGGGCAAGCACTACCAGGGATAGGTGAGCACCATTCTCCAGCAAACACAGACCAATCACATTCTTGACCGCGTCGCGACGGGTAACCAGAACATAGAGTCCCATAGCAAATACGGTGAAGGCCACTGCCAGATTGGACCTGGCCGGCTCCAGAGACGCCGCTTCGGTCGGCGCGATGAAATTCATGTGAGTATGTACTAGCTTAAAGAACACGATCAACAATAGCGACAGGATGACCAGAGATAGGCGCAAGCCCAGGGTCGGGCGCAGTTCAGTGGCGGGATGTCTGATGATGTACCAGCGCAGCAGCAAAGGGATGAAGATGACTTTGGTCAGAACCGCCGCCAGTACCCACCAGTAGAGTTGGGGGCTGTCGGTGACGATGGCGAAGGCAGCGAAGGTGCCCGCCAGGAACAGGGAATGGACCAGATATGCCCAGGTAGAGGCCGCCAAGTTGCGCAGCTCGGCCGCAGCTACACCGGTTATCAGTACCCCCAACGTCAAAGTCAGGATAGGGCTGGGATACATATTGATTTGCTCTCCCTTCTTAGGCCCTGGGCCTAGCTATGCGCCGATCAGGGCAAAGGCCATGGCCACCAGCGCCACAAAGATGACCCCGAAGAAATAGGACATAGCCTGGTCTATGCGCAGCCGAGGATTCACCACATCAATGACCCCAACCAGTACGATGAGCACGATGACCTTCAGCAGATGCGCGCCCACATTCCACGGAAAAGCGAAGGTCAGCCCCCAGGGAATGAAGATGACCGCCAGGACCGAGGCATAGACGACCTGGCGGGCGAAGAAGGCCCACTGGAACATCGCCAGCTTCGGCCCGCTCAGCTCAATGAACGGCCCGCCCATAATCTCCTGGTCGGCCTCGGGAATATCAAAGGGCAGCTTGCCAACCTGGGCCTGCAACGCCAAGAACAACGCCACTGCTGCCGCCACCATGGAAATGGCAGGCCCATTGACATAGTTCCACGCCGCCATATCCCACATCAGCAGCGACCCGGCCTTGATGGCAGCAGTAATCAAGCAGATGATGAGCACCGGCTCGACCACCAGATGCATCATCACCTCACGGCCCGCCCCCATCATCGAGTAGGGACTGGAACAGGCCAGACCCGTCATTACGACCGCCACCGCCGCGATAGTGATGAAATAGGCGAAAACAATCATATCGCCGTACTGACCCAGTGGCGCCCGCATCCCCATCGGTGTGAGCAAGGCCGCCACCAGGACGCTTGCGAAAGCCACCAAGGGCGCATACTGCACTACCTGGCTCGCTACAGATTGCAGGTCCTCTTTGCCCAGCAGCTTGAACAAATCATAGAACGGCTGGACGATAGGTGGCCCCTTACGCGAGTGGACTCTCGCCCGCACCACCTTGCGGACAACTCCGGCCAGCAGGGGGCCAATTAGCAAAACCAGGCCCAAGTTAATTGCGAAGGTCATTATCTCAACCCTTACTTCCCAGGAGGCTTATGGTCCGCCTCCCATACTGAACAGTACGATCACAGCCAAAGCCGCGCCCACAATCATCCACAGCACATAAAGCTGAGGAAATCCGGCGTGAGTAGCGCTGATGACGCGAATGATCCGCTCGCCCCACCTCAGGCCGGGATAGTAGAGCCACCGGTCAATATCTAGCAGCTTCAATATGGCGGTCGGGCGCGGCAGCCTGGGCACGGGAATAGGAGGATACAACTTCGCAAAGTACCGATTGAAGGTGAGCAGGAAGCTATGCACGGGATATCTGACTTCGCTGAAGTCGTGTTCCTCTCCGCACAGCCACATCGGCACCTCCCGAGTCTGAGCCGCGCCCATCCGGGAGATAAGATAGCCCAAGACCAGACAACCCACAAATGCCACCAGAATCGCGACCGGGCCCCACGCGCCACTCCGCAGGCCACTCAAGCTGAGATTGACTGCCAGCGGGGAGCTACCAAACAGGGAGGCAAACGCAGGCGAGTAGCCAGCGGGCAGAATCCCATTGGCCGCCACGTACAGGTACTTAAGCGCCAGCATAGGCAGCACGCCGAACGCCACACACGGGATGGCCATGAGCACCTGCGGCACGAGCATGCTGACCGGCACCTCGCGCCGCTCCACCTCCTGCCCGATGTGCAGTTTGCCTACAAACACCATCCCCAGGAACTTCATATAATAGGCCAATGTCACGGCGGAGATGAAGATGGCAACAACGACCAGGAAGACAAGCAAAGGGATCTCGAACCCGCCGACAATGCCGCTCTCGAAGATAAGCCACTTGCTGGCGAAGCCGTTGAGACCAGGAATTCCGGAAATGGCCAGGGCAGCAATGATGGCAGTGACCGCCGTCACTGGCATTATTCGCATCAGGCCACCCGCCTTGTCCATATCGCGCGTCCCGGTCCGATACAGGGCCGCACCGGCATTCAAGAACAGCAGCGACTTGAAGCACGCGTGGTTGACGAGGTGGAACAGGCCCGCCATCAAGGCGACAACCGCCACCGCCGGACTGATGCGCAGCAGCGCCAGACCAACTCCCAGGGCCAACCAAATATAGCCCATCTGCCCGATGGTGCTGAAAGCCAGCAATCGTTTGGAATCGGTCTGTTGCAGGGCGGTCAGCGAAGCCACGAAAATGGAGACGGTCCCCAGCACGGCTATCCAGACGCCCCAGACCGTCGTAAAATGCGACAGCGGCGTCAGCGAGGTAAAGACCACCAGTACGCCATACACCCCGATCTTGACCATACAACCTGACAAGACTGCCGAAAACGGGCTCGGAGCCACAGGATGAGCGTTCGGCAGCCAGAACCCGAAAGGCAGAATGCCCGCCTTGGTCGCAAAACCGATGACGAACAACGCCAGAATGAGGTGAATCAAAGCAGGACTGGTAGCCATCAACGCTCTAGTTGACTCTAACAGCGCCTCGAACTCGAAGGACTTGACCGGAGCGTTCGTGTACAACAAGATCGTGGCTAACAGTATGCCACCGGTGGCGATGTGGGTAGCGATGAAGTATTGCAGACCCGCCCGGCGCGCGTCGGCATTGTCGGTCTCGAAGACGACCAGCACGTATGAGGCCAGGGTCATGAATTCCCAGAAGACCAGGAAAAACAGCATGTTGCGCACTGAGACGACGCTGATGACGCTGGCAAAGAACAGCAGCAAAATCGGATAATAGCGCACCAGGCTGTAGCGCTCGTCAACGAGCATGTAGCGCACCGAAAAGAGGGTGGTACACACTGCGATCAGACTGGTGATCAGTAGGAACACTGCGCTTAGCCCGTCCACCGTGAAGACCAGCGAGCTGTTGAGCGGGGCAATGGTCAAGACCGGAGCACCAGCTATGGGCGACCCCGTGCTGAGCACGTGAAACGCCGCCACGCCTACCCAAACCGAGGCCACGGCGACAAACAGGAAGGCCACATAGCCGCACATTGCCCGCCTCTTGGCCAGCAGCGCGGTGACCGCTGCGCCCACGACCAGCAGGATTAGTGCCCCAATCAGCAAGTCAATAACCGCCATTGTTAGTTCACATCCCCAGCGGTATATGTTGGATTACCGGCAAGGCGAACAACGTCACCACCAAACAAAGCACCGCCAGGATGATGACCGCTGTCGTCATCGGCCAGGCCACGGCTTTAGCCGGCGGCGCATCAAAAGACGGCGACCCGAAGAACACTCGTTGCCCCACCCACAGGAAGAATCCGAAGGCGATCATGCTCTCGATGAGCAGCAGAATCGCTATAACTGCCGCGAAACCGCCCAGCTCCAGGCCGCCGGTCAAGATCAAGAATTTGCTCCAGAAGCCGGCCAGCGGCGGCACGCCGGTAACGGTAAAGGCCCCTACGAAAAAGCCCACCGCCACAATCGGCAGGCGCCTACCTACCCCCGAGAGCTCGGAGATGCGCCGCGTGCCAGTGAAATACGTAATCATCCCCACTGACAGGAACAGCAGGCCCTTGCCACAGCCGTGCGCAGCGATGTGCAGCAGCCCGCCCTGAAAGGCAGTAGCCGAGCCCCACGCGCCCAGAGCACAGCCGATCAGAATATAGCCCAAATGGCTGATAGTGGACAGCGCCAGTATCTTCTTGAGGTCGTCCTGGAATAAGAACAGGAAGACAACAATGAAGATCGTAGCCAGGGCCATTATGCCGGTCAGCAGCCCCACACCGTAGGATAACCCGTAGCTGGCCGAAACGACTCGAGCTATCAGATACACACCGGCCTTGACCATCGCGGCGGCATGCAGATAGCAGCTAATCGGAGTCGGGGCGGCCATTGCGTCGGGTAGCCAGGTGAAGAAGGGAAACTGCGCCGCTTTGGCCCAGGCCGCGACCAACAAAAACACAAAGACCAGACTGCGCAGCCCTGGAGCCAACCGTCCCAGCGCATCGAAGGCGAACGGGTCAGTGTCCAGATTCAAGTACATCAGTACCAGCGCCAGCACAAAGAACAGCCCGCCGATGGCGGTCATTATCAGCGCTTTGAAGCCAGCGCGCAGCGAAGCCTCATCCTGATAGTAAGAGATCAGCGCCCACGAACAGAGCGTGGTGATCTCCCAGAATATGAACAACTGGAAGAAGTTACCGGCCAGGGCTATGCCCACCATCGCTCCCACAAACAGCAGCAGCCAGGCATAGTAGCGACCCTTACCGTTGGCAACCGGATGCTCGACGTTCCTGGGGCTGAGGTATTCCGAGGAATAGATGACGACCAGGAAGCCGATCACCGTTACCACGAACAACATCAGAGCGCCGAGCGCGTCAATCGAGAGTTCAAAGACCAGCGGCGCAGGGCGACTCTCCCCAGCGATATTGACCAGCCAGCCCAGCGGCACACGGTGAGTAGCGTCCAGATCACTGAAGAGATTGCCGATCGCTCCTGCCGCTAACACCAGAGTGATAGTCGCGAAAATGGCCGCCACATAGTCGCTGGCCCGTCGTTTCAGGAAGACGCACAGCAGCGCCCCAATCAGGGGTGCGGCGACCAGGGGCACCAGCAAATCGCGAGCTGATATTTCGGCTATTGCTATCATTTGCCTACACTCTACACTCAGCCCTGCAGGGCCATCATTGAAGTTAGTTGGGTACCACTCTCGCCCAAAACTCTTGGTCGCTGACTAACCGGCACAAACTGCCCAGTCCTGAGCTTGTCGGAGGGCCTAAGGCGACCGGTCGGTGCCATTGCCCTCCGGCAAACTCGCCACAAAGCACTCGATAGCCTCGTTGACCTCGGGGGTCAGGTGTTGCTGACCCCACCCCAGGCTATGAGGCTGAATGCCCAGTACCAGCATCTTCTTGTCCTTCACCCCGGTTAGCACTGTCGCCAGCAGGCTCACCGAGCAGTTATGCGTCGAGATACTGTTCGCCGCCAGCTCTTCCGGTGGCAGCAGTTTAATCTCCCCCACCTCTGCCTTCATATCCACGGCGTCCACCAGCAAGATCGTGTCCGCCGGGCTGTCCAGCATTTCCCCCAGATGATTCTCGGGCACTTCTTCAGCGCACAAGTATGACAGGTCGAGCTTCTCGGCCACCTGTTCTCCCAGGACCAGTCCGGCCGCATCATCACCGCGCAAGGGGTTCCCCACCCCTACCACCAGCATGTCGCGGTCCAGATAGTCCTCAAGCACGTTCATGAATTGCTATTTCCTACTAGATGAGTGCTAACGGTGAGCAGATTATATGCCACTACGAAACTCTTCAAGGTCTCGTATCTCGTCGTAGCGGAAGACCGGACCGTCGAGACATACGTACTTATCCTTCATCGTGCAGTGGCCGCACTTGCCGACCCCGCACTTCATATGCGCCTCCAGAGAAAAATACATATCCTCGTCTGTGATACCCTTCTGCCGACATTCTGCCACGACGAACGGATACATCACTGCCGGGCCCACTATTATGGCCGTAGTCTGCGGCCCATCCACCTCCAGAGGCTCAAACAAGGTGGTGATGAGACCCACGTGGCCATCCCAGTCATCAGCCTCGGCTTTCATGTCCACGGTTTGCATACATACTATGTCCGGCGACTGCTCCCACCGCACCAGATCGTCCTTATACACGCGGTCGGCCGCCGTGCGCGCCCCGTACAACAGCGTCACCTCACGGTAATCACTGCGATGGTCAAGGAGGTAGAGTATAGAGGCCCGGACCGCAGGCAAGCCAATGCCACCGGCCACGACCAGAATATCCCGGCCCGTAAACTCCTCGAGCGGGAAGCCATTGCCCATGGGCCCACGCACCCCGACGTAGTCTCCCACCTGCAACCCGTGCAGAGGCGAAGTCACTGTGCCCTGCGCATAGCGCCGGACTGTCACCTGGATCGCGTCAGTCTGAGCCGGCGAGGAGGCAATACAGAAGGGCGCTTCACCGGCTCCCAGTATCGAAATCATGCAGAACTGCCCGGGCCGGAAGTGAAACTCGTCTTGCACAAACTTCAGCGTAAAGGTCTTTTCGGTCGGAGTCTCGTCGGTGATCTCCTCGACCCGAGCATGCATCGGTATGTAGTCGTCGTGCGCCATAGTTATGCCCCGTCTTGTGGTCTACTGTTCTGTTCGTTCGTACTCTGGCTGCCGGATTAACCGGCAGACGGTCGGCATGCCGATCTGCCCCAGGCAGGCAATGATGCAGCGCCCGCATCCTACACAGCCATAGTTATTACGCTGCTCGTGATAATCGTGGCTCAGCTTGTGATAGGTATACCAGCGCGCGCGCGACGCCTCGGTGGAACGGGCAACATGGCCGGTGGCTTCCCGGGTGAAGCCGCCCAGCCGACACGAGTCCACCCGCCGGATGCGCGCGCCCCGGCTCTCATCGTAGGGCACGTCCATCACATCGTAGCAGGTGCAGACCGGGCACAAATACGAACAGGCCCCGCAACTGTAGCAGTCTGCGCCGATTTCCCGCCACGCTCGTGGATCCACATTATCGCCCGTAACTCTGCGAATAGCCGCCGCCAGGTTCGAGTCAGGCTCAAACAGATTCTCAATCGCATAGCGCAGTTGCGCCTCGCGCGCCGCAAACAGCTCCTCCGGGGCCGGCGCGAGCAGGTCCTGCCACTGCTGGCGGATGCGCTCGCCTCTGTCGGTGGCAAACTCCACCAGGTAGACTTCCCCGACCGGGCTAAGCTGGACGTCGTAGCCACTTTCGGCCACTGGCCCCGAGCCTTCACAGCACGAGCAGAAGCAGGTATCGGCGGCCGGCTCGGCACAGGCCAGCGCAATCAAGGTGACCCGTTCGCGACGCTGCTGGTACAGGGCGTCAACCGGCTCGCGCTCGATGAAGAACTGATCCAGGCACTCGATAGCGGCAATATCGCACGGCCGAATACCGAACAGGATCCGTTCGGGAGGTGGCTCGGGCGGAGTTATCTCTGGGGGCTGGACCGGTCGCAAGTGATATTCGAAGAGTACTTCCTTCGCCGGCATCAGGTATTGCACCGGCGAGACCAGAGCATTGCCAAAGCTGAACTCAATCTCGTCCACGCTCTGGACCGGCTCGAACAACACATCGCCCTGCTGGGTGGCCGTAGGCGCGATTAGCTCATCGCCTAGCGCAAACAGTCTCTCGACCGCCGTAGGCAGGTCTTCAGCTCGCAGAGTGTATCCCTTGGGATCGTCCATCAACTAGCACCTCTATTGCTGCACGTTGGCCGGGGTTACCAGGTGGACGCGGCCCCCAGTTTGCCGGTTGTAGCGGCCGGGACCTAAGAGTTGGTCGGCCAGATCGTTTTGGTGCGCCGGCAGCAGGATTAGCCCGGCAGGCAGGCCAGGGTGCGGATAGATGGCCACTTCGCCGCTGCCATACGGCGTGGTAACCTCCCCCGACCGGCCCGGCCGGATCTCTTCCTTCGCCAGGTCACCGGGATTCATCAGCACGTATCCGACCAGCCAGTCGCGCATCTCCCGGAATAGCACGGGTATCGCCCGCATGCGCCAGTCGTGTATCCACCAGTTGCGGTCGTATCGGCTGACAATCTTATACGGCCACTGATCGGAGGCCTCCTGAGCGGGCGCCTGGTAGTCGCGCTCGACGACACCAGTCTGCTGACTCAGCGATCTTGCGCCTAGTCGTTGCGGGCCGCTCTGGCGAAGCACAGCCAGATCAATCTCTTCGTACCCAGCTACCTCCGCCTTAATCTGTTCCCAGATCGCGTCAACCTCGCTCGGGCCGGGCCCTTTGCCCAGTTGCACGGCCAATTCGGCCAGTATCTGCGGCAAGTAGCGTACCCCTTCAAGCGCCGCCACCGCCTGCCCGCTCCAGCGGACGGTGCCGTCCAGCCAGGTGAAGCTGCCCTCTTTCTCTGCGTGGACAGCCATCGGCAGAGCCACGTCCGCAATCTCGGCGGTCGGGGTGCAGAAGCTGTCCAGGACGATGAGGGGTTTCGATCCTTGCGCCAGGGCCCGGACACCCGACTCGCCGATCCAGCCGGTCAACTCTTCACCAATAACGACAATAGCGTCCACTTCTGCTTGATCGGGATCGAGAATCTCAAACAGGCCCAGCGCTTCCGCCCCCGCGGCTGGCTCCGGCGTCAAGCCCATCTGCTCCACTCCCACCGAGTTGGCCGCGCCCGCAACCGCAAAGATGTCGGCCTGCTGGCTGCCAGAGGCGTTGATCTGCTTGGCAAGCTCGGCGGCGAGCATGCCCGGCTCGGGCGTAGCGAAGGCCCGCATCGAGAACACGATCCCTATCCGCCCGGCCGATTGAATCAACTCTGCGACGCTGTCGAGCTGCTGCGCGAGGCTATCCGCGCCGAGATTGCTCAGATCCAGGGCCGCTGCCGATTCGACTTCCCCAGCCGTGAGCTTCAGAAGCTGTTGGAGCAGCGCCGCCGTTGCTCCGGGAACGTGCTGGACATACACCTCAGCGCCACCAGCCAGGCCGTCGTCCAGCTCGTCAAAGAGTATCAGGCGTGTCCCGGCCTGCTGAGCTTTCTTCACCCACGATCCGGCTTGGGCATTGAGTTGGCGCAGGCTGGAATTGAGGCAGACAAGCAGGTCGTAGTTGACCATCTCATCAAGCCCGGGCCGCGCATACAGCTCGCCCGGGCTGTATTGCAAACCCCACAGGCTCGGCCCATCCACGGCTCGACCAAAGTTATCAACATGGGCTGTGCCCACCACCTGACGAGCGAAATAATTGGCAGCAAAGCCTTCCTCGTTGCTGAGGTGGCCGGCTGCCACTATGCCGATCCGACTGCCCTCGGTGCCACCGAGCAGCTCCGCCGCCTTCGCCATACCCTCCGACCAGGAAGCGGGCTCACCGGCAATCAGTGGCGAGGTCAGCCGCGCGGCGTTGCGCAGCATATCCCCAATCTGCCAGCCCCGCACGCACAATTGCCCCTGGGATATTGCGTTGCTGCGACTGGGAACCACCGAGGTAGAAAACTCACTCTCGCACTGCAGGTACATCCCACAACCGGCCCCACAAAAGGGGCAAATTATCGGGACCAAGCGGTTCATAACTCCAAGTCCTCAAATCTGTTCAGGGCAAGCTTGTCCGGGGGGGCTGTCGTTCGCTGGCGGTCCATAATCAAGCCGCTTTTACGGCTGCCAGGCAAAAAATTTTTGAGTCCGCCCACACGTCAACACAACTTAAGCGCCAGGCTGGAGAGTACCCCAGGATGACGCCGAGATAACAGTAACCCCATCACTCACAATCCAAGCTAAATAACTATAACATATCTGCGCCCAAATTGCAAGACCCAAACAGCACCCCAGAGCCTGTCTTTTCACCTGCGCTCCCAGCGGACAACCTCGCCCCAGCCCCCATCCCACTCCTTGCTCAGGCCCCACCACCAGAGCATGTTAGCCGCGACTAGTCAGGAATTCGGCCACCTGCTGCCGGGTCGGTAGAGCGGGAATGCAGCCTTTGCCCGTGGCTGTCAGCGCGGCGGCGGCGTTGGCGAAAGTCACGATCTTCTGCAGCGAATACCAGTCAAGATCCGCAGTGTCTGCATCGGACTCCAGCAGCCCGACCAGGACCCCAGCGGCAAACGCATCGCCGCTGCCGACGGTGTCGGCCACCTCGACGGTAAAGCCCGGGATATGCCCGCCCTCGTGGCCGTTGTAGACGTAAGCGCCCTCCGCGCCCAGCGTGACCGTGACCAGTTCCGGTCCCATCTCCCACAGCGCCGCCGCACCTTCTGCGAGGTCGGTGACGCCGATGATGAACTGCATCTCTTCCCCGCTTACCTTAAGAAAATCGCACTTTGCTATCGCCTCCAGGGACCAGCGCATAGTCTCTTTCGGGCTGGGCCACAACGACGGCCGCAGGTTCACGTCGAGGCTGATGATCATCCCCTGCTCGGCTGCCCACTGGACCGCCTCCAGCGTAGCGTGGCGCGCGGGGGTGTTTATCAGTGTAATCGTCCCGAAGTGAAAGATTTCCGCGGTGTTGAGGTAGGCCAAGTCCAGTTCGGACGGGCGGAGCATCTGGTCGGCGCTGTGCTTGACGTGAAAACTGAAGTCGGGGATGCCGTCCTCGTCCACAGCTACGAAGGCAAGTTGGGTGGCGCAGTCGGGGTCCTGGAGGAACTGCTCGGTGTCCACGCCGACGGCTGCCAGGCTCTGGCGCATAAAATCGCCAAAATGGTCACCCCCGGCCTTGCAGATGACCCCGGCGCTGGCCCCGAGCCGGACGGCCGCGGCGGCGACGTTGAGAGGTGCACCGCCCGCGGCCTTGTCGAAGTTAGTGGCCGACACCAGGTCACGGGCCGGCTGGCTACAGACCATATCAACTACCGGTTCGCCTAGGCAGATAATGTCAGGCATCTTAGCGGAACCTCCACTTCACACCGATGCTATCTGCGCGCACCGCTCAGGTCGTGCAGATATCCTCCCGCGGGATTTCCGCAAACGCGACCATCCCGCGTAGTGCCTCGAACCGCTCGTACAGCTCCTCAGCCGTGAGCCGGCGCAATTCGTCCACCGAGAAATCCTCGACGCACGCCGAGGCCGTGACCGTGCCGATGGCCAGGGCCTGGCGGAGCTGCTCATCACCCACCTTGCCTGACCAAGCCAGGAAGCCGATGAACCCGCCGGCAAAGCTGTCGCCGGCGCCGGTGGGATCAATGACCGTGGCCAAGGGATAGCAGGGCAAGGCGAAATGACGGTCACACGAGACCAGCGAGGCGCCGTACTCGCCCTTCTTGATGATGAGGTACTTCGGCCCCATCTCGAGCACCTCGGCAGCGGCCCTCGCCAGATTGGGCTGGCCGGTGAGCTGGCGCAACTCAGCATCGTTCATCGCCGCGACCTCCACACGGCTCAGAACTTCGAGCAGGTCGTCGCGCGCGTTTTCGATCCAGAAGTTCATAGTGTCGCAGACGGTCAGGCGAGGCTGGTCCACTTGCTCCAGGACTCTAAGCTGCAGCGAGGGCAGAATGTTGGCCAGAAAGACGAAGTCACACTGGCGGGCCGCCTCTGGCAGAACCGGATCGAAGTCGGCGAACACATTGAGCTGCGTATCGAGGGTACTAGCTTCGCCCATATCGTACTCGTACCGGCCCGACCAGCGAAACGACTTGCCGCCTTTGATTACCTCTACGCCCTCCAATGAGACGCCGCGCTGGGTGAGGTTATCGAGGGCTTCCTGGGGGAAGTCATCTCCGATCACACCCACCAGATGCACCGGGGCGAGCAGGCTGGCCGCAGTCGCCGCATACACACCGGCGCCGCCCAGTGCTTCCTCGACCCGGCCAAACGGCGTTTCGACGGTATCCAGGGCCAACGAGCCTACTATCAAGACCTCGTTGTTCATTGCCTACCTTCTGGGGCGCAAGTCGTCCGAACTCAGTTCTCAGCTTCCGGCGATTCTTCGGGCGAGCGGCGTGCCCGGATACGACGCACAAAACGACCGCGGGGCATCATCATCACCCGCCCGCATCCGCAACAGCGGGCTCTGATATCCGCGCCCAGCCGGATGACCTCCCACTCCCTGCTACCGCACGGGTGGGGCTTTTTGAGCTGAACGATGTCACCAAGATGTATTCTGTCCGCAGTGGACATAGTACGCTTACTCAGACGCCTCTTCGCCGGCCAGGGGGATCGTAAAACTGAAGGTTGAGCCCCGGTCCACCTCGCTGTGGACTTCGATGGTTCCGCCGTGGGCCTCGACCAGATGTTTGCACAGGAACAGCCCCACGCCGGTCCCGGGCATACGTTTCTCATGAGCCTCATGCAATCGCCGGAAGCGCTGGAACAGGTTCGCTTTCTGCTCCGCAGAGATCCCAATTCCCTCGTCGCGCACTGCGAACCTGACGAAATTGCCCTCCTGGCGGGCTGAGACCTCGACGGGGCCGCCGTCCGGCGAGAATTTGATGGCGTTGTTGATGAGGTTAGTCAGGATCTCGTCCAGTTTGCTCCAGTCGGCCCGGATCGGTGGCAGGTCGGCGGGAATATCCACGATCAACTCGTAATTCTGGGTATCGCGCGTGGTAAGATCAAAGATACTCCCCGGCAATTGCCCGAACCTGTCGGCGGCGATGACCTCCCACTCCACCGCCAGCGGACGGCCGGCTTCGATGCGGGATATATTCAAGAAGTCGGCCACCAGATGTTGCATCCGCTTGACGAGCTGCTCGATGTACGTGAGGTACGACCGGCCCTGCTCACTGAGCTGTTCATCGGTCGCCGTCATGAGGGTGACGAAGCCTTGGAGCGCGCCCAGCGGGTTATTCAACTCGTGGGACACAAACGAGATTAGGTCAGTGCGCATCCGGTTCAGCTCCACAAAGTGCGTGACGTCGCTCAGCACCAGACACTTGCCCAACTGCTCCTTGTGGTCCTGGACGAAGGCCAGATGCAAGCGCACGATATTGCCGCTGTCGGCGGGCAATTCCATCTGCTCGATATGGACACCCGAATCCAGCGACAGGGGCCGAGCAAAGAGGTCGGCCACCCGGCTGTCTTTGATGACGCTCAGAATTGCCTCCCCCACCACCGCCGCACTGCGCAGGCCCAGCATCTCCTCAGCAGCGCGGTTAATCAGCACAATTCGGTCGTGGGCATCGGTGGCTAGAACTCCGGAGGCCATCTGCGCGATTAGTGTCTCAATGCGCGCCTTTTCGTCGTTGAGCCGGGCATTGGCCTCGCGCAGTTCAGCATTGGCAAAATCCACCCGTTGCTGCAGCTCGGCATAAAGCCGGGCGCTGTCCAGGAACAGCGCCGCCTGTTGAGCAATGACCGTCAGGAGCCCCGCGTCATCTTCGGTAAACGCCATCCCCCCGAGCTTGTTGAGCGCTTCGATAACCCCCACCACCTCCCCGTGCAGCATCATCGGTACAGCCAGGACCGACTGCGTGGGGAAATCTAGGGCCTGCGCGATGTCGTGAGCCTGACGCGGGTCGCGGCCCGCGTCATTGACGATCAGAGCCTCGCCGCTGGCCGCGACTTGCCCGGCGATCCCGTGCCCTAATTGCACCGTAAAGTCCTTAACCTCCTCCGCCTTCTCCCCAGTAGCCGCCAGGAATCGCAGTTGCCGATGGTCCTCGTCAATGACCAGGATCGAGGCCGCCTCCGCTCTCAGTTCAGTCTCGACCCACTGGAGCGTCTGGTCGAGTAGCTGATCGCGGTCGAGGCTCGAGACAATCAGCCGGCCTACCCCAAGTATGCTCTGGATTCGGGCCTGAAGCTGAGCCTCCACACGCTCTCTCTCCTGCTCGCTAAGCGCAGCAGCCATGGCCACCAGCATCATAGCCACCGCGGCACTGCCCACAACCGGTAGAGCCATCGGTAAGACGATGTTGTTCACAAACAACAGTAGGCCCAGGCCCAGGTAGCCGACAACGGCCGTAACGCCGACGAGCAAAGCGGACCAGGCGTCCAGCCCGGCCAGCACCCCTCCCAGCACCAGGCACGCCACCGCTGTCAGCAAGATCGTCACCCACCAGGGCAGCGGGCGCAGAGCCCGCCCGTTGATGATGTTATCCAGCGCCACCGCGGCTATTTCAACGCCCGGTACCAGAGGCGAGACCGGCGACCGGTACAGCCGAGCAATGTCCACGGCCGTTGGCCCAACCAGCACGATCTTGCCCGCGAGTTGAGACCGCAGTTGCTCGGTGGGCAGATCGAAAACGTCAGCACACGAGACCATCTCGTAGCTGGGATATCCGCGGGGGAAGTTCAGCAACATCTCGCCGTTGCTATCCATCGGGATAACCGTCTCCCCCAGCCGCAGCCCCCCTTCTGCCGGCGACGCAGACACATGCTGTACTCCCGCCCCGATATTGAGGAACACGCGGGCCACTTCAGTCGGAAAACCGGGGTAGATACGCCCTTCGTCGGAGGCAATCAAGGGCATTCGTCGCAGCGTGCCTTCGGCTTCGGGCGTAACGTTGATTGTGCCCAACCCAGCTGCCGCCTCGATCAGTCCTGGCTCAGGGATATGCAGCCGTCCCTCCCGGAGACTCACCGGGCGCGGCACCTTGCCGGCACCCACGGCGAACTGTGCCGCCGGCCCAACCTCGGGTGCCAGCGTACTGGGCTGTCCGCCCGGAGGCAAAATGACACTAGGCAGGACCACTGCGCCGTGCCTGCGCATCGCTTCAGCCAGTGCGGCGACACCCTCGCCAGCGGATTCCCGCTGCGCCTGAGTAATCAGGGCCACCGCATCCAACCCGATTACGTCAGCCCCCGCCTGGGCCAGCCGCGTCACCAACTCTCCCATATCGCGGTACGACCAAGGCCAGGGGCCGATCTTGGCCACGCTCCGCTCATCAATAGCAACGATGACGATGCGCGACTCGGCCGGCTGGCGGCCGCGCAGTCGGAAAAGCACATCCTGGAAAGCAGGCTCCAGGCGCATCAGCCACGGCGAAAACAGTGCAATTACCAGGAAAACACTCGCGCCCAGCCACAACCCTCGCGCCCGTTTAGCTACCAACATCAATGTCTCCAGAGCAAATAATATCCGTGTGCTCCACTGCAACCACCTGCCCGGTGCGAGGGCCAAGCTGCCACGATCAGCCCCCGCTTGCCTACCAGTATACCAAAAAACCGCCTATTGTGCAGCTATTTGCCCCCTCGAGCTGTGGGCGGCTAATCCCGCCCCCCAATTACCACCACAATCGTACCCACAACTGCCCACAGATTCAGCATTAGCGAGCGGTGGCGCAGGTAGTACAAATCGTAGTGCAGATTCGCGGTGATCGGCTGGTCCTTGCGCCCCAGAATCTGCCACAGGCCCGTCACGCCGGGCTTGACCAGCAGCCGCTGCCGCTGCCACGGCGCATACCGACGCACAAACAGGGGCATCTCCGGACGCGGCCCCACCAGGCTCATATTGCCCACCAGCACGTTGATAAGTTGGGGCAGTTCGTCGAGGGAATGCCGGCGCAGCCACCGCCCCAGCGGGGTGACGCGCTCGTCGTTGAGCGGCGGGGGTGCCTGTGCCGCCGGATCGGCTCGGGCGTACATCGTCCGGAACTTGTACATAACGAATTCCCGGCCCCGGTAGCCGACTCGAACCTGGCGGAAGACCGCCGGCCCCGGCGATTCCCGCTTTATGAGCCAGGCAATTACCACGGCGAGTGGCGCAAGCAGCACCAGCATCGCCGCCGCCCCCAGAATATCGAGCAGACGGATCGCCAGCCACTCTCCCACCGGCAACCGCCGTGGGGTGACCGGTCTGTCGCCAAGCAGCGCATCAGATTCGGGCATCATAGATTCGCAGACGCCGTGTGAGTTGCGTCGGTTCAATTGTACTATTTAACTAGTACTTGCTGGCGTTAATTGGCATTATTTGGCGACGCAGTATTTCGTGGCCTCTGGGTAGGAGGCGGGCCGGCCTCGCTGCGCTCGACACGGCCCCTCCAAGGGCGTAAGACAATGGCACAATAAGGTTTCCGGAGGGGCCTGTCGCGGGAAGCTTCGCAACGCGAAGCTTCCAAGGCTGGCCCTAAAGGCGTGAGCAATCTTAGGCTGACTTATGCAAGTAAGTACTAGTATAATGTTACTATAGCCGACTCAGTCCTCCAGCGCCGCGGCCACTATCTTGTCCACGGCGGCCTTCACCTTCACGGCAGCGTCCTTGTCGGGCATAGCGGGCAGCTCGTCCCCAAATATCTCTGTGCTCATACAGCCGTCGTAGCCAACCCGCGCCACAGCCCGCACGAAGCCCACCAGGTCAATTATCCCCTGGCCGGGGATTTCTCGCTCGCCGTCTCGTTGGTCGTCGAGTGAGCGATCCGGCGCATCATTGATGTGCACGTAGACGACCTGCTCGGGCCGGAGCGCTTCCAGGTCCGCCGTAGTATGCTCGGCATTGAACCAGTGAAAGCTATCCACCAGCAGCCCAACGTTCGGCTCGCCGATCTCGGCGATGAGATCAAGCAACTGGTGCATATTCCAGACAAACGCGTGCTCCCCCATCTCCTGGCGCAGATGCCGCGGCGCGACCCATTCCAGGCCCAGCCGTACCCCGAAATCACCCAGCGTCCGGGCAATTTCGCGGAAGCGGGGGATGTAGAGACTGCGTAGCTCGTCGGGTGGCGACGCGCTGGCCGGATGTATCCACGTGCAGCAACGCGTGCAGCCGATGCGGCTGGCCAGGTGCGCCTGCGAGGCGAGCTCGCACATACCAGCGCTGAAATCCTCGTCGCTCTCCCGCCAGTTCACTGGCAGCCCCCAACAAGCTGGCTCCAGGCCGTATCGGGCGAAGATCTCCTGGGCGGCCTCAGCGGTGGTGACCGGCTCGAGACCGATGATCTCGTCAATGCCCACATCAACGCCCTGGTAACCACACTCGGCGGCCAGCGCCATATAATCGGTAAAACTCAAGGGCTGGCCCAAAATGGCCCGATGCAAAGACAGCTTCATCGCTATCATCCTTGCCGGATAGGAAATATCGGCCGGTGGCTGGTGCATATTCGCTGGCCAGCCCGGGTACTCCTCCAGCGCCCGTGGTCTGCCGCATTCCGTTCAGCAACTACCCAGCTAGCCGTAGTCTGGCTTGACACAGCATCAGCCATCGGTTATACTCCAAGTTGGGTAGTCGGTTACTGCAGGACGATAATTCCAACTCGCATAGGCGGGATGACAGTGGCGATCAAGTATTGCTCCAAATGTGGCTATGAGAATGATGACCAGCGCGGTGCATGCCTGATGTGCTACGCCCCGCTGCCCGAAGGAGTCCAGCCAGAGGGCGCGATGCCCCCGCTGCCCGAAGGAGTCCAGCCACCACCTAGTCTTGAGGAAATGGCGGCTATGATCGCGGCCGCGGTGGGCGAGGGCCTTGGTGTCGGGGAAGCTGATGAGCTAGAGCCCGACTACGGGATGGTGGGCATGGACGAAGCCGGGGTGGAAGAGGTCGGCGAAGTGGCAGAGCTCGAGGCGCCCGTCGAGGCTCCCGCTCCGGTGGCAGCGCCGGTTGCGGAGGCTGCGCCGGCTGAGACGGAACTGGTAGAAGAGATAGAAGAGGAGTACGTGCCACCCCCGCCACCACCCGGTGCAGTAGACCTTGAGCCGGAACCTCCAGCGGCACCACCACCTGCTCCAGAACCGGCCATCACGGCAGAGGCAGACCTCGCCGCTGTCTTGGAAGAAGTGGCCACAGAGGAAGCGGCAGAACCTCCCCCGCCCCCACCCCCTCCCCCAGGTGCGGTTGAACTGGAAGAAGAAGCCGCTGAAGAAGCTGCCGAAGAGACAACGGAAGAAAGACCCGCCGCCGACTGGTCAATAGGCACCGAGTAGTGACTGGGGCCACGTTGTAGGGTCACTGATGAAAACGATCGCAGAACGCGTCACAGATATAGAGGTGAAACTAGCCGAGGCATGTCGGCGAGCCGGTCGCCTCCCTGAGGAAATCACGATACTGGCGGCGACCAAGACGCGCACGATCCCGGAGATTATCGAGGCAGTCGCGGCCGGAATCACCCACGTCGGGGAGAACTACGTCCAGGAATTGGTGGCCAAGAAGGAACAAGTGGACGCCGCCGGTTACCCCGATATTCGCTGGCACGCCATCGGTCATTTGCAGCGAAACAAGGTCCGTTTCCTGACACCGTTTTGCACCTTGATACATTCTGTGGACAGTCTCCGCCTGGCTCAGGAGATCGAGAAGCGCGCCGCACAGGTTGATCGTGTGCAGCCGGTGCTGCTGGAGGTCAACGTTTCGGGCGAAGCGAGCAAGTTCGGGGGCGCTCCCGCGCAGGTGGTCGAACTGGCCACACAGCTAACCGAGCTGGCCCACGTGGAGCTGCAAGGGCTTATGACCATGGCCCCGTACAGTGATGATCCGGAGGCCAGCCGCCCCCACTTTCAAGCGCTGCGCCATCTGGCGGAGGAGTTGGTTGAGTCGGGGCTGCCCGCGCCGGCGATGCGGCACCTATCTATGGGGATGAGCGGTGACTATGAAGTAGCAGTGGAAGAAGGCGCGACCATTATCCGGCTGGGCACGGCCCTGTTCGGGCCGCGTACCCAGTAAGTGACCACCAGTCTCCGGTGCAACAGCCGGCGACAGATACACTAACAAAGCAGATACTCGACACAGCATAAATCGCTGCAACAACCATACCAAGGGAGGAAATACCGGTGGCCAGAGGATTAATTGCCCAGACCATGGAGTGGCTGGGGCTAGACGCGGGGGAGCCCAGCTACGAAGAGATGGATCGCTACGAAGACGATCTGCAACCGGCCGAAGGTGATATGGACCCCCGAGTTACACCTTCAGCGAGGAAACACCAGGCAATCAGTTGCCCCATCGTGCGCTGCGAGCCCCACAACATGGAGGAAGCCACCGCGGTAGGCGACGAGATCAAGCGCCAGAATCCGGTGGTGATGAATCTGGAGGGCATAGAGCAGGGGGAGGCCCGCCGCATCCGCGACTTCATTGGCGGCGTTGCCTACGGAGTAAACGGGTACATGCGCAAGATCGGCACTTGGGTCTACGTCTGTTCGCCGTTTGATATGCCCATCGAAAAGCTGATCCTGGACCCCTCGCGACGGGGTGGCGACCGCTTCGAACAGGAATACGCAGAGGAATTCAGCGAATACCATTACTAACCGGCTCTGCTTCCGGTAACCAGTGGCAAGCCAATAGATGCGCACACGAAGGTGCGGGGGACCAAGATGGCTGAACGCAGCCACAAACTGGGTCTGATTGGCGCAGGCAACATGGGCGCGGGACTGGTCCGCGGCGCGGTCTCCGGCGGCATGTTAGCCAAAGACCAAGTCGTCTTCTACGATCCCGACCCCCAGCGGCAAGAAGCAATGCAGACCTTGCTCGGGACCAGCGCAGCCGCCGGCAACGAGGCAGTCGTCAGCCAGGCCGAGGTCGTGGTCGTGGCGGTTAAGCCCCAGGTCGTTGGGCCGGTTTTGTCGCCACTTGCCAGCCTCCTGTCCCGCGATCATCTGGTCATCTCCATTGCCGCCGGTGTACGCCTCCATCGGCTGCGCGAGTTGTGCGGGCCCCATCCGACGCTGGTGCGGGTGATGCCCAATATCCTGTGTACCATTGGCGAAGGCGCGGCCGCATACAGTACTGACGAGGAACTAGACGAGGCGCAGACGGCGTTCGTCGAGGAGTTGCTCAGCTCCGTCGGCATTGTGACACACCTTGAGGAGAGGCTGCTCGATGCGGTCACCGGTCTGTCCGGCAGCGGCCCGGCCTTTGCTGCCGTGTTCATTGGTGCGCTGATTGACGGGGCAGTAGCCGCCGGCTTGCCCCGTGAGGTGGCCACGCAGCTCGCCGCTCAGACGGTACGGGGAACTGCGCAGTGGGTGCTCGAAGGGGCCCACCCGGCCCAGGTGAAGGATGCGGTCACCTCGCCCGGAGGCACCACCGCAGCCGGGCTGCGCGTGCTGGAGCGCCGGGGGCTGCGCAGCGCGGCGGCCGAAGCGGTCGCGGCGGCGGCGTATCGGTCGGAACAATTGGGCCGTTGACTGGCACCCGTTCACTCCTGAACGAAAAGGTACACAGCAGGTGTTACTACCCCAGCTTATTCACACGATCTTCTACATCTTCTACCTGATCTTGCTGGCCCGCGTCATCTTCAGTTGGGTCCCGGTCTCGGTGCGCTCGCCGGCTCTGCTTCGTCTGCGCAGCTTCACCTACGAGGTCACCGACCCGCCGCTCCAACCAATCCGCCGCTTCCTGGCGCCTTATCAGCGCCAGTCGCCGGTTGACTTCTCGCCCCTGATCCTATTCATTGCCCTGCAAGTAGTCGAGCAAATCATAATGCGGCTCTTCTGACGCTAAGAACCAAGAGTTGGGCTCACTGCACGCACGATGATCACGCCACCAATGCTGCCCGCTCAATTTGACCCTACTCCGCCCCGCCGCGCGAGCAGCCGGCGCCTCGCCTTCATATTCATCCTGGCAGTATTCACGGGGATCTTAATGGGCCTGCTGGGCCGACCTTACGATCTGGCCTCGCGCGGCTGGTTCCAGCCGTCTTCCCAGGCCACGATCCCCGCGGACATAATGTACCGAATCAGCATCGCTCTGGCCGCGCAGGGCTATGGTGAGCCATCGCAGTTCCTCAGCGCCCACCAGCTCAAGCAGACGGCGCTGGCGCTCTACGAGCAAGATGCGCTGGGTCGTCAGCCCTCAGCGCAGGCCAGCTACCGGCTGGCCATTTTCTACGCAAAATCAGGCTATTCCGACCACGCCCAAGAGCTGTTCCGCCAGGCCCTGGAGCTCGACGAGGCGAATACGGACCTCTACCTGTTGCTTTCTCACCTCTATGCCGACGAACCAGCTGACGAAACCAGCTTCCTGGCCAACGTCTCACTACTCGACAAGCAGGGCCGGTGGCTGGCCGGGCTGACCCGGGCCGACCTGTACGAACGCATCGGCCGGACCGACTACGCCGCCCAGCTTCACGCCGACTGGCAGCAGCAGCAGGTTATCTTCGCCAGTATCATCGGCGGCTTGCTCGCCTTCTACCTGATGATGGGCTTTCTCGGCGTGGTGATATTGCTCGTCCTCATTATTTCATGGCTGACCAGCGAGGCCCGGCCCAAGCGCCGACCAGCTCCCGAGGTGCCGTGGCACCTGGTAGATGTCACGGAGGCGGTAGTCGCCCTGGTGTTCTTGATGGTCTGTCTGTCAATGGCCGCCGCCGGCTTGCATAGCATCTTCGGTACGGGCGCGTACTCAGAAACTGTTGGCGCGCTGCTGGTCGCGGCCGCTTACATACTCACCGTCGTGGGCACGCTCGGATTGATAATCTACCGCATCGGCCTCACCCGGTCCTACTGGCAACTGCTGGGCGTCCGGCTGCGCAATATCCCCGGGCAAATCGGTCAGGGCATCGCCGGCTACGCCGTCTTCGTAGGGCTATTGGCCGCTGTGCTGGTGGCCATCAGGATGCTGGGGTTCGACGGAGTTATGCCCCTGGCCCAGGGCCCCACCGAACTGCTAACCGAGGCGCGCAATCCCGCGACTCTGGCCATCTACTTCGTTCTCGTGGCGCTGATTGCACCAGTCCTGGAGGAGCTAATATTCCGCGGCTTTGTCTATCCGGGATTGCGCCGCATTATGCCGGTGGCACCGGCCGCCCTCGGCAGCGCACTGATCTTCGCCGCCGTTCACATCACTGCTCCGGTGGGTGGCCTGGCCGTCATTGTCCTGGTCGGCATTGTTTTGGCCTGCTTGTACGAGCGCACCCACTCGATCCTGTCGTCAATAGTGGCCCACTCCATGTATAACAGCTTCGTATTCGCCCTGCTAGCCGCCTACACGCTGGTATGAAGAGCGGTCAGTGGTCAATGCTTAGTGAAGCAGCAGCACCCGGTAGGACAGGAGCAGGTAGCTTGGCATGAGTTCAGAGGAGCGGCGAGGCAGCGCGAGGTTGCAGGTACGGGTCATTCCTCGCTCGCCACACGAGGAGTTCGGCGGGGTGCGGGGCTCAGCCCTGGTGGTCAGACTCACTGCTCCGCCGGTGGACGATGCGGCCAACCAGGCGCTGGTCAAGATGCTCAGCAAAACCCTGCACGTACCCGCGCGCGACATCTCGATAGTCAGCGGCCACCACAGCCGCGACAAAACGCTACGGGTGGCCGGACTGGACGCGGCCCGGCTCAAGGCGCGTCTGCGGGAGGCCGGCGCGCTGTAACAGTGCCGCATCACCCGTGCCAAAGTGGGAATCATTTGCCCGGAACGTGCGTTAACAGTATCAATACGCCGATCTGATTAGACACAGAAGGGAAGTCGAAGACCATTACTGAGACAGTAACTCTTTCCGCGGCCTTCGTGGCCGGTTTAGCTTCATTCCTCTCGCCGTGCACCATACCACTACTGCCCTCGTATCTGTCCTTTGTCACCGGCGTCTCGCTCAAGGAAGCTGACCAGAAGCTTCCTGCGGGGCGGCGCATCTCGCTGATCCTCAACTCGGTCTTCTTCATCGTCGGCTTCTCGCTCGTCTTCGTTGTGGGCGGGGCAGTGGCGACTTCGGTAGGCAGCGCGCTGGGGCACTACCAGGTGTGGATCGAGCGGGTCGGCGGCGTCATTATCATCGCGCTGGGCCTGCACCTGGCCGGCCTGCTGAAGGTGCCAGCCCTCCAGCAAGATACGCGCTTCCAGCTCCAGGACCGGCCCGCCGGCTACCTCGGAGCGGTTATCATTGGTGCGGCGTTCGCCGCCGGCTGGACGCCCTGTGCAGGACCTTTCCTGGTTGCGGTATTTACGATGGCCGCTCAACTGGAGACCGTCGGGCAAGGCATGACGTTGCTGGCGGCCTACTCGGCGGGGCTGGCGCTGCCCTTCCTAGCGGCGGCGCTGCTGATGGGCGAGGCGCTGCTGCGGGTGATCCAGCGGGCCTCGCGGCACGTGCGGACCGTATCAATCATAGCGGGAGTGCTGCTGGTGGTTTTCGGCGTGCTGCTGGTCTGGGGCAGGATGGGGTGGTTCTTTGGTCTGATGCAGGGCCTGACGCCAGCAGTCGGGCATTGACCTGGGCTAGTCTGGAGCTGTGATAGTCGCTCTCGGCAATTTGAACTGCTGGCGGAGCTGGTTTACATCTGCCTCAATCTGGGCCTTCAGGTCCTCCTCGGTCGCGAAGGCACGCTGGTCACGCACCCGGTCCAGAAAGTGGACCATCATCCCCGTGCTGGTGCGCGAGCCGTCCACCTCAATGTCGAGAAGGTGCACTTCTACCAGACGGGGGTCTCCGTGGGGAGCAAAGGTGGGCGAAGCGCCAATGCTGACTGCCGCCGGCCAGCCTGAGCGATATGTGGGCGTCGGCGGCTCAGGTAGACCGTCCGCTTCGACGACAGCCGAATATATCCCCGGACCCGGCACCAGCTTAGCCGGTGGCACGTGCAGATTAATCGTGGGGAAACCCAGCTTCTGTCCGCGTCCGGTGCCCGACTGAACCAGGCCGTACAGGGGATAGGGTCGGCCCAGCAACCGGTTGGCCGGACGAATATCTCCCGCCCACAGAAAGTTACGGATCGTACTACTCGAGACAACCTCGCCGTCTAGCGTCACCAGCGGCACCACGTGCACATCAAACCCATACTTGTCGCCCACCTCACGGATCCGATTGGCATCGGCCTCGGCCCCGTGGCCCCACGAGTGTGACTCGCTTATGACGACCGCCACCGCGCCCAGGCGCTCGACGACGTATTCCCGGGCGAACCGCTCTGCCGAGATCTTCCGGAGTGGCTCGTTGAACTCAGCAATGACGAGGGTCGCCACACCCAATTGCTCCAGGCCTCGCTCCCGGGCCAGCGTCAGTCGGACGTTGAAGCTGTCGTGCGGTCCGAAGACCTCCACGGGAGTCGGTTCGTAAGTCAGCGCGGTCAACTCCGCGCCATGTTCTCGCGCGGCGTGCAATGCCGCATCGAAGACCGCCCGATGGCCCAGGTGCATACCATCAAAGCCGCCATCAGCAACCACGCGCCGAACTGACTTCAACGCCGGATTGTCCAACCCGCTGATTATCTCCACTACGTTGACCTCTTGAGACGTCAGTACATCTGCACGACACTAAGCCCCGGCGAAGACTGTGCGAGGCTGAAGCTGCCATTGGCCCTGCTCAAGCCTGGTGGCCTCCGCAATACAGAGCAGCGCTCCATCTTCGGTCACCACGGCAACTAGACCGGCCTGCCCAGCGCCCTGCGGCACAGTCTGGGCATTACCGTAACTCAGCCACTGGGCGGTCACTGCATCCACAATTACTCTGGGCAGATGCGCCAGCATCTCCACCGGAGTGATAAGCAGATCCTGCCGCGCTGGCCGGCCCGTCGTCCGGGCAAGCTCTTCCAAAGTACGCGCCTCTTCCAGCCGATGCGCGCCGACCTGCGTGCGTACCAGGAAAGACAGATAAGCGCCCGTGCCCAACTGCTCGCCCAGCACCTCCGCCAGGCTGCGGACATACGTCCCTTTGCTGCACTCGACCTCGGTCAACACGACCGGATACTTCCCGCCGGCAAACTCAACAAGCTCCCAGCGGTAGATTTCTACCGGGCGCGCGGGCAGATCAATCGCTTCGCCCCGCCGCGCACGTTTGTAGAGCCTGTCCCCACCCCGGCTCACCGCCGAATACGCCGGCACCACAATCTCCAGCGAACCAGTCAGTGCAGCCAGGGCTTCTCCTACCTGTTCCCCGGTCACGTGCCCCGCATCCTGGCAGGTGGTCAGTTCGCCCTCGGCGTCGGCTGTGGTAGTGCCGAGGCCCAGAGTTATCTCAGCGCGGTAGACCTTGTCACAGTCCACCAAATACTGAGCCAGGCGAGTTGCCGACCCTATGCACAGCACCAACAGCCCGGCTGCGGCCGGGTCCAGTGTACCGGTGTGCCCCACCTTCACCCCCCACAACTCGCGCACGTATGCCACGACGTCGTGCGAGGTCATTCCCGGCGGCTTGATAACCAGCAGTCCACCGTGCACGGCTACTCACCGCCCGTCGAGCGCGCGGGTGATGGCCCTCAGGACCCTGGCCCGGACCTCGGGCAGCGAGCCGGTGATCGTGCAACCGGCCGCGGGCACGTGGCCGCCACCGCCGAACTGCTGGGCAATCGCGGCAACGTCTTTGGTCCCCGAGCGCAGGCTGACCCGCCAGTGGTTGTGACTGACCGCCTTGAACAAGACCTGGACCTCGCCGCCGGCGATGAGTTTGAGCAGGTCAATAATGGTGTTGGTATCCTCCTGACTAGCGCCGGCGGCAGCAAAGTCACCAGGCGTAAGCGCAGCGTGGACGATGCGGCCATTTGCGGCTGTCGCCACACTGGCCAGCGCTCGCCCGCGCAGCCGCGCCGCGGCCAGCCCGACTCGGCCCTGCGCCTGTGCAGCAATCCAATGAGAGTCGGCCCCGGCCCGGACCAGTTCGCTGGCAACGGCCAGGGCCTCCGCCGAGGTGTTCTCAAAGGTGAAAAAGCCTGTATCCGTGGCCAGCCCGCAGTACAGGCAGGTAGCTATTGGTTGGTCTATCCGCGCCCCGAGGGCCTCAATTACCCGGTAGACCTGGAGCGCCGTCGCCGCCGCGCCGACATCCAGGTAGTCAATATCCCCGCCGCCCTGGTTGGTCCGATGGTGGTCTATCCATACGACCCTTCCCGCCCGGCCAAGCACATCGGCCAGTTCGCCGAGCTGGGAGTAATCACCGGCGTCCAGAATCACAGCCACTGCGAAGTCCTGCGGCACGGTGCCTGTTATCCGATTCGTTTCCGGCAGGAAGTGGTAACGAGCCGGGACCGGGTCGGAGCAGAGCACCGGCACGGACTGCCCCAACTGCTCCAGGGCTAAACTCAGCGCCAGCCCGCTGCCCACAGCGTCGCCGTCCGGGTCACGATGGATAAGGATAACCGTAGGCTGCCCGGCCTTGAGCAGCTCGGCAATTCGGGCAATGGTCGCGCCGTAGTTACCGCCGGCAGAACCCTGGCCTCTTTCACCGGTTGCTATATCCTGCTCCGACTCCTCACGCTGGAACTGACCAATCAACGCTTCGATACGCTGGGCCTCACGGGCGGTTTCGTCCAGTTCAAAGATCAGTTCGGGGATGTACTTCAGGTGGACCCTCGCGCCCAACTGGCTGCGGAGCAGGCCGCGGGCGCGCACCAGCGCCGCCATAGTCTTGCGGACCTCGGTCTCGTCGCCCATGATGCTGGTGTAGACGTGGGCGCGGCGCAAATCGGGGGAGACCTCAACGCCGGTGATTGTAGTAAAGCCGATATCGGGGTCGCTGAGCTCAACCCGGATTATTTCGCTTATTTCCTGCTGGAGCAGGTGATTGACGCGATTTTGGCGGCGCGTAGCCATGCCAGAAACCTTCTTGCCTTCACAGAATCTCCACCGTCTCGGACTGGACGACTACGCGCGGTTCAGACTGTATGAACTCCGAGGCGGCCATTAGGACCCGATGCGTCTGTGCCGAGCTATTGCTGACGGTGACCGTCGCCAGCCATGCGCGGCGATGATGATCGTGACCCCCCACTTCGGCGGCTGAAACCTTCAGGCGCCCCTCCAGTCGCTGTACCAAGCTGCGCAGCACCTGCCGCTTCTCTTTGAGGGTATTGGCTTCTGGTATGGTCAGCTCGGTGGTCAGCAGGCCCACGAAGATAAGCATTTGCTCGGCTCGGTAAGCTTCAGGGTATCCCGCTGGCGGAAAAGCCACGCCGCCTTTCGGCTCAGCCCGTACTAACCGGGCTACGGGGCCTCGTCGGGCAGTGTTGGCTGGATCTCGATCTGGGCGTATGCGTTTATGATATCGCCCACTTGCCAGTCGTTGAACTGCTCGGTAGCAACCCCACACTCCTGAGGCGCTTCGACCATCGCAACATCGTTCTGGAAGCGGCGCAGGGAGGTAAGCTCCCCGTCGAAGATTTGCTTACCGTCGCGCGCAACCTCGATGCGCACGCCCCGCTGCAGGCGGCCACTATTCGTCCGGCAGCCGGCGATGACACCGACGCGAGAGATTCGGAAGATTTCCAGGACCTCAGCCTCGCCGATAAGCTGCTCTTCGTAGATCGGCTCAAGCATGCCGGCCACGGCCAACCGGATGTCCTGGAGCGCTTCGTAGATAACGTCGTAGGTTCGCACCTCCACATGCTCATCCTCAGCGACCCGTCGGGCACTATCGTCAGCCTCCACACGGAAGCCCAGCACAATCGCCTGGGAGGCAGCAGCCAGGAGGATATCAGACTCGGTGATCTCGCCGACGCTGCTATGAATGAGGTTAACGTCAATCTCTTCGATGAGCTCGTTGAGGCCGGCCAGACCGGACTCCACAGCCTGCGCTGTGCCCCAAGCGTCCGACTTGAGCACGACATTGAGTTCCTTGGCTTTGCCCTCGCCGAGCTCCTGCTGGAGATGGCGCAGTTGCACCTCTGCCTGGCCAACGAGTTGCCGCTCGCGCTCCGCTTCCTGGCGCTCGGTGGCCCGACGCCGCGCCTCCTTGGTGTTCTCGCACGCCTGCATAATCTCGCCAGCGTCGGCGACGTCGGACAGCCCCACGACCTCCACCGGATGGCCCGGCGCCATACTCTCGACCGACTGGCCACGCCAATCGCGCAATCTGCGCACCCGGCCCCACGAGCAACCGCATACGACGACATCACCGACCGATAGTGTCCCGTTGCGCACCAGCACAGTCGCCAGCGGCCCCTGACTGGGGTCCATACTCGACTCGATGACGACGCCCACAAGCTCGGCGTCCGGATCCGCCCATAACTCCTGCACCTCGGCAACCAGCAGGATCATCTCGAGCAGTTCATCGAGACCCTCGTTTTGCGCAGCCGAAAGCGACACTATGATGGTATCGCCGCCCAACTCTTCCGGAACGACCTCGTGCTCCAGCAGCTCCTGTTTGACCCTCTCTTCGTCCGCGCCCGGCAGGTCAATCTTGCTTATGGCCACTACCATCGGGACTTCGGCAGCTCTGATATGGTCGAGGGCTTCCTCGGTCTGCGGCATAACGCCGTCATCGGCAGCGATAACCAGCACCGCGACATCGGTAACCTGCGCCCCCCGGGCCCGCATGGCGGTGAAGGCCTGGTGCCCGGGTGTATCAATGAATACAATAGTCTTGTCGCCGATGCGAACCTCCGATGCTCCAATATGCTGGGTAATGCCGCCACTTTCCTCCGAGACCACGTCGGTGTCGCGCAGCGCGTCGAGCAAGGTTGTCTTGCCGTGGTCAACGTGCCCCAGAACAGTCACCACCGGGGGCACGTCAATAGCCGACTCGGGCCGCTCACCGCTGGGCCGCGCCGCGAGCTCCGCCAGCGGCTTGACTGCTTCCTTGCCCCGGCGCTCGGCCTCGGCCATCGCCTCGAGTTCGGCAATATGACGGTCCAGCTCCTCCAGACCCTCCAGCAGATCCGCATCGTGCACCGGCGCCAGGAACTCTTCCTCTTCCCACTCCTCTTCTGCTTCGCCCGCCACCACTTGCTCTTCCGGCCGGGCTGCCTTATCACGCTCTTCTTGAGCCGTTGCCAGCTCAGCAGAGGCCTGGGCAGCCCGACGGGCCTGCTCGGCTTGCTCAGCAAGCAGCTCAGTGGCTGCCGTCGCCGTTTCCGAATCAATGGCCGACGCTGGGCTGACATCGGCTACTCCCATCTCGGACAACACCGCAACGAGTGCTTCGCTGCGCAAGCCAAGTTTCTTTGCTAAAGAGAAGATGCGGATTTTCGCCAATTGAGACTACCTCCACGCCGCAGCCAATTCCCCACGTCCCCGACCCTCAGTCCCGTGACGCCAACTGCCGCGCTGCTATTACTCATCAACGCCGATAACTAACTCGCCGGCCTCCAGCTCCTCGAGCGTTCCGCTACCGCCAGCCAGCATGCTGCGCAACATACTCGCCTGCTCTCCCGTGATGTTGCTGGCATGGCTGGTAATTTCGACACCTTCGTCCTGGAGAATCTCAACTAGGTCGCGGCTCTCCACGTTTAGCTCCCGGGCCAACTCGTAGACACGCATCGTAGCGGGCGCGGCTGCGGCTTCTCGGGCCGCCTCTTCTTGCTCCTGCCACTGCGAGTGACTGCGAATATCAATCTTCCAGCCCGTGAGCTGAGCCGCCAGCCGGACGTTCTGCCCCCGCCGGCCAATGGCCAGGGAGAGCTGGCCGTCCGGGGCAATGATTACCGCCGCCCGTTCCTCCTCGTTGAGGATCACGCGATTGACTCGCGCCGGAGACAATGCGTTCTTCAGGTATTCATTAATAGCTTCGTCATAGCGGACGATGTCAACCTTCTCGCCGCGCAGTTCATCTACTATCGCCTGTACCCGCCCACCCCGGTAGCCCACACACGCGCCCACCGGATCAACCTGCATATCATGGGACTGCACGGCCACCTTCGAACGGGCCCCCGGCTCGCGGGCGACCGACATTACCTCCACAATGCCCTCGTAGACCTCGGGGACTTCCAGCTCAAAAAGCCGGGTAACTAGCATGGGATGTGTGCGCGATACGATAATCTGCGGATTCTTGGTGGTTCGGCGCACGTTGAGGATGTAGACCCTCACCCGGTCATTGAACCGGTACGGTTCGCCCGGGATCTGTTCATGGGAGGGCAGAATCGCCTCAGCATCGCCGATGGTAACGAATACGCTGCGGGCGTCACGCCGCTGGACTTCAGCGGTAACTACCTCCCCGACGCGCTGGACGAAGCGGTCGTAGGTGATCTCGCGTTCCGCTTCCCGGATGCGCTGGATTACCACCTGCTTGGCAGTCTGCGCAGCAATACGCCCAAAATCCTCCGCATCAATTTCGCGTTCTACGTAAAGACCGGAAGACTGAATCTGCGCCAGGTCCATCTCTTCTTCCTCAGCCAGGGCGGTGTCG
Source organism: Candidatus Zipacnadia bacterium (assembly GCA_029821195.1). GTDB lineage: Bacteria > Armatimonadota > Zipacnadia > Zipacnadales > Zipacnadaceae > JALGTD01. The sequence continues at coordinate 38,063 of JALGTU010000005.1, forward strand.
CTACTCAGTTCTTCGCGCAGGGCAAACAAGCGCACCTTTTTCTCCTTGGGATCAATCTTAATGCGCACATCCTCAGTGCCCCCGTACCGCTTACGGTACGCCGAGGTCATGGCTATCTCTACTGTTTGCAGCAAGGAGGACATGGGGATGTCCTTCTCCTTCTGCAATTGTTCGAGTGCATCGATCAGGTCGCCGTTCAAAATCTCCTCACCTCCCGGGCCCCACCATCGGGGTCACCAGGTTAAGTCCCTGTCGTCATCCCAGTCTTTCACCAAATGGGCGGCAAGTAGGTCATCCATCGGAACCTGGACGGTCCCATTGTCAGTTTCCAGCACCACGGTAGTGCCACTCAGTCCTCTGAGCCGACCACTCAGCGTCGCCTTCCCCTGCGCCTGCTGCACAGTAAGCGCGGCTTTCTCCCCGACAAACCGGTCAAAATCCGCCTCACGGATCAGGGGGCGCTCCAGGCCGGGTGACGAGACGATAATATCATAGTTGTGCTGCTCCTCATCGAGCGTCTCCAACAGCACCGAAATCCGCCGGGCCATTTCCGCGCAGTCGTCACTGGTCACGCCATCAGTTTTGTCAATGTATACGGTTAAGGTCTGGCGCCCCGGCGGCCCTTTGAGTTCCGCCAGTACCAACTCATACCCGAACCCCTCCAGCATCCGGGCGATTTCCGGCTCCACTTCGTTCAATGCTACATTCTGTGGCCGCCGCATTAGCCACCACTAACTCCTCTGCGGCCACAGAATGGCCGCCGATAAACGACAGGGAGTGGGCCCAAAACCCACTCCCAGGATAAGTCACCTGAGATTGTAGCACTCTCATTATACCCAATTCCCCGCGATATTGCAAGGCCTGGGGCAACGATTTGTGGCAGCTTGCGTCGGCCTGCCGAGAGGGATTTGCCCACAAACGGCGAAGTATAATAAGCTGAGTTGCGAATGGCAGGTAGGAGGAATAGTAGCACTGCTCTTCAATTCCTATCAGCATAGGAGAGAATACCGATGGCCGACGACAATGTCTCAGATAGCAGACAGCGGGCTGAAGAGATTTTCGCGGAGGCCCGGAAGGCTCACAGCAAAGGCCGTCTTGCCTGGGCCGTCGAGCACGCCCGCGAGGCGCTCAGGGCAGACGGCAGTTACCAGGAAGTGCGCCACTGGCTCGCCGAGCGTTACATCGAAGCCGGCGCTACAACCTACGCATCGCGTCAGTATCAGTTTATCCTGCGGGCCGACCCCAACGACCAGAAGGCCTGGACGGCACTGGAGGAGATTGATCCGCCGGGCGCGGCAAAAGCAAGACGACTGCACGAAATTCCGCCTGACCCATTTGTTTCTGAACGCCGAGCCCAGGGAGGTGGTGACGATTTCGATTCGATTGATGCGGCCACCACCGAGCAGCAACCGGAAGAAGGGGCTCCCGCCCCATTTCTGCACGTCGGAGAACGGAGCAACGAGTTCGAGTCGCTCGACGAGGTTACCGCCACACAGGGAATGGGCGAAGCAGAGAGTGTGCCCTGGGTCGGCGACGCGGAGAGCTCTGAGCAATTCGAGGCGCTGGATGCACCAGCCGACGAAGAAGTCAGCGCGGCTGCTCCGTCGGACCTGTGGGAATTCGAGCAGGATCGCGAGTACTGGCGCCAGTGGCTGGATACTGAAGCGACCCCAGGCGTGGTGGGCGAAATTGAAAGGCTCTGGTCCTGGCCGGACGCGGTGGACCAGGTCCTGGATCAATGCGTACATCTGCGCGTCAGCAGCCACCCCGAGGCGGTTGCCGCGACACAGACAGCGGCCCAGCGCCTCGGTACCGACCCGCCCGAACTGTTCCTGATGCCCGAGCCAGATATTCAACCGCTGGTGTTCCGGGGTGAGCCAGCCGCTATGGGTCTGACTACCGCCATGCTCCGGACGTTCAGCGAGGCCGAGCTGACCTTCATAATGGGCCGCTGCCTGGGCCCGATCCTGAGCGGCTATCTGGCCGCTCTTCAGGCGGTTGATCTTCTGCTCGCCCGACCGTTGCCGATCACGAGTGAACTGGCGTCCATGCTGCGCGACCTGTTCGCGCGGGACGCCGGATCCCACACTGCCCGGTTGACTGCCGAGGCCCTCTCGCGCATGAAAGCCCTGGGCCACGCCTGGCAACAGCGCGTCGAACTGTCGGCGGACCGCGCCGGCCTGCTGGCCTGTCGCGATATCGAGACGGCGTGTAGCGCCATCGCGCGCAGCACTGCGAAGAGCGCGCGCGCGGCCGCTGAGGTGACGCTGGAGAAGTTCATGGCCGGCTATGAGGGGCAGGACGTGCAGAAGCTGGCGGCGGTCCCGACAGAAGACAACCCCAGTACCAGTGCCGACTACGGCGCCTACCGCATTAAGATGCTCAAATGGTGGGCGGGTACCGATGAATACCAGGCGGCCTGCCGCCAGTTGGACAGCGAATAGGGAGATGATTGCAGATGAGTGAAGCCTTCGCTCTGCCCTGGCAGACGATGCTGGTGCGCTTGCTGTTGGCCTTTGTGCTCGGGGGTATGATCGGACTGGAGCGGGAGCGGCGCGAGCGGCCGGCGGGGCTGCGCACCCACATCCTGGTCACTGTTGCCTCGGCTCTCCTGATGATGACCTCCGGACTTGTGGCCGGGCAAAACTTCGACCCCGGACGTATCGCCGCCGGGGTGGTAACCGGCATCGGTTTCCTGGGCGCGGGTACGATCATCCGCTACGGCGGCGATGTGCGGGGGCTGACCACGGCCGCCACCATCTGGGCGGCCTCCGCCGTGGGCCTGAGCATCGGGATAGGGTGGTACCCGGCAGCCATTTGCGCCACGCTGGTGATTGTCTTTACCCTGACCGTGATGCGCGGGCTGGAAGGGGTACTCGGTGGCGGAACGCGGGAGCGGCACATACAGGTGCGACTGGTCCACGGTAGCGCTCAGCTCTGGGCTGATCTGCTCCAGGTTCTGCGCGAGGCGGGCGTGCACATCACTGCTATTGACTTCGAGGACGACGCGCACGAGCAGCTTGTGCTCCACTCCCAGGTCCCCAGGCACATGCGCACCGAGGCCCTGCTGGATCTAGTCGCAGCACAGGACGAGGTTGTCTCGGCCCGACTTAGCTCCTAGCCAGCGCCGCTCAAGCAACGCAAACGGTCCGTCGGACTACCCGCGCGGCACGTGCCTCGGGCGCTCCAATACCAGCCAGCCGCGGTTGCGAATATGCTCGGGGCCTTCTTCGCCAAAGCTGGGAAACCAGGTGGACTCCTCGTCACCGGCGCTCTTGACCCGGCGGACCAGATTCAACCCGAACGCGGAATACTTGCACGGACACCAACCCAACTGCTTCAGCGGTACCTTCAGTTCCGCAGTCCACCGGCCCTCTTGCACCTGCACAGCCCACTCGAAGTCATAATTGTATTCCGCAGGCTGGCCAAACTGCTCGTCTTCGGGCAGGAACATCGCGTCCAGGAACCCTCCCGCGGGGCTGATCGCCACTTGCAGACAGGGACGATCTTCCGCAGTCGGCCGCAGGAACAGGCTTACCGAATCGTCCGCCTCCACTGGTCCATCGCGCTTCACCTGTATGCCGGAGAGCTGGCTGGTGTCCTGCGCACATTCGAGGGCGACGTACAAGTTCTGGCGGTCGTGGGCCATCTTCACTATCGTCTGATTCTCCGCCGCCTTGCGCGCGCCTACCGTGAAGTCTGATATCTCTTCGGCGCGCGCCCACACTTCTTCGCTCAGCTCACCGTCAACAGTCGGCGCCTCTGGGGCTACTGTCGCCGAGGCGATGGTCATAGCCCGCGCGGTTATCTCGTCAACCGCCGCGTTATAAGCATCTGGGCCCCGGGTACCGAAGGCGTTGGCAATGCTCCGCTTGATCGCCCAGCGGATAACCCTGGCCTTGGCCATTTTGCGCTTTTGCGCATCCTGGACGGCAGCAGTGGCCAGCTTGTCGGCAGCCCAATAGCGCACGTCGCTCTGGAACGGCTTGCGCATCCCCGGCACCACCACCCAGTTGCTCCTGTCCCAGGCCGGGTAAAACGCGACCTTGTCACCGCCGATCATTTCCTGGGCCTGCTTCAAGTACTCCTCTTTCGACTTCCAGTTGCTGACCGCGCGCAGCCACGGGGTGACCTCCTTGACCGGCGCGTCCTCCTCAATCAACCGGCGCACCATCTCGCCCTCCCACCAATCTTTGCCCAGGAAGACCGTGACATCCCACGTCTTGCGGAAGAACTGGATGCGCTTCTTGACGATGTCGGCGGTGGCGATTCTGGCGGCCTCGTCCAGATAGCCGGTCAGCTCGTCCATCGCCTCCAGTGAGAAGACGGCGAACTGCTTTTCCCCACGCACCAACCGCCATAGATGAAAAGCCGCACCACCCGTATCGGGCTGGTTGGCCCAGATCTCTTCGCAGCGGCGGAAGTAGCTCTTCATCGGCTCGGCCGCCTCGCGGAACATTCGCTCGTTCCACTCGTCAAAGAGCCGGTCCACGTTCACGTTGGCGTCCCACAGGACCCGGGCGTGCAGATAGAGCTTGGGCCCATCGAGGCCCCAGTTAGGATAGACCTCGGCATAGTAGCCCTTCAGATTGTGCTTGAGCGCCCACTGGATCTGTTCCTGGAAGGCGTGCGTGTAGATACGTGGGATCGAAAAGCCCATGCCGTAACCGTAGTCGTACAGCGCGATCTGGGGGAGCTTCTCCCCCCATCTGCGGATCAGATCAAAGTCCGCGTCCCGATACCGGGGCACGACCGCGTCGGCCAGGCTGTAACAGATGTACGGGATAATATTGGGCGGGAAGTCCATATCGGGTGGAGGCGCGGTGTAATTCGAGTAGGCCAGCGTGCCGGCCAGTTTGCCGGGATGAGACTGCGAGAGCCTGTCCGCTACCTGGCCCAGCCAGGGCCAGTATACGGTTGACTGGCGCATTGAGTATCCGTGGTACGTGAGGGGCTTGCCTCTCATCTTGAGACAGTCCGGACAGGTGCAGTACCCACGCCCGTCGGCTGGCCCGAAGCTGAACGAGATGGCATCGGGATGGCTGTCAAAGTACTCCTGGGCGGCTTGCACCGCCACTTCGACCGTACCAGGATTGGAGAAACAGGGATGCCAGCCGTGTGCTCCTTTCCCTGGCCGGAAGCGCTTACCACCCCGCAGCGGGTAATATTCGGGGTGCTCATCGTAGTACTTGTCGGGGTCGAATATCTTGTGTAGGTTGTGGTGGAAGCTGTAGCGCCCCCGCATCCGCATGCGCATCTGCCAGTTGCCCCCGTAATTGGCGCCGCTCCACTGGCGCGAGAGCACCGCTGGTGTTTCAACCCGGTGCGTCGGCGCAACCGTTATGCGTTCGTGCGACGGGACATCTTCGCCGAGGTTCCCTGGAATCAGCCAGCGTACCCCGACGTAGCGCTCCAGAAAGTCGCAGACCGCCCAGTAGGTCGCATGGCTGGTCGGCCCAACCAGAAAGACGCGGTTCGGCTCAACTAAGACCTCAAAAGCATCCTGGTCCATTACACCCAGTTCATCGCCAAATAGTTCTTCGGTGAGTTGGCACCGTCCCACATAAATGGGGTAAGCTTGGGGTCCCGCACGGAAGTCGGCTTCGCTGACGGCGCTGAACTCCTGGCCCGTCGCCTTATTCAGATAAGAGACGAGGTCGTTAGAGGCATCATCCATCTTCTCAAGCCCCGCCGGGTAGACAACGGTAGCCTGGCGGGCGCCATCGAGCACGGGAAAGGCCTGGGCGGTGAACCCCACCGAGATGCTCAGGACAACCAGCAGCAATACTAGCAACAGGCGCATGATCAGTCCCCCAGATTCACTGGTATAGTCAGTGCTGAACGTATTATAGTGCGGAGTAGGCCCCTGCTGTCAAGCAGGAGCCTCACCAGGCCCAACCGGCTGCGCACTGGACACCACCTCGCGCTGGCCTTATACTGTTTGGCAGCAGGCGCGGCGAGCCGCCCACGAGCAGCTAGCTTGTTAAGGAGACGAATGACTGTGGCCACTGATGATGCTACCGTCGGGTTGACGCTCCAGGACGTCGAGGGCATGGCCTTTGAGATTGATTTTGCTGGCAGCCACAGGATTACTGTAGACGGCGCGGGGCAGTTTGGCGGGCAGAATCTGGGACCACAGCCGATGCACTTGCTCCTGGCCGCTCTAGGCGGGTGTACTGGGATGGATGTTATCTCCATACTGCGCAAGATGCGCCAGCCCGTAGAAGCATACCGCATAGAGGTCGAAGGCGAGCAGGCCGAAGAGCATCCCAAGGTCTTTACCAGCATTACCATAAAGCATATCGTCACCGGGGACGTAGACGAGGAACGACTCGTCCACGCCATCGAGCTCTCGAACACCAAGTACTGCCCGGCGCACGCCATGTTGGGCACAGTGGCCCAGATCAACACTGAATATCAAATTAGCCAGTCTTAAGCACTCCGATGTAGCAGGCGCAAACGCATCGCGGGCAAGCACCCGGTGTCTTGACAGTTGGTCGCCGATATGTTAACCTACAGTTGCGCCTGGGAACTGCGGGCGATTTCTGTTTCACAGGTGGGGCTGTAGCTCAGTCGGTTTAGAGTGCCGGCCTGTCAAGCCGGAGGTCGCGGGTTCAAGTCCCGTCAGCCCCGCCATACGGGACGTAGTGACCCTTCTGCCAGCCAGCAGAAGGGTTTTTTGTATGTGGCGCATAGGTTTTCGCCATCAAAGGTGCAGTTTAATAGTAGCAGATTTAGGAGCTTTCTTCTCTCCATTTGGGGCTGTGACAGCCAGAGCGAGTAGGCTTGCTGAGCACAAGCTCAGTTTTCCCCCGCCAGTTTTTTCTTCTGAGCAATAAGCTCCTCGATTATCAGCGGACTGGCCTCCGTCTCCCCCCACACGAAGTAGACTGGCTTCCAGATTCCGCCCATGCCGAGTGTGTTGAGGATCCGCACGGCAATGACGT
>JALGTU010000073.1 GCA_029821195.1 Candidatus Zipacnadia bacterium
ATATCGGGAGCTACGGCCAGCGTCCGAAGTCGGTCTGGATGGAGAATCACGGGCTGATTGCGCTGGGCGGGTCGGCGCGCGAGGCCGAGAGCATCACCGCGATGTCGGTGAAGGTCGCGCGCATTCTGGTGGGGACCTATGCGCTGGGCGGCCCCCACTTTCTTACCGAGGCCCAGGCTAATCGCATCGCCGGTCGGCCCGATGAACTCTACCGCCAGGACCGGCTGGGGCTGAGCCACTTGTGATCGCTTTGGGCACGAGGGGTACGGCACGGGCGACAGGCAGGATGCCTGTCGTACCGGTAATGCGTTAGTTCTGCTTGACAGGACAGTACTGATCTGGGAGAATGGCGGCGAGGGTATCAGTTCTCGGAGGAGGATGGTTACAGTGATAAGATGGGCAAGAACGCTTCCCCTGATCTTCGCTGTGGTGGTTATGGCAGGCTGTGGTGGTGGGCTAAGCCCCTCGAGGCAGAGCAGTCGCCGCCAGCCTTCGATCCGTGGCAGCAGCTTCCCGCAGGAATTGGCAGCAGCCAGCCGGGTTACTGTCGAGGAGGATGACTACAAGGGATGGCAGGCCCTTTATATGAGAAATGGTCTGGTCACGGTGGTGGCAGTGCCGGCCATCGGCGGGCGGATAATGGAGTACAAGCTGGGCAACCATCCGTTCCTGTGGACCAATCCCGTCGAATACGGCAAAACTTACGAGCCGCCGGAGTCAGAAGACGACCGGCAGTGGCATAACTTCGGGGGATACAAGGCCTGGCCCGCGCCCCAGGAGCAATGGGGCGGGCCGCCTGATCCGCTCGGCTCGGAGCTTGATGGCGGCGAGTGGAGCTTCGAGATTACTAATCGCGGTGGGCCAATCGGCGAGATCAAGCTGGTCAGTCCGCTAGATGAGAACGTCACCGGCCTGCAGATAACCCGCCGCGTGCAGATGTTCGCCGGAACCACCCGCGTCCTGGTCACCGAGACCTTCAATAACGTCAGCGACCAGCCGATTACCTGGAGCGTCTGGGGCCTCGCTCAGGTCCCCGGGTCGCTCACAGACAGGGATAAGTTCAACGAGGAGGCGCGCATCTACTTGCCGCTTAACCCCGACAGCCGCGACCCGAACGGCTTCTGGTACCTGTCCGCGAAGAAAGACGAGGCGAAGCAGCAGTTCGAGGTGCTCGATGAGGGCAAGCTGATGCAAGTCTCCTACCGCTATGAGAATGCCAAGATCGGCGCAGACAGCGCCGCGGGCTGGATTGCTTACGTGGACGATATTCACGAGTATGCTTTCGTCCAGCGCTTCGGCGTAAGCCGACTGGCTGACTATCCCGATAAAGGCGCAACCGTCGAAGTCTGGACTTCCGGAGAAGACTCCTACATGGAGATGGAAGTTCTCAGCCCGCAGTATACGCTGCAGCCGGATGAGCAGAAGTCGTTCGAGCAGGAGTGGTACGCGACCAGCCTGGCGGGGCCGATCCGCGATACCAGCGAGGTCGCCGCGATCCGCGAGCCGCTGGGGCTGGAAAGTGTCGAGGCAGGCCTGCGGCTGACCGGGGAGTTCGGGGTATTCGCTCCGGGAAAAGTCGAGATCGTCCTGCTGGACCAGGGCGGTGAGCAGATCGGGGAAGCTATCACCAGCTTGGCGGCCAAGCCCACCCGGGCGATGGTGCTAGATCGGACGTTGTCACCGGAACCCGGGGCCGCGGCGATCAGCCTGCGGCTGGTGAGTGAGCGAGACGCGCCGATAGGTGAGGTGGCGAGGGTGCCCCTGGCGGCGAAGATCGCGCAGATTCCGGAAGGTTAGCGCAGAGAATGTGGCCGAGGCCAACGGCTTGGGTCTGGGCAGACCTGAGCCTTTTTGTATGACGATACCGCTGAGTAACCCGCTCTCAGGCCAAGTTTATGTCATTATCCCCCCAGGACTTGCCTAAACCGGCAGACGTCAAGGATGCGGTGGACGAGGCGAGGCTGCGCCAGCGCCGCCTTCGTGGTCTATTGATCGCTATAGTTGGGGTGGTGTTGGTCTCGACTAATTTTGTGACGACTAAGTACGCGCTGCGCGGGGTCAGGCCATCCACCTTTATACCGCTGTGGTTCGGGTTTGTGGCCCTGTACTGCGGCGGCTACCTGGTCATCCGCCGGCCGCCGTGGCTGGCTCAGGTGCGCCGTAACTTCCGACCGCTGGTCGCGATGGCTCTGTGCAACTCCCTATGGAGCGTCGGCTTCTTCTTCGGCATCCAGTGGCTGGACCCCACCGTTGCCTCGTTCCTGGCGCGATCGGGGACGCTCTATTCGATTCTGCTGGGCTACCTGCTGCTGGGCGAGCGGTTCAGGGGTGGGTCGCTGGCGGGTATCCTCCTGGTCCTGGGGGGCGTCGGCGCGATCACCTACAGCAGCGGCGCGGCGCAACTGGTGGGTATTGCTCTGGTGCTGGGTGGGTACTTCTTCGGCAGCCTCAATTTCCTTCTCGCCAAAAGGGTCATCGAGACGACCGATGCTGTCGTCGTTAATCTGCTCCGAGCCATAGGCAGCATCGTTGTTGGTCTGGCTATAGCACTGGCCTCGGGCGGGCTCCAGACCGCTATTGAATGGCCCTATCTGCTGGCAATCGTGTTAGGGGCGCTGTTTGGCGAGTTCATCGCCAATGGCATCTGCTTCTACTCGCTGCGCTTCATTGGCCTATCAGAACTGGAGATTCTCCGCGCTACTCAGCCACTACTGGTGGTCGTCTACTCGCTGGTTTTCCTGGGCATGCTGCCGGGCCTGCGCCAGTCGCTAGGTGGGGTGGTGGTGATCGGTGGCGTCGCGCTGATGGTCATGGGCCGCTCGGTCGAGCAGGCCAAGCACGTGCGGATTGCGGAGGCGGAGCGAAGGTAGTCTGCGCTGCCTGACGAACAGTTTTCCTGAACGCTTGCGCCGGCAGGCTACTGTGTGACGGAAAGCCCTGTTCTGGCCGCGACGGACTGAGGATTGAGAAGATGGCAGAGGCAGCGTTGGAGTATTGCCCTGATCTGCCGGCGGTGCTGAGCCGCCTGCGCCGGCTCTTCGTGGACCGCGCGCAGGACGCGGTCCTGGCGGCGATGAAGGTGCCCAGCCAGGCGGTGGCGCAGTTCGCGGAGGCCTACCCCGCCGGTCGTTACTACGAATACCCCGATCCGCACGAGCGCGCCGCCTTCTGGGACGCGTACCTGCGGGAGCGGGCGACGGTGGCCGACGACTCCGTGCCCAGCGCCTCGCTGAAAGAGATGGACCAGGGCCTGTACGGGGGATTGGTGGGGGGCAAGGTGCAGTTTATGTCCAGCCCGGAGCGGGGGATGTTCTCCTCGATGGTAGAGCGGGTACTGGGGGACCTTTCCGAGATCGAGACGCTGAGGATTGACCCGGCCCACGAGTGGTTCGCCCGCTACGTGCGGCAGATGGAAGTCTTCCGCGAAGCGGCCCAGGGCAAGTTCGGCATCAGCCATTTCATCCTCATCAATGGCCTCAACTTCATCTACGAGCTGGTGGGCGCCACGCAGACTTACATGGAGCTGCTGGAGCGCCCGAAGCTGGTCCAGAAGGCGACGGATTTTGCCTTCGAGCTTAACCTGTGGGTCCAGAACACCTTCTTCGAGCACGTGCCGTTGCTGACAGGAGGCACCTGCAGCGACGTGGTGCAGTGGCTCCCTGACCGCATCGTCTCGGAGAGCGTGGACCCGTTCCATATGACCTCAGTGGGCTATTTCGAACGATGGGGCCGCCGGCAGCTGGAGGACATCTTCGCGCAGTTCGACGGCGGGATCGTGCATATCCACGGCAACGGCCGGCACTTGCTGGAGGCGGTAGCGACGGTAAATGGTCTTCGGGCGATCTTCCTGGGCGACGACACCGGCTTCCCGCTGGCCTTCGATGTACTCGACGAACTGCACGGACGCACGGGCGATATGCCGCTGGCGCTCGGCGTCGGCTTTCCCGATTTTTGCCGGGCGCTGGAGGAGCATCGGCTGCTCGGCGGCGTGCTGTACCGGGTGGCGGACGTGCCCGACGCGGACACGGCCAACCGTTGGATGGAGCGGGTGCGTGAGTACCAGGTATGAGTTGAGTCGGCCCCGCGCTCGGCGGTTGGTTGGTAGTTAGCCGCATAAATCGGCCCAAGATTGCTTGCACTTTTAGGGCCAGCCTTGGAAGCTTCGCGTTGCGAAACTTCCTGCGACAGGCCCCTCCGAGAATCTTACTTGTAGGGCGTGAGATAGGCCGTCGGAGGGGCCGTGTCGAGCGTAGCGAGGCCGGCCCGACCGGCACAAGCGATATTCCGCTCATTTAGGCAACTAAGCACTGGTCGGGAAGGAAGGCGATGAGCAATGAGCACAATGCGAGCGTTGGTCCTGCTGGAGCCGAGGCGTATGGAGCTTCAGGACGTAGAGATCCCCACTATTGAGCCTGACGAAATCCTGGTTAAGGTGGGCGCTTGCGGTACGTGCGCTACCGACCTCAAGATCTATCGGGGCGAGCAGCGCTGGGCGGGCAAGTTGCCCCCGTTTCTGTTCGGCCACGAGGTCGTCGGGACCGTCCACGACAGGGGCAGTGAAGTCACCAATGTGGACGTCGGCGAACAGGTGCTACTGCGCATCACCCATACCGGCTATGCGCAATACTGCAAGACCAAGGCAGGCAATGCCATCAAGCTGCCGGAGAGCATCCCGGCGGAGCACGGAATCATCGGGCAACTGATGCCGATTGCGTTACGGGGGATTACCAAGGGCATGGCGGAGGGGGATAACGTTCTGGTGGTGGGGGCGGGTCCGGCGGGGCTGGTATCCATCGGGGTGGCCAAGGCGCTCGGTGCGGCCCAGGTAGTAGTCACCGACCTGTACGAGGAGCGCTTCGAGCGAGCTAGGACGGTGGGCGCGGATCATACGGTGCTGGCGACGGATACGGTGCTGAAGGACCTGCAGACGCTGGACATCCGCTTTGATGTCGCGATTGAGTGCGTGGGCCACGAGCCGGCTTTCCGGCAGGCCGAGCAGGCCGTCAAGAACGGCGGGACGATCATTCTATTTGGGACTCACCTGCAACCCCTCGAGCTGAACCTGGTTATGTGGGAGTCCCGTTCGTTGAGCTTGGTAGTAGCCCGCGAGCAGCCTGACGAGACGCCCGACTTGCTGCGCAAAACGGTGGAACTGATGACGACGGGAAAGATTGACCCCGGGGCCTATATCTCGCACGTCTTTAGGCTGGAGCAGGCGCAGGAAGCCTTTGATCTGCTCATGGATCACCCCGAGCAGTGCGCGAAGATCGCCATCGTCCCGTAGCCCAGATTATTCATGAACGGCTTGTGGAAAACCCGCTTTTTAGGCAAAAAAAGCCGGTTTCCCACACCCTTCCGGCAAAAACTTTGAAAGTTGCGTAACCTAGTTGATAGTCGCATCGTCTCGTTGCTGACAACGAACTGTGAACCGCCGTCAACGGCTTTTGAGGGGCACCTGCACATCGGTCGAAGGCTCATCCCTTTTATCTTCGTGAATAATGCAGGATAGGCGGCAAAGTCGTAGAAAGGAGGCAAGCTGATGAAGGTTGCGCTGAGCACCCAAGTCTGCCGGGAATGGGACGTTGAGCATTCCCTGCGAACGGCCGCCCGAATTGGGTATGACGGAATTGAGTTGCTGATCTGGGAGCCGGTCACTACTGTCGAGAAGGTGCAGCCGGTCATTGCCGAGATGAAGAGTCTGGCGGCGAGACTGGGCGTGGAGGTCCCGGTCCTCACCTTGGGGGATGCTATCACCCAGTATGCCGCCCAGCCGGCCTACTGGCGGAGCTTTGTGCAGGTCGCGGCCGGCCTGGGCGCAGGAATCGTGAAGACCCCGGCCGCCCCGCCTTCGTCCCGGGAGGCGAGTGATGCCGACTTCCAAGCGGCGGCTCTCGCCGCTCGGCAATGTGGGCAGGTGGCGGCGGAGCACGGGCTGAAACTGGCCTGCGAGACGCACATGGGCATGGTCACCAACTCGATCGCCGGTACGCTGCGGTTCCTGGAATACGCCGCCTGCGATGATGTCTACCTGACGCTGGATGTCTGCAATCTGTACGTAAACGGCGACGACCAGTTGGCTGTCGGGGAAGCTCTCGCCGAGCGGACAGTTCTGCTCCACGTTAAGGACGGCAAGCGCGTCGGCTCCGAGGCCTGGAGCTGGCATCCCCTGGGCCTGGGCGAGATGGACTGGGCGGCAGTGCTGGCTCGGCTTGATAAGCTGGGCTATCGGGGCTGGGCGTCAATCGAGTGCCTACTGTTCCACGATGACTACGTCCACGTGGATAGCCCGAATTGCACAGATCCCGAGGCTATCGCTGCCCATGACTTGCGAGTGTTTCGCGAGGCTGTGGCCGCCAGCGCAGAGACCGAACGATGAGTGGCTCGACAGGCTCACTGCGGGCGGAGCGCCCCAAGGGGCTGCTGCTGGCTACCGGCGGCGTGGCCCTGGTCGCCGCCAACTTCGTGACCGTGAAGTACGCACTGGCCGAGTACAACTCTTTTACCATGCTGCCCCTGTGGTTCGTAGGCCCGATACTGGCTGGCACTGTCTACATAGTACGGTACCGACCGGCATGGCGCGTCCAGGTCCGGCGCAACCTGTGGCCGTTGCTGGGTATTGGCGCGTGCAGCGGCTGCAGCGCCTCGCTGATCTTCGCCGGGCTGGACCGTCTGGACCCCTCGGTCACTGCGTTCCTTGCGCGCAGCGGCGCGCTCTATTCGATAATCCTCGCCTACATCTTCCTGGGCGAGAGATTTGGAGTCCGGTGCCTCAGTGGCATGGCTCTGGTGCTCGCGGGTGTCGTGGTCATCACGTACCGGAGCGGCGCAAGTGAACTGCTGGGTATCGTGCTGGTGTTGGCCGGATACGTATTTGCCAGCCTCAATTTCCTTATTGCCAAGAAGCTGGCCTCGGCAACCAACCCGGTGGTGCTCATCTGGATGCGCGCGATGGCCAGCCTGGCGGTGGTCGTGATTGCGGCGATCATCTCCGGACGGTTTGCCTGGCATTTCTCTGCGCCCCACCTTATCGTTCTGGCCGGGGGCAGCTTGCTCGGCCCGTTTGCTGGCCAGATGCTCTCGTTCTACTCGCTGCGCTACATCGGCCTCGCGGAGCTGGAGATTATGCGCGCCACCCAGCCGCTGTTCGTGCTGGTATACTCGCTGGTGTTCCTGGGTATGCTGCCGGGCCTGCGCGAGAGCCTCGGTGGTGTGGTGGTGGTGGTTGGTGTTATACTGTTGGTGAGCGCTCGTTCGGTGGAACGTCCCCGCCTGGCGCAAATGAACTGATGCGCTCGGGGGAAGGGCAATGGCAGATTTCGTGCAATTTTTGGGCACCGCGGGAGGCCGCTTCGTGGTGGCCCGCCAGCAACGCTCGTCTGCAGGCACCTGGCTCCAGCTCTGTGGGCAGAGGATAATTCTCGATCCCGGGCCGGGGACGCTGCTGCGCTGCTGGCAGGTGCAGCCGCCGCGCGATCCCCGCCAGCTCGACGCCGTGATCTGCTCGCACCAGCATATTGACCACTGCAGCGATGCCAATGTGATGGTCGAGGCAATGACCAACGGCGGCTACGAGCGGCGCGGGCTGCTGTTTGCCCCGCAGGAGGCGCTGAGCGGGGACTCGCCGCTGTGCCGGTACGTGCAGGAATTCCCGGAAGAGGTCGTGGCCCTCGCCGACGGCCTACAACATGAAGTGGGTTCGGTGCGCTTTACCGCCGTTCGTCACCAGCATACCACGGAGACGTACGGGCTGATCTTCGTGTCCCAGGACGTAAGGCTGGGCTTTGTCACCGATACCAGCTACTTCCCCGAGTTGCCCGGTCGCTATCGTGACTGCCACCTGCTGGTGGTAAACGTGGTTCTCGACGAGCGCAATCATCCCGCCACCGCCCGGCACCTCAGTCTCAGCCACGCCGAGCAGATTATCCGCGAAGCCCAACCGGGGCAGGCTATCCTCACCCACTTCGGGACCCGGGTAATCGAGCGGAATCCGGAACGGGTGGCCGCGGGAATGAGCGAGCGGCTCGGCATCCCCGTCACTGCCGCCACCGACGGGATGAAGCTGCGGACAGGTGTGCTTTGACTGGCCTACGGGGGTGTCCGGCAGGCGGGGGCGGGCAAGTGGTCTTTGCGAGGGCAGATGACGACAGAGAATAGCGACAGCAGCGGGAGCAGGCGGACTGGGGTTCGACAAGTTGAGCTCGGTAAGAACCTGTGCCGCCGGTCTGGGCAACGGCGAGCAGGCTCGTGCCCGAGAGCTGCGCTCGGGGCGGCGGGCGTGGTCTTTGTCGCTATGTTCGCCTTATATGCGGTCACGGCGGCGCGCTATCCCGTTTACGGCGATGGACCCGAGTTGATGTCCGCCAGTGTCAACCTGGGAATCGCGCACCCCACGGGTTATCCGCTGCTGATGCTTTTGGGCAAGGTGGCCAGCCTGCTGCCGGTGGGCACAATCGCCTACCGCCTGAATTTGCTGGTAGGACTGTTCGGCGCGCTGGCGGCCGGCGGGATGTGCCTGCTGGCCTGCGCCGCGTTCGGGAGCGTAACGGCAGGGGTTCTGGGCGGGCTGGCCTTCGGGTTGACGCCGGTGCTCTGGCACAGCTCCACCAACTTTGAGGTCTACGCGCTCAACGCGCTGTTCATAGTCGCAGCCCTGCTCCTGGCGAACAAGGTCTGGTCACAGGCTGGGGAGGGCGGCGAACACCGCCGCAGCTACTTCTATCTCCTGGCTCTGGTCATCGGGCTGGGGATCTCCCATCATCTCACGTTCCTCACGGCCTTGCCCGCAGTTGGCTGGATTGTCTTGCGGGGGCGAACGGTATGGCTGCCCCAGCGCCGGGAGATTGCCGGGGCTGTGGGGGCTCTGGTGCTGGGTCTTACTCCCTGGCTCTACCTGGTCTTTCGCGCCGCGCTGCCCTATGACCCGTATACCTGTTGGCTGCCGCTGAAGGGCCTGGGCGGGGTGGTCGGCCACATAGCCGCGCGGCAGTTCGAGTCGAGCCTGTTCGCCTACTCCGCTCGGGGCATTCCCTTGCTGACAGCACGGGCGCTCAGCGCGATCTGGGAACAGTTCGGGCCACTGCTGTTGTTTGTCCCGGCGGGACTGCTGGCAATACCGAGCCGAGGCCGGGCGGTTATCGAGGCGGGGTTGGTGCTGGTGGCAATCAACCTGCCGCTCTTCTTCGGATACAACGTCTCTGATTATGCCGTATTCTTTATGGCGACCTACCTGGGCCTGGCGATCACCATTGCTGGTGGTGTGGCCTGGCTCGAAGGTTGGGTGAGCGTCAGAGCATCGCGCCTGGTTAGACTCGCGCCGGTGGCGTTGGCGGGGGTGCTGCTGGCTGTTCAGTTCCCGGGCCGATATGTGCAGATCAGGCCGGCACCTGAGTCCTGCACACATGCGTATGTCCGGAAGCTGGTCGGATCGCTGCCTCCTGATGCAGTGATCATACTCGCAGGCCAGTGGGGCAATCTGGAGCACCTGGAGTTCCCCCTGCTGTACGCCAAGAGCGTTACCGGCGAAATACCCGGGATGACGTTCCGGTCCACGGGGAAGATTCAACCCGAAGTTGTGTTCGCCAATACCTCGGGAATAGACGTTGGTGCGGGACTCAAGCAGTTCCTGGCCGAGATTGGCGCCTCCGCCGAGACCGTCCGCCAGGTGCTGGCTGCCCCGCCGGAGATGCGCGCCGTCGTTTTGCTGGGCTCATACGAGGGTTCCCGCCCGCTGTTTACCGATTCGCCGCAGCTTTTCGAGCGCGCCGGACTGGGCGGGGCGTACTGTGGGTATCTGTGGCGGATCGTCGCTACTCCCGGCCTGATGCTGGAAGCTGACCCCGATGACTTCATTGCCTGGGTGGGTGCTCAGGCCGGGCAGCCCGGGGCCACGTCACTGGCGCATTCTAACTTGGCGGTTCCCCTCGATAACTACACTTACTATCTGCTGTACACGGGCCAGCTCTGGGAAGCGGGGCGGCTGGCCCGGCTGATCGGCGAGTTGTGCCACAAGTCGAGTAACGCGCACCTCAATGCCATTGCCCTGGCTACCAGCGCCAGCGATCGCAGCGCGGCGTGGGAAATGCTGCGGCATCTGGAGCAAACATATCCGTATCGCGCCAATACCTATCGAACCAAAGGGACGCTGCTGATGGGCGAGCGCAAGTACCGCGAGGCGTTGGCCGCTCTGGAGTTGGGGGAGAGTATCGGCGCTACCAGGCAGACCCAGAAGATGGCCTTCGCGCGGGCGGTGTGCTATTTGGGCCTGGGGGAGGTCGAGCGGGCCCGAGAAATAGCCGGTCCGGAGCTCTGGCCGCAGGTGCGCGCAGCCCTGGCCAAGCCAGGGCCTCAACACAGCAACTGAGAAAGACCGAAGCACCGACTGTTGAGGTAGGATTGGCCCCAATAATACAGGCTGAGAAGGTGACGAAGATGGCAAAGCTGGCAGCAAAAGGCGGCGAGGCGCTGCTCGAGGGCAAGACGATTGGACAGGCCTGGCCTATCTACGATGAAACGGACCGGCAGGCTCTGATTCGGGTACTTGAGAGTGGGAAATGGTGCAGCGTGGTGTATGGCGAGCAGGCCGAATCTGAGGTGGGCAGATTTGAGGTCGAGTTTGCCCGCTATCAAGGGTGCAAGTACGGCTGTGGGGTCACCAATGGCACGACCGCTATCGAAGTGGCGCTCAGAGCCGGCGGCATCAAACCCGGCGACGAGGTCATCGTTCCTGCGGCCAGCTTCATTGCCACCGCTATGGCTGTCTCCACTCTGGGCGCAGTGCCCGTGTTCGTGGACATTGACCCCGAAACCTACACTCTCGCGCCCGCAGCCCTCGCCGACGCCGTTACGCCGAGGACGCGCGCGGTCATCCCGGTGCATCTGGGCGGCTATCCGGCGGATATGGACAGGATTATCGCGCTGGCCCACGAGCATGAGCTCGTGGTCATCGAGGACTGCGCGCACGTCCATGGGACTATCTGGGACGGCCACAAGTTTCCGGTGGCGGATATGGGTACCTTTAGCTTCCAACTCGGCAAAACACTCACCGCCGGCGAGGGCGGGATGGTGCTCACCGATAGTGAGGAATTGGCCGCGAAGCTCCACAGTCTCAGCTCGCACGGGCGGATGCGGGGGCGGCCCACCTATGAGCATCGCCTGGTCGGCTCGAACCTGCGCATGACCGAGTTCCAGGGAGCGCTGCTGCTAGCGCAGTTCGCCCGGCTCGACGAACAGATCAAGCATCGCGACGCCAATGCCATCTATTTGGCCGCAGGTCTGGGAGAAATCCCCGGTCTGCGGGCGCTAAGGCGGGATAAGTGCCTCACTCAGTGGGGATTCTACCACTGGAACTTCAAGTTCATACCCGAAGCGTGGGAAGGAATTACCCGGGATCAGTTCCTCGAAGCGGCACGAGCGGAGGGCCTGGCAATGGGCGCCGGCGTCCACGTCAGCCCGATGTACGCAAACCCGATGTACACCGAGGAGGATACCCCCTACCGCAAACAGGACTGCGCCAACTGCGAATATGCCTCGCAGTACGAATCACTCAGTCTCAGCCACCCTAACTTCCTGGGACCACGCGACGATATGGACCTGATCCTGGCGGCTTGCCAGAAGATCTGGGATAATCGCAGCGAGTTGCGCGACCGGTAGGGGGAGCAATTGGGGCAGGATTTGGCTGGTGGTTGGCGAAGATACGGATAGAGCGCCAATTTCGATGAGACCAAGCGAGGGAGCAGCAGAATGGCTCACATCAACCTGGGCGTGTTTGTATCGGGCGGCGGCACGAACCTGCAAGCGATAATTGATGCCTGCGAAGCGGGCAAGATTGACGCGACCGTGGCGCTGGTCATCAGCGACAAAGAGGATGCCTATGCCCTGGAGCGGGCCCGTGCGCACGAAGTCGCAAGAGTGTACGTGGCGGTGGGGAGGAATGATAGTCCCGAGTATGCGGCCGCCGATCGCCGCCACGTCGAGCTGCTGGCCGAGCATGACGTGGACCTGGTCTGCCTGGCCGGCTATATGCGCCGGATCGGGCCGGAGGTTATGACGACCTACGCGGAGGCGATCCTCAACATCCACCCGGCTCTGCTGCCCTCGTTCCCAGGGACTCACGGGCAGGACGATGCGGTCAACTACGGCGTGGGGGTCTCTGGCTGTACGGTGCATTTTGCCTGGCCGGAGTTTGATACCGGGCCGATCATCATCCAGGCGGCGGTGCCGGTGCTGCCGGACGACGACGGTGACAGCCTCGCGACGCGCATCCTCGCCCAGGAGCACAAGATCTACCCCCAGGCGATCCAATGGTACGCCCAGGACCGCCTGCGGGTCCAGGGCCGGCGCGTCATCGTGGAAAACGCGCCGCCACCGACTATTCTGGATGCAATAATAAGCCCGGGATTGGAGATCTGAGACGGCGAGGTTCACGGGCCGAACGGAGCACAGATATGGAGATTCTGATAACCGGTGGGGCGGGGTTTATTGGCTGCAATTTGGTGAGGCATCTCTTGACCGAGTTGCCCGACGTGCGCGTGCGGGTGCTCGATAAGCTGACCTACGCCGGCAGTCGGGAGAATCTGGCCGATGTCGAAGATGATCCCAGAGTCACGTTTATCGAAGGGGACATCTGCGACCCGACTGTAGTCAGGGAAGCGATGGACGGAGTCGAGGCGGTCGTTCACCTGGCGGCGGAGTCACACGTGGATCGCAGCATAATGGGCCCGCAGCCGGCCATACAGACCAATTTCTTCGGCACGTTCGTGGTGCTCGAAGCCGCCCGCGAAGTACAACCACAGCGCTTCCTGCATGTCTCGACCGATGAAGTATACGGGTCAATCGAGATAGGCGAATTCGATGAACAAGCGCCGCTGGGCCCGCGCAACCCCTACTCCGCCAGCAAGGCGGGCGCTGACCACCTGGCCCGGGCGTATGCGGTGACCTACGAGCTGCCCGTGATAGTCTCGCGGCCGTGTAACAATTACGGCCCCTATCAGTATCCTGAGAAGCTCGTCCCGCTGTTTGTTTATAAGGCGCTGTGCGACGAGCCGCTGCCGGTCTACGGGGATGGGCGGCAGCGGCGGGACTGGCTGCACGTGGCGGATCACTGCCGGGCGATGCACGTGTTGCTGGAAAAAGGCGAGCCCGGGCAGGTCTACAACATTCCCGCGGGTGATGAGCGCGAGAACCTAGCAACAATCCAGGTGATTCTCGATGAGCTGGGCAAGCCCGAGAGCCTCATCAAGCACGTGGCGGACCGCCCCGGACACGATGTGCGCTACGCGATGAGTGGGGATAAGATCGCTGCGCTGGGCTGGGAACCGCAGGTTGAGTGGGAGGAGGGGCTGCGGGAGACGGTGCGCTGGTTTGCGGAGCATCAGGACTGGCTGGCGCG
>JALGTU010000219.1 GCA_029821195.1 Candidatus Zipacnadia bacterium
ACAAAGCAAGCAATGCTGCAGTAGCCGTAAAGTCACTCCCCGCCTCATCCTCAAAAACCCAAACTCATCCAGTCTAACCCATCCATCTTCTCAACTGACTATAGTTCTTCTCACCTTGATCCCTTTCAGGGATGCAGGAAGAACGCCTTCAGTCGAGCAGATCCGGGTACGATTACGAAAACTCCTCGTGACTGATACGCTTGCTGATGCAGGCCCGTGGACCCTCCACTTGCCGCTCGTCTCGACGTCAACCAGCCAATAGTTGTACACAACACCTCGCTCGACGTTGCTGTTGGTGAAGCTGTATGAGGCGCCGGAGGATGGCGTGCCCTCAGCTGCGATCAGATCGCTCACCTGAACATAATCGGCCGCGCCCGCAATTGTCCTGAACAGAACGAACAATTGACTGTGGTTCAAACTTCAGGGATATTTGTACATTGTCTTTAGTGATAGAGGATTAGGTTGGCATAGAGCAAGAAGAGGAGGACCGATGAGGAATCAGTTTTTTGTGATCTTTGTGACTGGCTTGATGGTGTTGGCGTGCTCAGTGGTCGGGTCTGCTCAGACCTGGCACAGCTACCCCAAGGCGACTGGCAAGGGGCAGCTGGTAATCGAGGATAATTATCTATGGTCTGCCGGCGAGCTTCTGTATCGGTTCGACATCTCTTCTGGGGCGTGGCGTTTGTTCGGCCGCGACGACGGTTTGCCGGAGAATGCCCTGAACTGCATAGCAGTCGACTCCAGGGGCGTGCTGTGGCTCGGGACTGAGGATAGGGGATTATGGTCATTCGACGGAAGCCAGTTCCGCGCCTTCGAGCTGGAAATGCCGTTGGCCCCGGAGTCGGTCTCGGAGCTGATGATCGACCCCAGCGACCGCTTATGGTTCACCAAGCAGTGGAGCGATACGTTGTGGGTTTCGGACGGTCAAATGGCCTGGCTCTACGACGAGTCATCTGGGCTGATGGGGCGAGTCCAGTCGATCACTTGGGGGTCTGGCGATACGGCCTGGTGCGCGACGTACGAGGGCATCTATCGTCTCGACGGCGACAGCTGGACAGAGCTTAAGGCCGGCGGCTACTACGCTATCTTCGCTGATAGCTCTGGCACCGTCTGGGCAACCGGCTCGTGGGGCGAGGTGATCCGCTACGTCGGCGGTAGCTGGGTCCCCTTCTCTATTCCCGGAGCAGAGCCCTTCAGCAGGCCCAGCGGCTTCTCTGAGGGGCCGGATGGCACGATATGGGTGGGCATGAACAGCGGCCTGGCGCGCTTTGACGGCGAGGAATGGACGAATTACAAGGTTGGTGAGGGCATGCCGGACCAATGGCCCCAAATCTCAGGGTTATCAAGCACCGCGGTGGATGACAACAACGTCGTGTACGGATCGTGCAGCCTCGGGATCATTCGCTGCGACGGCGAGGAGTGGTCCATTCTAGCGCCCTTTAACACGGTGCCGGTCAACTACGTCACGGCAGCGTCCTGGGGCGGCAACCGCCTGTTCTTCGGGACACGGGATTTTGGCCTGGGCGAGTTCGATGGCCTGAAGTGGCGTATGCACCAGGAGGAGTTGGTCTCAAATTGGGAGATTGAGGCCGTGCTTTATGATGAGATGCGCGACGTTACCTGGTATGGTGGTGGGGTAACAGGCACTATGGGCTGCTTTGGGCCGGGCGCCGCAGCCTACACAGGCGGCAGTGACCCGAATCGTCCGAGGTACGGCAAGTGCATGACGCTGGATAGCCAGAACAGGCTATGGGTCGGCGCAGGCGGCAGCGTTTTCTGCTGGGATGGCGATTCTTGGACGAAGTACACCGAAGAAGACGGCCTCCTGCCTACCAGCAGTTTCACGGGCATTGCTGCGGCGTACGACGGCTCTATATGGGCCGTCGGCCACTGCGTGCCAGCCTTGATGAACCTGACAGCGAGCGTGTTTGTGGACGGAGCGTGGACTGTGAGGAGCTTTGACCTTCCGGGGGAGGCGATCAACATCACTTCGGACGCGCTTGGCGGCGTCTGGTGCCTGCTCCAGCAGATAGGCGGCGGCTACAAGGTAGTGAGGCTTTCGCTGGAGGGCGTGCTTTCTGAGTGGGACGTGGCCGAGGGCGGCTGGGGTCTGCAAAAGATATTCGTGTCCCCTCAGGTGAATGGTATGTGGCTCGTCGGCGAGTACGGGGCGCTGCGCCTCGTTGATGACGAATGGCGACTGGTAACACCTGCCGATGGCCTAGCCTGCGGCTCAGTTTATGGCGTCGCATTTGCGCCGCACAACGTGACCTGGTTCTGCACCGGGACCTCACTTTGTCGGCTGGATGAAAGCGCGATCCCCTGGGTTCGCCTCTACGCGGCCGGGGGCACAGGCGGCACAGTCAGTTTCGCACCTGGGGACACACTGGACGCCCAGGGCGAGCTGCACAACCCGATGACTGAGTGGTCAGTATCGATTTACGTGGCGGTTCGTCTGCCTAACGATCCTACGTTGTATTTCTGGCCGTCGTTCTCCACCGTTCCAGAGCCGGCGTTTGTGGGGACTCTCTCCGACAAGCTGTTCTTGGGCCCGCTCTCCCTCTTCACACACACGTTCTCAGGCGCAGAACCTCCGGGGACATACTCAATCCTGTCGGCGATTCTGTCCAATGAAACTGGCGAAGTGATCGGTGAGATCGAGCAGGTGGACCTGGAGTTCAGAGCCGTGCAATAGAGCAGCCGGCATAGTCGTTCTGAATAGACTGGTGGCTGCGTCCTGATAGCTGTAGGTTATCCGGATTGGTGAAAGGCTAACTTGCTGAGCCGATGGCAGCAGACTTCGCCAAGTCCGTCGCGTGGCGGACGGCGGCTGAATAGTTCGCCGCGCGGCGA
>JALGTU010000220.1 GCA_029821195.1 Candidatus Zipacnadia bacterium
GATCGAGCTGAAGCTGCGCATGGGGCAAAAAGGCAGTGCGTTCACGCTGCGCGTACACGGTCCCGACGAGCAGTGGCGCGATCTGCGTCTGGATGCGCGGGACGAATGTCTCAACGACCGGGACAATGCGGAGCTGACTGACGCGGCGGTGCGCGTTATTGCCAGGGACTCAACGAATGCCCTGTTCGTATATGCCCCTTACTTCATCCGCCCCACGCCCCGCTATTACGCTGGTGACGAGCAGAAAGAGTTGCGGGAGCGCTGGGATGAGTTGCCCCCCGCCTCGCAGCAGCCGTTGACCGTGCGCCTTGAGCGCAGCGCGGAGCAGATGAGATTCTGGTTCGAGGACCGCTTCGTCGCCGGCTGGGACAGCGGCGCAGGCTTTGATGCCATGACCATCACGATGAGCAAAGCTAATGCGCTGGGTCCGATCACGATGACGCCCTTCGCCTATGACCGTCGGTTCCTGCCGCTACATCTGGCCGGCTACCGCCGCCCCAGCGAGTTGGTCGAGCGCATAACCCAGCCGGCGGGACCCGCCGACATAGATGATGTGCCTTTCCGGGTCGTTGCTCCCGGTGAGAGCGTTGACGTGGGCGTCTCGCGCTGGCTCAACGAAAAGGGCGGCTTGAACCAGTACTCCGACCAGTACTTTGCCCGCAGCGCCTTTGACAATAACCCCGAGAGCATCATTCTTGATATTCCTACTGATGATTACTCGTACGCCCACGTACTCTGTGCTGTTGACCCCGATCCGGCTAAGACGCCCGCCCTGACGGTGCGGCTGTCTCGCTACCGGTGGGCCACAGGCGCCGGGGGGGGTCGGGGCGAGGCCATCGCCGACACCGAGGTGCGCATCGAGCAGGTCAACGGCAAATGGCCCGAGTGGATACGGCCTGTGCCGGGAGCCAGCGTGAATATCGCGGGTAAAGACGTCCCCGTGCTGCACGCCGTCATACCCATCAGAGGCGGTCAGATACAGGACTTACTGGAGGAATCTGCTTCCTACAAGAGGTACTTCGGCAAGTACTGGCGGCACCGGTCCGCGCATCACCTCAACCTCGAGTTGACCAAGGAGCTGCACCTGGCGATGACCGCGAACCACTCGCACCACTCAATGAAACCGCTGGGCAAGGCCAGTGGTGTGCAGGTCTTTGCTATGACGCTGGAACGGGCCCCGGTGAAGGTCCGCGTTCGCCAGGAACCAACCGCGCCGGTATTCTATCGCTCCGAACAGCCCGAGTTCCGGGTTGAGATGACGCCACTTTGGGGCCAGCCCTTCCGCGGCACGCTGGCGGTAACCATCACCGACTTCGAGGGCAACACCCAGGAGCAGGACGAGCGGGTAACCGTTCCGGCCGCGGCCGAGCAGGCCCCGTATTCCTATACCGTTGACCTCGACCAGCCCGACTACGGCTGGTACAAGTGTGAGCTGCGCCTGACCGACGAACAGGGCCGCTATGTCTGGGAGCAGCCGACCGCATTTGTGATCTTGCCACCTGACACCCGCAAAGCAGGCAACGAGTCGCCTTTTGGGACGTGGTGGTTCCGTGCAAGCCACGACGGGACGGACTCGGCGGAAGACATCGGACCGTTGATGAAGAAGCTGGGCATTCGCCACACCATTCCTGGCAAGGGCCGGCCGGCCGAGGAGGAACTGAAGCCCTACGGCGTAACCGCCAGTATGATCAAGCATCACGCAATCTCCAACAACCCTGACCGGGAATTGGATCTGGAGAAGGCCGAAGCGTCCATTGCCGCGGACATCGAGCGATATCCCAGCACCAAGTGGGCGCTGATCTTCCACGAACACGGGTGGAAGGGAGCCGCTATTGGCATCCATGAGTTCCTGGGCAAAGAGCCGCCGAAGCTCACCGAAGCGCAGCAGGCCCAATTCCAGCGGCTCTTTGACCAGGCAGTTGCCCTGAGTAAACTTTACCGCGAGAAGTTCCCGGATATCAAGCTGATCGTGGGCAATAGCGGGCTTAGTCTGGTCCAGGAGTTGATGCGGCACGGCTACCCCAAGGAGTATGTTGACGCCTTTGGTGACGAGGACGTCGGGCAGAAGATCCCCCCGGAGTATCCCCCGGGAGCCTTCAAGTCACTTTACTGGCTCAAAGAATACGCAAAGCTGTACGGATACGACGTGCCGGTAACGACCTGCCTGGAGTGGCGCCATCGCGGCACGGAGATCGGCAACCTGACCTGGGAGACACAGGCCCAGCTCTGTGCGCGTGACATGCTCCACGGCCTGGCCTTCAGGGCACCGCATATCTGCTCGGAGCAAATGTATGACACCGACGATGCGTACTACTACAGCCGGTGGGGGTCTAGCGGGGTGATGACCCGCTACCCTCTGCTGACGCCCAAGCCGTCGTTCGCCGCGATGGCTACGCTCACGCAGGTCCTTGACCAGGCTGAGTTCGTCCGCTACCTGTCCACCGGCTCGCCCACGC
>JALGTU010000074.1 GCA_029821195.1 Candidatus Zipacnadia bacterium
CCGCCAGTTTAGCCAATCCAGAAATCTCTCTATGCGTTGAGCTTCGCTGCTCACTTCTGAGACCAGCATTCCTTCCTCTCGCCGGGGCCCCTCGCCCCACCATTGTATCTGATAAGGTCTTTAGAAGATAACAACCTCTGTAGCCAAGACAGCACCGTCAAGCCTTCGCTACTTAGTATCATCCTTCGGCCACCTACCTACTCCCACCGGATAGCTCGACCTCAAAAAAGCGATAAGAAAAACCTAATCGCGGTGCGCCTTGGAGCTACCGCCAGATCCAAGTACCATGCCTACTGTTCTTCGCAATATCTCCAGGCCCAATGCCCCTGACATGTGCCACACATAATACAGATCATACCGCAGTTTCTCGCAGATATCCTCAAGGGAATTGTCGCAACACTGATTCACCTGCGCCCAGCCGGTTATGCCTGGACGCACGGTTAACCGATCAAGCGTCTATGCTCGTCCTGCGCAGCATTCTTCCCAGCGGTGTAACACGGGGGGCGGCCTCCTCGGCCCACACTGGCCCGCTTCTCTTTTCGGCATCAGGGACCACCGTGCGCAGCTTAGTAAAGTAAAATCTCTCGCCGTTGTTCCCCACGCGCTCCTGGCGGTAGAATACTGTCCCGGGCATGAATATTTTCGCAAGCGTGGCACACATCCCAATGACCGCTATCGCGGCAGGAAGCAACAGGAGAGCAACCGCGACGTCTACTAGTCACTTAAGGTATTCATTGTATAGGCCTTGCCGGGACCGCCAATGAGTGCCGATGAATGCTTTGTCGGGCCGCTCCACTGGTGTCTCGCTTGTCATTCCCTCGCATGCCGCCATCGCAGCCATTACGTCCACCACGAACACCATCCATTGTCCCTCGCCGCTACGCCGCAGCGGCTGAATATCCTCTATATTGGGCTTTTCTCTGGTTGCTACTTCGCCCCCCGGCCAGACTTCGTGGGCCTTTAGTTAAACACCAGGAAACTGGCCGCAATGCTGCCCAGCGCCCTCAGGGCTCGCTCTAATGTGGTATCCGTCCGAACTGTGCGTACCATATAATGCGAAGGCACGATGATCACATCGCCAGGTCTTATCTCTTTCACCCGGTCACGCCGATAAGCTGCGCTATTAGCACGCACTACTACCGCCCGCCCTACATCAGCGTCATCGGCCACGCCACCAACCATCCCTATGTATTGATCAATCCCCGCCCCTTCGTGGTACGGCACCTTGCCTGGTCGAATAACTGCGCCCAGTACTGCCACCGTGTTCTGCAGCTCTGGCACCACAATTGTATCCCAGGCCCGCAGGGGCACGTTCCCCTCCACCCCCTTGCTTTCCAACAACCTGCTCCCTTCGACCGGAATCCCGGTTACCCACGCTGACAGGCTAAGCCGCCGAGGCGGCACAACAATGGCCATACTGCTCTCTCCAGCCAGCACCTGCCCGACGTTCGCCGCTACCTGCTCAGCCACTACCGCCTGCTGGGCTCTTACTGCCTCCTCTACCACAGCGGCATGCACAACTTCGCGATTGTACATAGCCACGATCTGCTCCAGATTCTGGCGCTGCCCGGTGGCCAGCGCTCGTTCGCTGGGTCGGTATACTATGATGCCGTCTGGATTGGCATTATCCAGTAGTGGACCCGCTCTCTGCAGCAGATCGTATACCGTCTCATCCTTCTCGGCGCTGCGCAGCAGGATATACGCGCCCGGCTTTTCGACCTGCCCCTCCACTCTCACTACGGGCGGCTGCTCCCAGAAATCTCCCAGACCCAACACCGCAACTTGGTCATCGTTGCCTAGCACCACATCCGGCTCTACTCTGAATTGACCCCCTGGCCCTACGTGCAGTTTCAATTTCTGTACTCTTGCCATGCCCGTCTGCCAGCCCCGCGCGTACTCGATGCTGTCGCCGACACCTGGCGCTAACCCACCGGCCGCGAAGATTAAGTCGCTGGCTCTCATTCCCTCGAATCGTTCGTAGTCACCCGGCTCTCGCACTAGCCCCGCGACGTGAACCATCCTCGGCTCCCCCCGAGGAATTACCTCCAGAATATCACCGGGCTCGAGCCTACGATTACTCTCCGCGACACCCGCCACAGCTTTTTGCAACTCTACCTTCAATATGCTCCGGTCGCCGTCTGGCTCCAGCCGCAGCAACCGGGCCTGCGCGAGGTATGCATCGTCGGTTACGCCTCCGCTTTGCACAACCAGATCCCTGACACGCATACCCGCTACCCATTCATACTCCCCGGGATTTGCCACCGGCCCCGTAATACGCACGTGCGTGATTGGCGTGACGTCCTGCCGATAATAAATGTGAACTGCGTCGTATGGCTTTACAATCACTGAATCTTCGTTCTTATCCACCGCATCTTGCACTGAAAAACTCTCGTAGTGGTGTTGCCGACGTTCGTCCAATCTCCGAATTTGCCCATAGCCCAGGTAAGCCCCCTCGTCCAGACCGCCCGCCGCCGCAATCAGCGCTCCGATGGTCATACCCTCTTCAACCTGGTAGACGCCGGCGCGGCGTACCGCGCCGCTGATGCGCGCCGCATTCTCCGGCATCCTGTCCACCGGCGCGACCACTACAACGTCCCCTGCCTGCAACACCAAATCCCCGCCCAATGCACCCGCCTCTTCAGCCGCCTCCGCCAGCGCCACATTGATTACTATCTTCCGCTGATGATCATCAACCCGCCAAACCCTCACGTCTTTACGGGAACCTTCGGCGGCCAGGCCCCCCGCCAGCTTTATTGCCTCCCAACAGTTGATCGGCCCGGTCACTTCATATCGGCGGGGACGACGCACCGCTCCCGCCACGCCTATCTCATCGCCAACCGCGCCCACGAAAACGGTATCCCCCGTCTCCAAGAGAACCTCATCCAGGGGTTCACCTGCCAGCAGATAGGGATACAGATCAATTTCAATCGGCTCTTGTTGTCTGCGTATCAAGCGAATTCTTCGCAGCGAACCAGCATCACTAGGGCCACCCGCCATGTAGAGTGCAGTCAGCACCGTCGCAGTACCATCAAGACCATAGCGCCCCGGATTGATTACATCTCCAGTAACATAGACCGTAACTACGCGGGTGCTGCTGATGACTACTGAGGTCTGACTGTCAGTATAGAACGCACTCATCCCCTTTTCGATTGTATCACGCACTACGCCCAGAGCTTTTCCGGCAACCGAGATCTCCCCCAACAGCGGCAGGTAAATCATGCCCTCGGATGATATGAGCGCGGTAGTATTAAGGTGTTCGATACCCTCGCCCCACACCCGAATCGTTAGCTCGTCGCCCGGGCCGACAATATACTGCGGTGAGACCGGCATATTCAGTAGCCGCGGCTCTTCCCCTTCAGCCCGCGCAAAAAGGTCGGCCCCAAACCGCTTCAAGTTCTCCAGCCGCATCTCCTCAGGCAACTCCCAATCCTCGGCGAGCCTTTCCCAGGCGCGAAACTCAACCAATCCACCCTCAACTTCTTTCGCTGCCAACCCCACCTCTGCGCCTCCGTCCTGAACCGGCCGGGCCGGTTCTTCGACCTCAACCGGACCGGTCGCAGCCGGTGCCGCTTCCCCTGCCGGAGGCTGGGCAGCTTCACTCAAACCCTCCGCCTGCGCGTAGACTGCGCTCGCCGCCGGCTGGTACAGCACCCAACCGGCCAGCAAGGCCCAGGATAGCACTACCACCACTGTCCATCGTAGCCAGGGCATAATGGTTATAGTTCCTTTCGAATAGCCTTGTTCTCTATGGCAAATATTTATTCGCCTCCTGCCCTTACATCCCTTCCCTTGCCCCAGCTCCGTTTCATTCTTCATGGCTGTTGCCAGGCCTGCTTTCGTGGTATAATTATGTGCAGCATACAAACTACTGTGCTCCACAGGCCTGCTGATCCATCCTACCTCTTATGACTATTCGAGAGCAAATCGAAGAACGCGAGCACGCCTACCTCAGTCCTTTTGCCACTCTGAGCGCTGAGTCGGCGGGACGCCTACGGCCCGAGCCGCCCTGTCCGGTCCGTACTATCTTCCAACGTGACCGCGACCGCATTATCCACTTGTGCCGTGCCTTCCGCCGCCTTGCCCAGAAGACCCAGGTCTTCATATCGCCCCGCGAAGACCACCTCCGCACGCGCCTATCTCATACCCTGGAAGTATCGCAGATTGCCCGCACTATTGCCAAAGCTCTTCGCCTCAACGAAGAGCTCGTAGAGGCTATAGCCCTGGCCCACGACGTCGGCCACACACCCTTTGGCCACGCGGGCGAGGATAGCCTTGACGAGGTATACCGCTCTTACGATGCCGCGGCTCACTTCGCCCATCACGAACACAGCCTTCGTGTCGTGGACGTACTGGAAAGACAAGGACAAGGCCTCAACCTTTCCCACGAAACCAGGGACGGCATCGTCTCGCACAGCAAATCAATGAACGACTTGCAGACCGACCTGCGGACTGCCCGCCTGCCTACCCTCGAGGCGATGGTGGTCCGCGTCGCCGATCGCATCGCCTATCTTAACCACGATCTAGATGACTGCCTGCGCGCTGGCTTCTTGTCACCAGAGCAGGTACCCCGAGACATCGTCGAGGTGCTTGGCGAGCGCCACAGC
Organism: Candidatus Zipacnadia bacterium; assembly: GCA_029821195.1. Classification (GTDB taxonomy): domain Bacteria; phylum Armatimonadota; class Zipacnadia; order Zipacnadales; family Zipacnadaceae; genus JALGTD01. The sequence continues at coordinate 4,605 of JALGTU010000074.1, forward strand.
CAGAGGGTCGGCGCTATGGTCTGCGATCTGATCGGCCACAGTCTCGACCGACCCCAGCTCAGCATGAGTGACGAAATAGTTCAGGCGACCGACACCCTCAAAAACTTCCTGGTCGAGCACCTTTATCAGTCACCCCGGATCCGCCAGGAAACCGACAAAGTTGACGGAATAATTCGCGGCCTCTTCGACCTGTATATGAAAGATGACCAGGCCTTCTCCGAGATTGCCTCTCCCCCCGTACCGGATACCCGCGAGCGTGCTCGTCTGGTCTGCGATTACATAGCCGGCATGACCGACCGCTTCGCCCGGACTCAATACCTCCGCTACTTCCTGCCTACCGGCTTCCCCTCGTTTGAACAGCCTCACCAATGACTTGGAACGCTCCCCACCGCTATTCCCTATCCACTATCCACGCGCCACTATCTACTGATGATAATACACATCCCATTCCAGGTAGTTATCCATTGCCTCGTATACTGCGTCCGCCACCTGCGATTGGTTTACGGCCACATGGTGCTCGAAGCCGTTTTCGCAGATGTAGCGCAGCAGCATTTGCAGGTTGGGGACGTGCACCACTCCGTAGCCGCCAAACGTCTCCAGCGGGTCGTCGGTGATTTCACCCTCCCCCAGATAGGCCGTTACTACACCGCTGAGATCGTCGGTGGAAACCCGCACATAGGTAACTGGTCCCGGCTTGATTCGGCCCACACATGCCCCCCAGGCATTATCAGCGCCCACGGTGCTCGCCAGGATATCCTGCCTACTCATACATACCTCGGCAAAGACATCCTTGGGCAGATTGCTACAGTGGAACACCACGCATTTGTCCGGATCATCACCGTAGTTGTTATTCCAGTCGAGTATTGCACTGGGCTTGCCCGAAGCGAGCATCATCGCGTACATGCCCAGCGCCCCCGTGATATCTACCTCACACGCAGCCGGGATCAGCTTATTACTGAACATGCTCAGAACCGCGCATGGGACTATGCCCAGGTACTCCTCTATTGCCGTCCAGCACTGGAACGCAAACGCGTCCACCTCGTTCTCCCCCAGCCACTCATCAATCACCAAACTCAGCTTGGCCATCTTGATCAGCGCATGGTCGGGCACATCTTTGATGAGCACATATTCGCGCACCTCCGCCACTCGCTCCTGCACCTCCTGCGCGGCATCATCCAACCTGCCTACTTGTCCAAGGATGTCGCCCAGGTCTATCACTTCGACCGAAATCCCGTATGCTTCCAGAATCTTCTCGCTGAAGCGCACGGTCTTGAACGGCGCCACCCGCGCCCCAATGGCACCCAACCGTGCACCCCGCAGCCCCTTCACAACCCGGCACACCGCACCAAACCACTCCAGATCGGTAGCGAAGTCGTCACTGCTCGGTGCTACAGTGTGCGCACTAGTCAGCGAGAACTTAGTCCCGTATTGTACCAGGTTATTGCATACCGACATCTTGCCGCAGAAGCTGTCACGGCGGTCGCCCAGCAACATCTTCTCCGGATCATCCGGGAAAGCATGCACCAGCACCGGCACATCCAGCCCGGCCCTTCTGAGCGTCTCAGCAACCGCCCGCTCGTCCCCGAAGTTCGCTAGGGTAACGAGAACACCGTCAATGGCATCGGCGCTTTCCTTGAACAGCGCGGCGCATTTCTTGGCATCTTCCAGACTCTCCACCGACCCCAGCGGCGTATCATCCGGCGTAAGTGCCACCGTCCCAAAGCCCAGGCCCTCCAGGCGCCGGAGAATCTCTTCTCGGCCCGCTTGTACCAGGTGGTCTGGGAAAAACCTCCGGTTCCCTACTAACACGCCAAGTGTAGTATTGTTATCCATCTGTAACACCCCGCAATACTCAATAATATGGTGGCCCACTATTTACCTGCCCTGATGCTCATCTCTTATAGACTCGCCTTCCCTGACTTGCCCGTAATACGCACCGTCGCCATGCTTGCGTAGAAAGTGCTTGTCTCTAAGCTGGCTATTGATTGGCCCAGCCATCGGCGAGAGGCCCTCCGTCAAAGCTGCCATCCGGGCAATTTGCTCCAACGCAATGCTGTTATCAACCGCCTCATACGCTGACGCGCCCCAGGTGAACGGGCCGTGGTTGGCGACCAAAACGCCCGTAAACTCTCCAACGTCCATGCCCTCCATAGCTCGCACTATTGCCTTGCCGGTTTCCGCCTCATAGTCGCCTTCCAAGGCCTTTGGCATCAACTGCTCCGTTATCGGCACCGCGCCCCGGAAACAGTCCGCGTGGGTAGTCCCATAGCAGGGTATGCTCCGGCACGCCTGGGCCCAGGCCCCGGCATAAGTCGAGTGGCTGTGCGCCACCCCTCCGATCCCGTCCAGCTCCCGGTACAGCACCAGGTGAGTGGGCGTATCCGAGGAAGGCTGTAACCCCCCCTCCACTACCTCTCCATCCAGGTCAACCACAACCATCTGCTCCGCAGACAACTCCTCATACACCACCCCGCTGGGCTTAATAACGACCAACCCTTTTTCGTGGTCAATACCGCTCGCATTACCCCAGGTCAGTATTGCCAGCCCCGCATTATACAGAGCCAGATTAGCCTCGTAGACCTGGGCCTTAAGTTTCTCTAACATGCGTTCGCCTTTCCTGCTTTTCCCGGCTGCGCTCTCGCCTCATGTGTTTGGGCCGGCTGCCGCTGTTGCCTAACCACTCGCCACTATCCAGTATCCACTATCCGCTGCTTAATCCCCAGCAATCTCTTCATCACGTCATATAAGCACTCGCTGTGCTCCGCAACGCCAAAGCTGTCGTGCAGCCTCTTGTACAGCTTATAAAGCTCGCCATAGGTCTTTTGACTGTCGGGATCCGGCTGATAGCAAGTATCCTTTGTTCCCGTCATTGCCCGTTGTGCCTGTTCTGTCGTATCGTACCCGCCCGCCGCTTCGCCCGCGACCACCGCCCCGAATATCGCCGCCCCCAGCGCACACGCCTGGTCCGACCGAGACAACTCCATTCTCCGGCCGGTCACATCGGCATATATCTGCATGACCAGCGGATTCTTCTCGGCGATCCCGCCACAGTTGACGATCTGCTCTACCGGACCGCCGTACTCCTCGATGCGATTCAGAATCGTCAGTGCTCCGAAGGCGGTGGCCTCAATCAGCGCCCGATAGATCTCGGCCCGGGTAGTATGAAGCGTCTGCCCGATCAGCAGACCGGTCAGCCGCGCGTCAACCAAAACGGTCCGGTTACCGTTATTCCAGTCCAGCGCTAACAGCCCACTCTCGCCGGGCTTTAACGCAGCCGCCTGCTCGGTCAGCGCCTCGTGCAGGTCTCCCCCACCCTTGCAGATTTCGGTGACCCACCAGTTGAAGATGTCACCCACCGCCGACTGGCCCGCTTCGATCCCGTAATATCCGGGAAGCACCGACCCATCCACCACTCCACAGACCCCGGGAATTTCCGCCGTCCCCCTCGCTTTGCTGGCCACCGTAATATCGCAGGTTGAGGTGCCTATGATCTTAACCAGCGTACCCTCCCCCACCCCTGCCCCTACTGCTCCGTAGTGGGCATCAAACGCGCCCACTGCCACCGGAATGCCTGCCCGCAGGCCCAGCTTCCCCGCCCACTCCTCGGTTAACTTCCCCGCTGGCACGTTCGAGCTATACGCCCGTTCGTAGAGTCTCTCGCGCAGCACTGCGATCCTTGGGTCCAGCATCCCCAGAAAATCGCTGTCCGGTAGCCCGCCCCATTCCTCGGCATACATCGCCTTATGCCCAGCCGCACACACGCTTCGTCTCATCGTCTCGGGACGAATTGTTCCTGTTAGCAGCGCCGGGATGTAGTCGCAACACTCGACCCAACTATACGCGGCATCGAACACCTCTGGCGCCACGTTCAAGCAGTGCCAGATCTTCGAGAAGAACCACTCTGACGAATATGTGCCCCCACACCGGCCCAAATATTCTGGCCGGTACTCCTGCGCCAGGTCGGTGATCCGCTCCGCCTCGCCCATTGCCGAGTGGTCTTTCCACAGCCAGGCCAGCGCCTCCAGGTTGCCCTCGAAGTCTGCTCGAAAGGCCAACGGCCTACCCTCTTCGTCTACCGGCATCGGTGTTGACCCGGTCGTATCTATCCCTATGCCAACAACTCTCTCCGCCGAGAAATCGGCATCTGCTCCTGCCGCCTCGACGGCCCCTCGCACGCTTGCCTCCAGGCCCTCGTGGTACTCGGCCGGGTGCTGCCGTGCGACGTGTGGGTTACTCGGATCCGTCAAAACTCCCTGCTCTCCGCGCTGATACTCATGCACTGCCGCTCCGACTGTCTCACCATCACTGACGTCAACTATCACCGCCCGCACCGAGTTCGTCCCAAAATCAACACCGAGAGAATACCGCTTCTCGTTCAACCTATTGCCTCCCCAGACGAAGTGTACTGCGTGGTCCGCTATCCCCTTATCCCCGTAGGCTTCCGCGCCGCCCTGTCTTGCTCCTTCCCTCTACATCAGCCGCGCCGGCAGCTTCAAAGAGCGCATCTATTGTTTGCCTCGCCGTGCGCTCCCAACTGAACCCACTTGCCCGGGCAAAGCCTTTTTCGCGCAACTGCCGCCTCAGTGCCTCATCTACCACAATCCGCTCCATCGCCCGGCCAAATCCCGCCTTATCGCGTGGGTCAAAAAGCAGCGCCGCCTCTCCCACCACTTCCGGCAGCGCGGTCAGCGACGAACATGCTACCGGGCACCCGCACTGCATCGCCTCCAGTACTGTCATCCCAAACCCCTCGAACAACGAGGGCAGCACCAGCGCGCTGGCTCCACTATACAACGCCGCCAGATCTTCCGCCGGCGCCCGCCCCAACAGCTTTATATACTTTGCCTTGCGTGCCCGGCTGATTGCCTTCTGTAGCTCCTTCTGCCCCGCCCCCGGCTTACCGACCAGCAGCAACTCACATTCCCTCTCCCCTGTCGCCTCTAACCGATCGAAAGTATGCACTAAACCGGGCAGGTTCTTGTGGCGATGGGTTGTCCCCACACTAAGCAGATAATGCCCTGCTATCCCATGCTTGCGCTTGACTCGGGCGACGTCCTCCGCGGAGGCTGGCTGATATTCGGTGCCGCCTGCCAGTGGTACAACTCGGATCTTGCCCTCGGGCTGATGCAGTAGCTTGATTATATCATCATGCGTATATTGCGAGCTGGCGATAATCCGGCTCGCCGCTCGCGCCGAACGGGCCAGCGTGCCCCTCAGAAATCTGCGCTTAACCCACGAGAAATTCTCCGGGTAGTGGTACACCTGCAGGTCGTGTATTACCTGTACAGCGGGGATGCCAAGATTACCCGGCACCAGTCCCCCGCTGCACAGCAGAACCCCTACCTTCTCCTCCGCCACTTGCCTGGCCAGCGCAGTCTGCTCCCAGGCGACCCTTGCTGCCCGCCACCGACTCGGCGCTGGCGAGATTACCTCCCGGAAGTTGTTTCGATGCAGCTCAAGCTGCCCTTGCGCTTCCCTGCCCACGAAGAACACGTACTCATTTTCGCCATCAATCTCTTGGAAAGCGCACGTCATCTCGCGCAAGTACGTTTCCACGCCTGCTTGCTGCCCTGGCACCCACGCCAGCGCATTGATTCCTATCCGTATCACATCAATGCCTTAGCTGTTAGCCCGAGCCTTTGCAGCTACCTTGTCCGCCCCTCGGTTCCCTTTGTGCTGCTCTCAAACTGTAGGGGCGAATGTTGAGTGCTGTGTACGAAACATCCGCCCGCATCTATTCCCTTGCCGCCAGCTCTGAGCTTGTCGAAGGCTTCACTCCCGTCTCTGCTCTCGGAGGGGCCTGCCGACGCAAGCTTGCCGCATGCTGCAAGGATCGAGCAGCCCGAGTTTCGCGATGGCTGGGGGGGTGGCACGCGCGGCCTTCTCCCCTCTCCTGCAAGGAGAGGAGCTAGGGGTGAGGCCTGCCGCCCCGCTACGACGGGCCTATCTCCATATGTAAGCCCTCGAAATCAAACTCCAGCTCAATTACTGTCAACCGCTTTCGCGTCAGCTCTTGCTCCAGCGCTTGGGCTTGTTCCGGTGACTTTGCCACAAACAGCAGGCAGCCTCCCCCGCCGGCCCCACACGGCTTGCCGCCCCAAATCATCGGCGCGGCCAGCTCAAACAGCTCTTCGATTTGCTCATTGGAAGTGGACTTGTCCAGCTTCTTCATTGCCTCAAACTGACCCGTCATCAGTTTGGCCAACTCTTCCAGCTTCCCGTTCTCCAGGTACTCTTTTGCCTCGTAAGCACTATCGCGCAGGGTGAACAGCGCCCGCACCGTCTCCTCTTTCCCCGCCCGGAAATTTCCCCATACGTTCCTGTGTATATTCGAGGACAGCCGCGACTTGCCCGTGTAGCACAGAACCAGATGCTCTTCCAGCTCCTTGGTCTGCTCATCGCTAATTTCCACCGCCACCTGTTGCACTTGCTCGCCGAACTCAAACAGGTTGATCCCGCCCACCGCCGAGGCATACTGATCCTGCTTGCCCCCGACGATCCCCAGCACCTTCTCGATATCGTAAGCCAACCCGGCGATCTGCATCTTCTCAGCAATACTTGTCACCGGCTGCCGTCGCACCAGCGACAGCCACACCACATTCAACGTCGCCGATGTGCCCATACCGCTTCCTGCCGGAATCTGGCTCTGATAATGCACGCTCAGCCCCGCCTGCCCCGCTGCCTGATACTTTCCGCTGGGCCCCGAGACCACCCGCTCGGCGCCGAATCCCTCGGGTTCCTCTTCGTGCGCATCGAGCGTCCCTTCGACATACAGCTTTATTGCCGCATTGACCGTAGCTCCGCCGAAGGGCTCCGAGAAGTACGAGACATCGGTCCACGCTCCCGCGAAGTCTACCCGCACTGGTGCCCGGCTCTTAATAACCATTCGTCATCATCCTTGCTTGCAGCCTTATGCTCCGCCGCTGACCCAACCCGCCATTTAGTCTACTTTCTCCCGACCAGCCATCTTGGCCCCCCACAGCCCAACACCACCGCTGCCAGCAGCACTGCGTACGCCCCCAGCAGCCCCAGGTGGCCCCCTAGCAGCCCTCCTCGCCAGATAAACACGAAGAAGGCCACGCCCAGCGCGTACGCCAGAATCGCTGCTGCGTTGGTCTGATGTCGTGCCCGGTAGGCATAGAGCATTCGGTATATTATGCCCAGCAGGACCGCTTCCAGCAACAATCCGGCCAGACCGAAGTTCAGATATCCTTCCGCGGGCAGCGGCATCGCCATCGAGCCCACGTCGTTCTTACGCAACACCCGATTGAACAGATTCCGCTCGGGCTTCTTCTTGTATATCTGCCGGGGCACGACCATCGCCACGGCATCCACGTAGCTTCTCCCCCACTGGTAGTTAACCTCGCGGGGCACCTTCTCCACCGTTAGCAGCAGCGCGTCAAACGAAGTCAGATTGCGCAGCAGTAGCCAGCCGCCGATCCGCGCATAATCACTTGCCCTGAATGCCAGCTCTTCTGTGTGCAGGACTCGGAGCCTCGGCAGCCCCAACACCACTATTGCCAACAATATGGCCGCGCCTAGCACGGCGACCTCCCGCCCGCGAAGCCGCCTCACCAGATAATGGTACACGACGACTGTCATCGCCAGCGCAACCAGCAACGCCCCCCGCTGCCCGTGCAGCGCCAGTAGCAGCCCGCTGCTCGCCGCGATTATTACCAACCCTCTCCGGCCGAACAACCCCTTCGCGTAGCCCAGCCACGCGGCTACCACCGCAACTCCCAGCAATGCTGCGCTGCCCACGACCAACACTCCTAGCCCCGTGGCGCTGCCGCTCCCGTAGGTGCCCAGGCGCGTGACTATTCCTCCGCTTTTATAGATCATCGCACTCCAGCAAACTACCCCTGCTGCCCACACTCCCCACACAGCCACTCGCAGCTTGCTGGCCGACCATTCCCCGTCGGGCCAGGGCAAGCTTGCCCCCCAGTCCTCCCCCGCGGGCAGCAGATACCCCACCCAGAAGCCCACCACGCTGGCCACTCCCAGGGCCACGCCTACGGCGATGTCCACTCTCGCGCCTACTACCGACTCCAGCCCCATGAGCAACCCGACGGGTCTGACCAGGTAATACAGCCCCGCTACCGCCGCCAACAGCACAGGTGGCCCCAGCCAATCCACCCCTGCCACCAGTATCCGACTTTTGATCATACCGCCAATTACCAGTGCGAACGCGACCAAGGCAATTAGCGCTACGCGTCCTTGCCCGCTTGCCAGTACGCTAACCGCAATGCCCACCGCGACTCCAACCCCACCCGCTGCCAGCGCTACGTTGTACTCGGCCCTCTTCTTTCTAGCGGCGCCGTTCTCCCCTATTCCTTCCACTCTCCCGCTTCGCTTCTCCGCTTTTCTCTTCCTGTGGTACCCATCACCCATATCCACCCCACCAGTGCTCCTACCACCCCGGCGAGCGCCATTTTGACCACCGGCCCGGGCCCCTCCGGGTGCTCAGGGACTACCGGCTCGTCAATGACGTAGAAGCCCGGCTCGGTGGCTTGTTCTTCGATGAGCGCCTGCTCGTACTCGCTGGCCAGCGTTTCAAACAGTGCCTCCTTAATCTTCATTGTCCGCAGCAGCCGCCCGTATTCCAACGCCTCGTCAGACAGCTCCACTACGCTCTCTTCGGCGCGGCGTATCGCCGCCTCCAGCCCACTTATCCTGGCCTCAATTGTATCTTTGCTGACCTGCCATGCTATCAAGTGGGTTCGCGATTTGCGTAGCAGTGGCTGTCAGCATTGCTCGTTCCTGCTCTTTAGCAAGCGCCTGCTGCACGGACGCTATTTCCTGCTCGATTGCTCTTACCTTTGGATGTTGCTGGCTATTGCCTTCGGCCTGTGTCGCCACTGCCCGTTCTGTCTCCAGTTCTATCAATTTCTCCCGCATCTTCACCACGAGCGGGTTGGCCTGACGCATCACCGAGGCTGTCTCCATTTCTGGCTGCTGCTCTAGCTGGCGGCTCAGGCTAGCCACTTGCTGGGCGGCGGCTTTTACTTCCACTCGTGCCTGCTCCTGTGCTTGTTGCAGATTCATAAGCGCTTCGGTGGCAAGTCGCCCCGCTGTATCCACCTCAATTATCCCGTGCTCAGCCTCCCAGTGTTGCAGCCGCTCCTCTGCTTCCGCGAGATCTTGCGACACCTGATGCTTCTGCTGTTGGAGGAATATGCGCTTGCGTGTCGCTGCCGTGAGATGCAGATCGCTCAGGCGCTCGTCCAGTTCCTTCAAATAGGCATTGATTACTTCTACCACCAGCTCGCTTCCCTCGTCGTCCTCACCATCCCCTGGCCTCAGTTTAGCTTTAGGTCGCCCGGGCAGGGCCACAGTAAGCGCTACTATACTGGGTCTACGTACTGACACCCTCGTCCGTGACCTCAGCCGTTCGGCAGCATCTTGGCTGCTCCCGGTTCTGAGCACTCCGGCCAGCCTACACTCCTCGACTACTGCGACGCGCACCGCCTGGGTCTCGAGGATGTTGCGGCACAGTTGTGCTTCCGACCTCACCTCGCCCCTGAATCCAAAGGGTAGTGATTCGATTACCTGGCTCGCTGTCTCCGCACCTGTTGTTAAGTCGCCAGTTGCGACAATGGTAACGGAAGCGGCGTACTGACCCGGCGTAACAAACAGGCTCCAGATCAACGCTACTGCTCCGGCAACAATTCCACAAGTCACCCACACCGCGTACCTTTGCAAGGTTAGCGCCACGTAGTCTTCGAGTCGTATTTCTTTGGGTTTGGTACGCTTCGTCATCTCTATCGTAGACAGAGGCTACTGCTTGGCACCCGAGCGTGTTTTTCTTGTACTATTACGCTAGACGAACTGATTCGTTGAGCAGTAGCGTTTCTCCTTTGTGTGGGTTAGTGCCGAGACCGTGAATCAGCTATCCGTGGCTGTGTATAGATAGTTATCAACAACACTGTCGTATGTGGAAAACTCTCTGAGGAATATTGGGTGTGTGTAGCAATATATTGTTGTACAAAAGGTTCTTACTCTACATATTACGGTAGCTGCAAAGCCATATGTATCCTGTCCGTGTAGCATTCATTTGAAGTCGCATGGCGTTATTCCTACGTTCGGGAGACGGTAATTTACCCCTGTTGGCTTAGGCCCAAGGTCCCTATTCTTGAGGTAGGAGGTCTGTAGCTGCTGTCTAGAGCTTCGGCCAGGGGTCGTTATTAGCCCCTTGGGCAGCGGCTGGCTTGAGCGTCCCTTGAGAAAGGGCCTGGCACAACAGGAAACACCAGAGGTGGAGCCATGGTGCGAATACTACTGTGTGAGACCCGCCATTGACAGTAACAGCGGCGCTACATCCTCCAGCGCAGGGCGATCTGTCCTAGCAGCGGCTGGAAGCTGTGCACCTACCAGTCCAAAGATCCCTTTCGGCTGGTGGGCGCCGCTATCTATTCCCAGGCCGACCAGCTCTGTGGCGAATGCCTTCTGGGAAGCACTGTACAAACCGCCTCGGGGCCTCAGCACAATGTCTGGCGCCCACGCGGCGAACGGGCCTTCATACAGCTCTCGCCCCTGCTGCGCTGCCTCGACTACAATCTCGCCCGTGGCCGGATCCCGAAGCCCTGCTAGGCGTACCGCAATTTCACCAATGGTTTCCTCGCGCCGACGGCCTGTTACGTATATCGCACCCTCAAATCCCAGGCTGTACGCACGCGTAGCTGACCAGTCAATATCAGCCGCTGACAGGAAGCCGCTGGCTAGCATTCGCCGCACCGCCGGCGCCAACTTGATCCAACGAGTAGCGCCAATTAGTCTAGACAATCTTGTGCAAAGCTGCACAGCCTTGTGCTCAGCCGCCACTCGCTTCACCCGCTGCCCGAGCCCCGGTTTCAAGACCAGATACCCTTGCTCGCGAAGCCACTTGTTGAGGTGAAGTGTTCCGCGTAGAGGTCCCGCCCCATGATCTGAGAGTACCACGAGCGTATCATCTGGCCCCAGCCGTTCATAAAGCTCACCGATGATAGCATCGGCCTGCATGTACACCGCGCGAATCGCGCACCCCCAGCGCTGCGCCCCTTGCTCCGTATAGCGAGGGTGCTCCGGATCCATAAACTGCCACATCTTGTGTTGCACCGCATCGGTCTCATAGAAGACGAACATGTGCACATCGCAGCGATGTTGGTCGAGCAGATATGAGGCCAGGCGCCCGCGCAGCTCCAGGGCTGTGTGTAGCTCGCGCAGGAAGCGCCCCTCTGCCCCGGGCGTATATATCCCCCGCGGAACCATGCGGTATGCGCCAACGTGCTCTTTGATCTCGGCAGCCAGCCCGCTCGGGCTGACTACACCGGAGCTGTGCAGGCCGGGCGCCAGCAACCCGGCAATGATGTGGCCCCGCACGGGGCTCACCGGGTAGGTCACCGGCACTCCTACGATGCCCGTGGATAGGCCCGCCTCGTTCATCTGCTCCCAGAATCGCTTACCGTGACAATCATGAGAGCTAACCGGCCGGAATCTGGTGGGGGGCAGATGCGGCTCACGTCGTTCCGGCACAAAGAAACCAAAGACCCCGTGCTCGCCGGGGTTCTTTCCGGTCATGAAAGTAGACCAGGCAACCGGGCTCGTCGAGGGTATCGTAGAGCGCAGCGGCGCCCACAGCCCGGCGCGTTTAATGTGAGCGAGGTTCGGCAGGTAGCCCTCGGCCATCCACCGTTCGCACAAGTCATAAGAAGCGCCATCAAGGCCAATAACCAGTAACACAGCTCTTCCCTGCCATCTACCAATTCGATGTCAGCACAGGAAGGACAATTCCTGCGCGCCGCGAAAAGCACCTGC
>JALGTU010000221.1 GCA_029821195.1 Candidatus Zipacnadia bacterium
GGGCGCTTACTTGCGTGACTGCGAACGCTCCGATAACACATACGACCAGTAGTCTGGTCATTGTCACTTCTCCTTGTCTGCGACCGTTGGACAGCTAATTGAGACGGGTCTTCAGGATAGATTGTACGGGATTTGGCGAGCAAAGTTGGACAGATCTCGCGCCAAGGGTGGCGCTCCCACAAGTCATGCAACAGTCGCCATCCATCCTTGCCCGCACTAGCCCAGCACGTCACCGGGATGTTCCGGAAAGCCCTCCACGCCACGCGAGCGGTCGAACTGGTAGATGCGCCGGCGCGGCATCTGCTCGAACGCGAAAGTACGCAATTCGCCATCCTCCAGCGCCCGATCCGCGTTGGGGACGTTGCACGCCTCAACAGCGATCTCGTGGAGGCGGTCGGCAATGTCGCGATGCGCCTCCGCCTGGTTGTCAAGCTCATCGGGATCTGTAGTGATGTTGAAAAGCTGCTGGCGGCCGCCGTTGGCGATGAAGATATACTTCCAATCCTGATCGCGGACCATAATCTTGAACCGCGGGGAGCCAGGCATCGCATAATACCCCACCAGGTATTCGCGCGGCTCAGCCTCGCCAGCAAGCATGCCCAGAACATCTGTACCGTCGCGTGTCTCACCAGCACCGGCGGCGGTGGTTGCGATGCCCACCAGGTCGGTCAGGCAGACCAGCTCGTCGCGGCGCTCGTCCTGGGGCAGGCGCTCCGGCCAGCTCACCAGCAGGGGGACGTGACAGGACTGCTCGAAGAAGCTCTCCTTCTGCCAGGCGTGATGGTCGCCAAGGTGGTCACCGTGGTCGGAGTAGAAGCAGATGAGCGTATTGTTGGCGTCGCCACGCCTCTCGACCGCATCCAGGATCCGGCCCAGGCAGTGGTCAATGTACGATATCTCGCCGTAGTAGCGGGCTCGGAGCACGCGGGCGTGCGCGTCGTTTATGTCCTCGGCCCAGATAACGTGATTCATATACGGAAGCTGCTCGTCCATGTGGTCTGTTTCGATGTCGCTGTCCATCGGGTTGGGCATGCGATCCGGGTCGTACATGCGGTTGAACGGAATTGGCGGCGCGCAGGGCGGATGAGGGCCGATGAACGAGACCATGCCAAAGAAGGGCCGGCCGTCGTCAGCCTCGATCAGCTCAATTCCGCGGTCGGCTGCCCAGGCCTCGACCGTAATCTCCGCGGGCATCGGGCTCATCTGGGGCATATAGTACATCTCGGTGCGCTCGCCCATCAGCCCCTCGAGGAAGTCGTACTCGGGATGCTCCCGGGCGATGAACGCGGCGTACGAGTCGCGGGCCCGCTGCTCCGGGGATCCGTACAGCTCCTCGCTGTGCAGGTGCACCTCATAGCCGAGCTCTTCGAAAACGTCGGGCCGGGTGTGGAACTTGCCGATACCGAAGGTTCGGTAGCCCAGTTGGTTCATGGTCCGGGCCAGGTACGGCCCGCAGCGCTCTTCCATCGTTTGGGCTTGACCCTCGACGATGTTGGGGCTGCCGTTCTTATAGACACCGGTCTTCGGCGGCTCGCAGCCGGTGCGAATGGTGTAGCGGGCCGGTACGCAAACCGGGCAGGTCGTGTAGGCCTGCATGAATGAAACACCGCGTTGCACCAGCCTGTCGAGGTTGGGCGTGTAGATATACGGGTTGCCCAGCGCGGCGATGGTATCGAAACGCTGCTGGTCGGTCATAACGAAGAGCACATTGGGCTTCTTAGCCATGTTGCCCTATTCCTCTTACCAGTCTTCTGTACTAGTGGGAAGATTCACCGGGTACTATTCTTGCGCCAGCCAGTCTATTATGCGCTGGAAGACCTCGCCTTCGGGTCCCTCGAGCGGTTGCTTGAAGGGGTAGTAGCTGCCCGAGAAGACCACGCGGCCCTTCCCGTAGGTGCCCGCGACATACGCGGGGTCACCGAAGGCGTTCTCGATGAGTACCGTGCCCCGGGGACGGGGCGCGAAGATCATATGATCGCGGAACTCGGGCATAAACCGGGTCCCGGGCTGGAGTTGGCCGAGCGCCTCGTGGGCCCGGACGACGACCATCTCCGTATCCGCGACGTGCCGGCCCGCCTCCACGTTATCATGACTGGGAAAGTCGCGCACGGCTATCTGGGGGAAGGGGCTCTCCAGGTACCAGCCGGTGTCGTGCGTCAGAAAAAGCCCGCCGCCGTGCCAGACAAACTGGCGCAGCGCCTTGGCGAGGTCGCTGTCAGCGGGCAGGCCGGCGTTGAAGTTCTGGAGCGCGACCACGTCGAATTGCCGCAGGTAGTCGAGGCTCAGGCCCTTTAGTGCGTGGATCTCGAACTTCCCGGTGGCCTCGAGCATATCGCCGGCGGCGGCCCGGATACCGTAGAGGCCGACCTTGAGCCTGTCGGTCTGCGCCTCAATTGCGGTTTCGTGGACGTACTCAT
>JALGTU010000222.1 GCA_029821195.1 Candidatus Zipacnadia bacterium
ATTGCGGCGTATTCAAAGTAGTAGCAGCTCTGCTCACGACTCAAAGGGATGCGAACCGACTTGGCTGAGGCCAATATCAATATAAGGTGGGGCGTGATTGGGGCGAGGGGGATTGCAGATAAGCGCACTATCCCAGAAGGGATAATTCCGGCAAGTAACAGCGAACTGGCGGCAATTATGAGCCGGACAGAAGTGGGGCAACTATCGGAGAAGTACGGGGGCGTGCCATGGTTTACTGAAGTGGAGGAGATGCTGGATAGCGTGGAGCTGGATGCCTGTTGTCTGGCGACACCGCCACATACACATTTAGAGCAAGCGCAGGCCTGCGCAGAACGGGGACTGCACGTGCTATGTGAGAAGCCGCTGGCTATCACTGTCAAAGATGCCGAACAGATTCAAACTGTGTGCGAGGAGGCAGGAGTGAAGCTGGGTATCGGTTTTATGATGCCGTTTCACCATTTATCCGTGGAGGCCAAGCGGCTGGTTGAAGAGGGAGTGCTGGGGCGGATTGTTTCAGCACGGGCACAGTTTGGCTTCAATTATCCGCCCACTTCCGGGGCATTTCGGCAGGTTCGGAAGCTGCATCGGGGCGGAGTGTTTATGGATGTAGGGAATCATGGCGTGGGGCTTCTGGAATTCATAATTGGTGCGCGAGTGGACACAGTAATGGCGATGGTGGAAAATGTGGTCTACCAATACGAAGGAGTAGAAGACACAGCCACGGCTATCCTGCACTTCGATAACCGGGCAATAGCGGTAGTAGATACTTCATTCGGTACCGCTGCAACACAGAACCTACTGGAGATTAATGGGTCAGAGCGAACGCTCGTGGCACAAGGGGTGTTGGGACAGGCTCCCGATGGCATGCTGCGCGTTATGGAGACCCATAAGGGCCCCAAAGAGTATCTGAGAGTTGGATCAGACTGTCGGAATATGTATCAAGCGGAGATTGAGGCGTTCGCGGAGGCAATTATTAACGACACCGACCCGCCAATGGATGGGGAAGAGGGAGTGTGGAGTCAGCGAGTGGTGGAGGCGGTTTATCAATCGGCTGAGACGGGAGAGCTGGTGAGGGTGGCCGACATATAGAAGCCGTGGCAGAGTGGGACAATTAGCGCAAAATTGCTCTTAGAAGGGTCAATGATTAAATGATAGCGGCTGTTGCGTATGCCGGCAGAAGAGGAACAATGTGATGGCAACCAAGAGAAGGCACGCTCTAATAGTTGATGACGACCCGGGCATGCAGGATCTGGTAGTAGCGATTCTGGAAGAGGGCGATTTTGAATGCCAGGCTACCGATACGGCGGCCGAAGCCTATCAGATGGTGGACAAAGAAGAATTTGACCTGCTGGTTATTGATCGCAAACTTCCAGATACTGACGGCACCCGGCTGTTGCAGCAGATTCGCGGCCTCGGTGTGGCCGCACCAGTGATAGTCATTACAGCCTATCCCTCAGTTGACACAGCAGCCGACGCTCTCCGTTGGGGAGCGTACGACTATCTGGTGAAGCCCTTCGATGCCAGGGAACTGCTGGAAAAGGCTCAGGCCGCTATTAGCGAGCAAAGCCTGGTTGACGAGAATCTATATCTGTGGGAAACCCTGGAGAAGAAGTATAGCTGGCGGCATGTCCTAAGCCGCAATGCCAATGTCCAACGGACCTACGTAATGGCAGCAAAGGCTGCACGGGGCAATGCCCCGGTGTTGATCCAAGGGGAGACCGGGACCGGCAAGGAGTACCTGGCTCGGGCGATCCACTACCTGAGCGAGCGAGCCGAGCAGTCGCTGGTGCCACTTAATTGCGGGGGATTCCCCGATGAGCTGCTGGAAAATGAATTGTTTGGTCACGAGAAGGGCGCCTTTACCTCGGCCAATACAGCAAAGGTTGGTCTGTGTGAAATCGCTGACGGCGGGACTCTCTTTTTGGACGAAATCACCCATATGAGCGCAGCTATGCAGGTGAAGCTGCTGCGGTTTGTTGAGGATCACAGCTTTATGCGGCTGGGCGGAACTAAGCCGGTCACGGTGAATGTGCGGATCATAGCAGCAAGCAACCAGCCGATAGAGGAGATGGTGAAATCGGCCCTGTTTCGCGAGGATCTGTACTACCGGCTGAACGTCATTCCGTTAACCTTACCCCCTCTGCGCAGACGACCGGAAGATATTGAAGTGTTCACCAAACATTTTATGAAGCAATTCAGCGGTGATGCAAGTAAACAAGTTAGCCAGGAGGTATGGGAGAAGCTATATAGCCATAATTGGCCGGGAAACCTGCGCGAGTTGCGGAATGCAGTTCAGCGGGCCGTAGTGCTATCGGTTGGTGACACCATCAAGCCAGAGCACCTATTGATAGAGACTGAGCTGACGAGATCAAAGAATGCAGTAAGCAGTAGGCATAAGGAGGAGAGCAGCTCTTCTT
>JALGTU010000223.1 GCA_029821195.1 Candidatus Zipacnadia bacterium
CATCGTGGGAGGGGCACCCTCACGTCCGGCGTAGCCTCGGCGAAGACGGATGCCCTGACCGCCGTTGGGCTGCCGTCGGGCTGCCGTTCTCTGGCGTTGTCTGGTGTTATGCTGGTGTTATCTGCCGTCTTATGATTGACAGCAACCGCGCTCAGGCGTAGACTGGGGGCGAGGAGGTGTTGAACCCCAAAATGAAAAACTGGTGGGTCCTGTTCCCGATGTATAATCTCGAACTTCCTGGCGGAGAGGAGATTACAGTTAGGGAGGTGCGCTTGCGTCCTTTACCTAACCATCGGGACCAGGTGCAAAAGATAGCCAAGGCAAGCATTACTCCGAAGGCCTTCGTGCATACCGCTGATGCTATCGTTCAGTTGGGCCCCTCTGAGGCCTCTCCAGAGAATCCCCGACAAGCAGCCTGGGAAATGTTTGGACCTATACACGACGCTTTGACGTTTCTCCAACAGCGTGACTTCAGAGCTTCCGAGTGGTGGCTACATGATAGCCCGGAATGCGATGAGGCACCTGTGACGGGTGGGTACAGTGCGGGTTCTTGGCAGGTGCCTTATGAAACAAAGATAAAGATCGTAGGAGATTACTCACACGCTTTGGAAAAAGCAGTGGATCTTTGGAGCAGCAATGATGAGGTAGAACAGAAAACTGGTTATTGGCTGGCCTGCCAATGGCAACACGTTTCACTGCGCCGCTTCAATGTAATACAAGTATCCTACATCACGCAGTGGATGGCTTTCGAAGTGCTGTTCAACCGGTGGTATCATGCGAGGGAAAGTGCTCTGAAGCAACGTTATGAGAATCACCGCTCGCTCATAAAAAGCAGGTTACGCAATGCGATGAGTGACATATTCCAGCCATTAGTTGAATCCGGGGAGATGCTGAGTTGCGACTACGAGTACCTAGAGAGCAAGTTAGTGAACATACGTCCTAGCATTACACACATAGCCTCGGCGTTCTTGGAGAGTGTGGGCATAGGCGGCATTTCCGAACCGTGGCTAAGGAAATGTCAGGATATCAGGAGCCAAATAGTGCATGGACCACGAACAGCAAAACGAGCCCCAGACCCCCACGATATGCACAACCGCAAAATGGTCCTGCGCACGCTGGTAATAAGGTATATCATGAGCCTCATCGGGTACGCACCAAAAGACTGGCGGCCAATGGAGTGGGTAGGTGACCGCTATGTGCCTGTAGATAAGTGAGAGTCGGGAGGACGTCGGAGTTTAACGCGTTTGGCTTACAGGAAAAGAGGATGCGCGGGGGCTGTGGTGCGTTAAAGGAGCGATTCGCTGAGAGGGAGGTGACAGCCATGGAGAGGAACTGGCAGAACAAGCTATATTTTGGGGATAATTTGGAGATTCTGCGGGACCACGTCGGCGATGAGAGTGTGGACCTCATATACCTGGACCCGCCGTTTAACTCCAAAGCTACCTATAGCGTGCTGTTCAAAGAGAAGAGGGGCGAGTAGGCGGCGCGACAAGCAGCGCCCCTACGAGGCGAGGCACGGCGGACAGGGTCCCTTCGATGACCTCAGGGCAGGCGGGGCAAGGGTGCCCCTTCCACAACCTTTGGTGAATCGGGGCAAGGGTGCCCCTCCCACAGTGTTACCGACGGGGCTATCCCGCGCTTATCATCGTCCCGATCCCCGCGTCGGTGAGAAGCTCCATCAGCAGCGCGTGGGGCGTGCGGCCATCAATCAAATGCGCGCGGTCCACGCCGCTTGCAACGGCCTGAATGCAGCTTTCCAGCTTGGGGATCATCCCCTCGGCTACATTTCCGTCGGCGATGAGCGCCTGCGCCTTGCTGACGGTCAACTTGCTAATCAGCGTGGTTGGATTATCGGGGTCTTCCAGCAGGCCGGCCACATCGCTGAGGGTAACGAGTTTCACCGCCTGTAAGTCGCAGGATAGCTGACCGGCGACGGTGTCGGCATTGATATTATAGCTCTGTCCCTCAGCGTCCGCCCCTATAGAGGAGATTACCGGAATAAATCCTGCCTCGATCAATGCGTAGATGACTTCAGTGTCAATACTCACAATCTCCCCAACGAAGCCCAGGTCGTCCCCACTGCTCTGCTTCTTGCGTGCGATGATCATACTGGCATCTTTGCCCGACAGGCCCACTGCCCGCCCGCCGGCCGCGTTAATTAAAGAGACCAACTGCTGGTTGACATCGCCAACCAGCACCATCTGGGCGATCTCCATCGTTGTGGCGTCGGTTATCCGCAGGCCGCCGGCGAACTTAGGCTCGATGCCCAGGCGTTTCATCATCTCGGTGATGCGCTGGCCCCCGCCATGCACGACGACCACGTTTATCCCGACATAGCGTAGCAGCACA
>JALGTU010000224.1 GCA_029821195.1 Candidatus Zipacnadia bacterium
TCAGGCAAGCGCCAGTACGCCGTGTACGAATAGCGCCAGGGCATTGCGCCGTCGTAGCCCATTTGCCACAGGCCCAGACCGTAGTTGCGCCGGAACATCTCTGGCCGGCCCTCGGCATTCGGCCGCATATAGGTATAACACTTGCGCCCCAGGCTGTGATAGTAGTCCAGCACGCCGGTGCCGAAGGTCGGTGCGGCCAGGTTGGGCACGTCCAGACCCTCCTTCAGAATGGTGAGGGCATTGCCGTGATTGTCGGCCACGAAGGTCTTTCCCCCATTCGCGTGGACCATCTCACAGACTGGGACTTCCTTTTGCCGAGTGGCGTCGTCAGCCTCGTCGTGGAGGTAGAAGTAGAGCTCGCCGAAGCCCTCCTCCCGCGCAATCTGCACCGATTCTCGCACGAACTGAGCATCTTTTGGCCAGCGATGCCAGAAGAAGCGATCGGTGGGCATCCCCGCCTGCTTGGCCAGCTTCATCGTCTCGCGCAGCGTCCCGGGCTTGGTGTAGTAGGCGGGATACTTGATACCGTGGCGGCGCAGCAGCTTCAGCTCGTTGAGCATCTGCTGGCGCGTGCGTCGGCTCCCGCTCTTCCAGGCCTGGGCGTCCGAGCTGGCGAGTGCCGAGCCGTAGTAGAAGCCGTAGTCTAGCATCGGCTCAGGCAGTTCGAAGGGCATGACCTCGACGCTCAGCGGGATCTGCGCCCGACGCTTCCCCCCGACGACTACGTTGACCGACCCAGTATAGGTTCCGGGCGGCTGGCCCTCGGGAACGTGGATTGTCAGCCAGAACTGCCGCAGCAATCCAGCGGGCAGGTCCACCGGCTTGAGCGTAGTGCTGTCTTTCAGGTACGGGGCATCCGGGTAGTCCATCAGCGGCTTGTCTATGTGAGCCTTGATGAGCGAGGCATCCTTGAGCAGCAGCTCCGCCCGCCGGACACCATTCTTGATTGGTTCTTCGGTGTGCTCGCAAAGCTCGCCGATCCACCAGACCACCACGGTCTTCACATCAATGTCTGCCGGGCGCAGCTCGTTATCCCCACAGCGAAGGGCACCAACTGTCACCTTCAGCCTGGGCAGGTCCTTGGTGGCAAAAACCGCAAAGCTGAGCGGCTCGTACTGACCGGGAGCGGCGAAGGTGCTAAGTGGCCGGTCAACTTCGTCGCGGTCGGGGATGTGCGTGGGCATAAGCTTGTCGCTCATCCACGGCCACGGAAAAGTCACTACGCCATCGCCCTCGGCGTCAAGCGGCTTGGCCAGCGCCTGCGACCACCTGCGCATTTGCTCAGCCGTCGCCAGATCGGCGTTGCCCAGCAGCCCGCGAATCTCGGCAATGCCGTACTTATGCTTGACGGGGAGCTGCTCAGCGATTTTCACTTTTCGCAACTCGTGACCGGTCTCGAACACCGGATTGTATATCGCCCGGGAGAGGTTAGTCATCGCCCGGCGAGCAAGATTAAGCTGGTGCGGATCACCGGCAGCCGCCAGCGCCCGCTTGACTTCGGCCGTCTGTCGCTCCACCTCCTCAAGCTGGGCCCGCTTGCCGTCGAAAACGGAGTCTTCTTTCAGTGGCCCGTACAGCGCCGCGCGTGCCAGATCGGCATATTGCTCAGCATCGCGCAGGTCTGCTCCGATCTCCGCCTTGACTTGCGGCATTCGCGCCCGCTCCTGCTGTTCGCTGCGGATGACAAGGCCGTCGTAGTAGCTCATGAGCACGCGGTCGGGGTCGCTGCCGACAATGACTTCCACTTCGCCGTCATCCATATAGCCCAGGTAGACCTCGTAACTACCGGCGGTGGAGTAGCGTGCTGCCGAGGCGCCAATGCGGGCATCGCAGTTCTGGGCATCGTAGCGCTTGAACTCGGGGGCATCGCCGAGTTTGGCCCAGATCGCCCCGCCGTAGTAGCGCAGATAAACGTAATTGCGCCCGGGTTCAAGGTCAGTCACGCGGGTGCATAGGGGGACCGCCCCGCCGCCACTGCCCAACGGGCCATAGGGTACGCTGAAGCTGGATATCGCGTAGCCTGGGAGGCTGGCCTGGCCCCAGTTGCCGGGCGACAACACCTTGAACGTGGACACGTCCAGTTCATTCTCCGACGCTACCAGGTACAGCGGCTTCCACACGCCACCCATCGCCCCTTGATTGTACACTCGGACGACCAGCGTATTGGGCTCGCCCAGCTTGATGTGCTCGCGGGCGTTGAACATGAACGGAACCCTCCACAGGTTGACACGCGGCTGACCGGTCGTCTTGGAGCTATGCTCGAAAGCCGGCTTACCGTTGATGTATACCCACGCCTCCTCGTCCACCGCTCCAAAATAGAGCTGCAAGTGAT
>JALGTU010000225.1 GCA_029821195.1 Candidatus Zipacnadia bacterium
GATCGTCCTGGCCCTGCGCGAGACGCGGCAGCTAATGGCCGACATTGACCAAATAATCCCCACTTGGCCCCTCGAATAACCTCTGTTGCTTGTAGGGGCGCTGCTTGCTGCCCCCATCCGTTCCCCTTTAATCGCCGCTGGATGTCCCTATCATCGCAGGCGCGATGCTTTCTCGCGCCTGCCCTCCGTCCTTGTCTGTTGGGCTGTTGGGGTCCTTTGACTAACCACTCTCTACTGTCCACTAACCACTATCCTTTTCGGCACCCTCTCTCCCCTATTCCGTCCGTCTGTGAGCGACTCACTTTCAGGTCATGCTCCAGGAGGAGCTCCAGCTTAACTGCTTCCAGCCGCTTGAGTTGCTGGACCGGCAGATAGAACGTCACTTTTTCGGTCACGCCGGGCGGCACGACCCGGGGCCGGTGCCGTGCTGCCTCCTCCACCGCGCGTAGCCGCTCCAATGCCTTTTCCGCACTCCTGGCCGCGTCTATCATTGCTGTTACCTGTTCATCGTCTTCATCCCCCACCTCTTCCAATTCCCGTACCAGCCTTCTGCCCTCCGCTATTGCCTCCTCGGTCAAGCTTACCGACTCGTCATCTCCTTCCTGTGCCGGCTTCTCCTCCAGCGTCTTCGCCAGCGGCTCGTCTACTACTTCTGGCCGGCCTCTCCCAAAGAAGTCATCCGCTTTCGGCAGCTTTCGCTTCTTAGCCACGCTCAAGCACCTCCTGCGCGACAGCGCGATACATTTTGGCCGCTTCACTACTCGGATCATATTCCATAATCGTTTGATGGGCTATTGCTGCGTCCTGGAACCGTATGGTCTGGGGGATCATCGTCTCAAAAACCAACTGCCCGAACGCCTCCCGCATCATCCCGATCACCTCCCGATGATGCACCGTCCGCCGATCTTGCATCGTCACCAGAATCCCGCAGATCCGCAGCTTCTGGTTAGCCTCCTGCAGCCGCTCGATGCTATTCTGCACTTGCCGCAGCCCGTGCAGCGCCAGGAACGAGCATTGCTGCGGAATTATCACCTCATCCGCCGCCCCCAGTGCCGCCACCGAGAGCAATTCCAGCCCGGGCGGCAGGTCCAACAGCACGAAATCGTAGCTCTTCCCCACTTCCACCAGTCCTTCTTTGACCACCTGCTGCCGCTTGGCAAATTCCATATTCGCCAGCAGCAACGTTGCTCCCGCCAGATTAATATCCGCCGGTGCCACCTCCAGCCCACTTCCCACTTCCACCACAATCTCCCCCAGCTCCACGCTCTCATCGAACAGCCCTTCGTACACAGTGGCCTCCAGATCATCAGTCCCTACCCCAAAGTACGAGGTTAGGTCCCCTCGGGCGTCCATATCCACCAGCAGCACGCTCTGCCCCATTTCGGCCAGCCCTCCTCCCAGGTTGGCACAGCTTGTTGTCTTCCCCACTCCGCCTTTCTGATTAGCCACTGCAATAATCCGGCTCACAGTACCACCTCCCAACTCTATCATAAATGGTCATATATGCTGCTCTTCTGCCGGCAGCAGGTTCTGCCCCATCTCGGACAGTGCTCCTCCCGGGTTGGTACATCTCGTCATCTTCCCCACTTCACCTTTCTGATTAGCTGCTGTTACTTCCTTACCCCAGCGTTACTCACAAAACACACTAAATCTCTATTTACTCAACTGCCCCGTTTATTCTTATAATGCATTACCGCAATTCTGTCAAGCGGTTATACGGTACTACCCTATAACCGTACAGTAATACATTATTACCGTTATACATTATAGATGCAACATTACCTGCCACCTCGGGCTTTGGCGGTACAACGGTTGCACGCTTAATACTGTAGTAAGGTAGTACAGTATCGCGGCAC
This sequence comes from Candidatus Zipacnadia bacterium, assembly GCA_029821195.1. GTDB lineage: Bacteria > Armatimonadota > Zipacnadia > Zipacnadales > Zipacnadaceae > JALGTD01. Next base: position 1,857 of record JALGTU010000225.1, read on the forward strand.
TTAATACCTACAGTAAGACGGTATTACAGTAAAACCGCTCGACGGTTAATATGAGCTGCACATAACAGTGAACTCTTCGCTATGGATGGGAGAGAGACGAAGGGGACATGAGAAGATAGTGGGTAGTCGTTAGAGGTGAGTGGTTAGTTAAATGTTGAAGGCGGCCCAACAGGAGCACAACGACAACTGCACACCAACGGTTCAGAGGTGAATGGAAGAAGGCAATGGCGAGAAAGCGTCGCGACTGCAATGATGGGCATGTTAGTGGCGAGCAGAGAAAAGGATAGTGCTTAGTGGCAAGTGGTTAGTTAACGACCTTGCGATATGCGTGGGATAAGGTGCTTCGGCATGTTCACTTCAAGAGAGTCGTGGCCTGCACGAAAGCGCTAGCTTTGAAGCCATGCCAGGTTCGCTTTTGGATAATAGACTTGTAGTTGTCTTCAGTATCGGGTTTATCTCAACTCGACTTATGCAGTTTTTAGATATTGATAGGCAATTGGGCGGCGATTGTTTCAGCGGTGGCTCCTTTTTGATGCTGGCTGATGATGTGTTTTACCAGTTCTACCATGGTG
>JALGTU010000075.1 GCA_029821195.1 Candidatus Zipacnadia bacterium
ACCCACCGGAATCCTTGTGACCCGGTGAGCCCCCGCGGCCGCGCATGTCAACCCCAACTGCAAACACTCCCTGGCTAGCTAACCACTCCATCTCCGGCACGATAGTAGCCGCGCTGCCGCTGTAGCCGTGCATTACCACTACCACCGGCAGATTATCTGCGCCGGCCGGATAGCGCAGCTCCCCGGTTAGGGAAGATAACCCACCTCTACCAACATACTCGAAGATTTCCGCCAACATTGTTGATGCTCCCTGAACGGTATCCGTTGGCACTGGCGCTGCTTCAGCAATACGTTGAGCCACGAAGGCTGGACCCAACAAGACCCCGATAGCCAATATGACAAATAGCCTGCGTTGCGTGGTGCCGCATTGGACTGTGCGGTGGATAGTACTGCAGCCCGAAACATTCCTGGAGGAGGCCATTTTAGCTAATCAGTCCTCTGGCCTGCATGTAGGTTCGTCACAAGCCAATCATCGGCGGCCAGGCGGAGAGACGCTTGGTCTGTCGGAAATGATAGCCGCGCCGGGGTTCTTTGTCCAGGTAAACCAACTGCTCTACCGGCACCGTGGCCCGTGGTTACCTGCGCTTGCGCCCGCGCGAGAAGACCAGAACACCCAGTAGCAGGATTGTGCCTACCAGCAGCAGAACGTTGGGCAGTGCCGAGCCGGGCAGCCCGCCTACCGCGGTCGCGTACCAGACCAGCCCGGCGCCGAGCGCGCAGAAGGCGGCCAGCGCCGTCACCCAGATGAACAGCCACTGGAAGGCGGAGGCGACCGTTTCGAGGTCGAAGGCGCCGGCCTCGCGCCGCCGACGGGAATCAACACTGCCTTCCAGGCGACTTTCGAAGTGGTCCGCCAGGTTGTCAAACGCTCGGTCCAGTTCTCCCTCCAGCTCGCCCTGGCGCACCATACTGATGAAGAAGGGCGAAAAGGTCTGTGGATAGCGGCTGAAGGCGGTGGCCATCGTCCGCCCCATCTCGACATCCTCGCGCACCGAATCAACGATCTCGCGCATAAACGCGCTCTCGCCTTGCTCGCGCAGAGTCTCGAAAATGTCCAGAATATTGATCTCGGCGTGCATTAGACTGGCGAATTGTCGGCAAAAGGCCGCCAGTTCCGCGTTGCCGAATTCGCCTTCATTTTCCGGCATTACTGATTAGCACCTCCGGCCATTGCTTCAATCTGTGGCCCCTAGATGACTTGCGCGCGTAGCTTCTCCAACAGCTCGCGGGCGTCAGCGTGGTTGGGCTTATCCGCCATCTGCAGCTCCAGCTCGGCCAGCGCCTCAAAGGGGCGGGCCAGGCGTATCTTCACGACGGCAAGATTGTAGTGCACGTCAGGGAAGTGCGGGTCTATCGCGATGACCTTCTGGAGAGCCTCTTCGGCCATCTGGAGATGACCCAGAGCGCTGCGGGCGGCGGCGATGTTGAGCCACGCCTTGGCATGCGCAGGCTGCAGGGCCGTCACGCGCTGGAAATACTCCAGAGCCCGGGTATGCTGCTCCAGGTAGTGGTAGGCAGCGCCCAGATTAAGCAGCGCGGTGATATCTTCGGGCTTCTCAGCAACCACGTCGGAGAGCCACGCCACCGCCGCCGCAATGTCCCGGCGCGCCAGCGCCTTGGTGCCGGCGCGCAATTTGGCTGCCGTCGTCCGGGGCTGCCTCTTCGCAAAAGGCCACATAACGTGCCTGCCGATGCTGAGAGTGGAAACTGTGGGCAGTATAGCAAAGCTAAAGTCGCACTGTCAACCACGCCCGACTTCTTGCGCCATTTCCGCCCAGATGCGCAGAGTCTCGGGGTTGCCGTTGATCGAGTGGATATCGCTGAGATTGAGGTCAAGCCGCCCATCCTGGCACTCGGCTACCCGCTCTCGGAGTTCTGCGCGCATCTGCTCGGGCGTAAAGCTGAGCAGCACCTTCCCCGGATGGCAGTGGACCTCGAGTGCCATGCGATCGCCCACCGCAGCAACGGCCCGGCGCCCCGACGACCACGGCGAGACGTGCAGCCGGCGTAGTCCCGGCAGCGTGGCGAGGATTTCGTACTTTTCGTCGAGGCATTCGCAGCCGTGATAGTATACAGTGCCCCGGTTGCGGGGCACGCAGATTGGCACGTCGTAGCGGTGCACGAATTCCTCGTACCGCTTGGGGCCGAGCCCGGCGGATATCTGCGCCGAGACGTAGATCCACTCGTCACTCAAGCGCGGCTTGCGGTCAAAGAAATCGTCCTCCAGGTAGACGCAATTAGCTCGCCACGGCACGATCATGTTGTAGCGCCCATCGGGGCTGGGTGCGACGTTGATTGCACCAATCTGTTCGCGCCACTGATCGTCGGCCACCACGGCATCGGTGATTGTCTTCATAAGCCGGTGCACGTTCTGGGGCTGGTCAATCATATCGTACATCAGCGTATCCATGCCCCGGATATATGCCGCGAAATCGTACGGCGCATAGGTGAGGGTGGGATAACGCACGAACGTCATCAGCCGCCCCTCGACCAGCTCCGATGTCCGCTCGACTAGCTCCTCGGTAGCGGCCTTGTCCAGTTCTCGAATTGGCGTGGTGAGGCGCTTGAAGTCATAGCCGTCCCGAAAGGGATAGACCATTCGATACGATCCGTATGCGCCCCGACCGGTGCTCTCTCGGCCGATTTCAACGCCCCAGCCCCGGATCTCGTTAATCACGGCGGTAACCCGGAGCGCCGGCCATACGATGTGGTCTTCCGGCACATTCTCAGCCATCCATATTCGCCGCTTGAGGTCGAACTCGATATCCCGCGCAAGGCCATCCCGGCACTGGGTCATCGGCTCACCAAACATATACTTCCAGTGCTCACCCGGAATGCCCTCATAGGTCTCACACACCGGTATACGCTCCGTCGGCAGCAGCGCATTATGCCGCGCCCACAGCTCTTTCTTCTCGGCTTCGCACGGACGCTGCGACAGCTCCAGCACGCGATCCACCAGAGGCCGCAGTATTTCGACGTCGGTCATATCCGCAAATTCCTGTCAATGCGGCGATGCTTTCGGTTTACCTGACATCCGCCAGGTCAGATTATACCGCCATAGCACCAACCCGTAAAGCTGGGCCTGGCCAAGTATCTATTGTGGTAGGAACGGTTGCCTGAGCGACGGCGGGGATGTTATACTCAAGTCGGCATGGCGAAACAGTACTTCATAGACACAATGGGCTGCCAGATGAACGAGCGCGACTCCGAAACGATAGCGGGAATCCTGCACAGTTGCGGCTACCGTCCGGCCCCGGCCCCGGCCGAGGCGGATTTCATCGCGCTCAATACCTGCGCGGTGCGCGCCAAGCCCGTGCACAAGGTCTTCTCCAAGCTCGGCGAACTGCGCCGCATTAAGCAGCAGCACCCGGGCACAGTGATTGCCGTACTCGGTTGCGTGGTACAGGTCGCGGCCCAAGAGATTGCGCGCCGCGCGCCCTATGTGGACATCATCCTCGGCCCCCGCAATTATTCGCAACTGGCCCAGGCGATTGCCACTGTCGAACGCACCTCGGCACCCGGCGAGCCCGTCGTCGTGACCGACAGCGGCGAGACGATCCCCGAGGGCCTCCCCGTACTGCGCAGCACGCCAGTTTCCGCCTTCGTCAATGTGACCTACGGCTGTAATAACTTCTGCGCCTACTGCATCGTCCCGTACGCCCGTGGTCGCGAGCAGAGCCGAGCGGTGAGCGAGATTATCAGTGAGATCGAGCAGGCGGTGGCCGAGGGCTATAAGGAGGTCACGCTCTTGGGGCAGAACGTCAATTCATATGGTAAGGAATCGCGACAAGAATGTCGCTCCTACCAAAGGGTGCTGGGGTCGGGGCAGGGGGGCCCCTCCCACACTGTGATGAGTCGGGAGAAGGGCTACGCTTTCGCCGACCTGCTGGCGGAGGTGAGCCGGGTTGAAGGGCTGGAGCGCATCCGCTTCACCACCTCGCACCCCAAAGACCTGTCGCTTGAGTTGCTCGACGCGATGGCCGAGCTACCTCGGGTCTGCGAGCACCTGCATCTGCCGATTCAGTCCGGTGACGATGATGTGCTGGCGCGGATGGGCCGCGGCTATACGTATGAGCAGTACTGCAATCTCATCGAAGCCGCCCGCCAGCGCATACCAAGGGTGAGCATCACCACTGACGTAATGGTCGGCTTTCCAGGTGAGACGGAAGCGCAGTTTGACAATACGCTGCGGGCATTCGAGGAAATCCGCTTTGACCAGGCCTTTATGTTCAAATACAACGACCGGCCCGGTACACGTGCCGCCGATTTTCCCGACAAAGTTCCCGAGGAAACCAAGCAAGCACGGCTGGAGCGACTGGTGGCGCGGCAGAATGAAATCGGCCGGCAGATCAACGAGAAACTGGTCGGGCAGAGCTTCGAGGTACTCGTGGAAGCGCCCGACCCCAAATCAGCGGGGAAGGTCCGAGGCCGTACGCGCACGAATAAGCTAGTGATATTCCCCGGCAAGCCGAGCCTGGTCGGGGAGTTGGTCGCAGTACAGACCCAGGAGGCCTATCTGTGGGGCTTTCTGGGCGAGATCGCTCGGCAACCGTAAGGAGGACTAGTGATGACCTCGCGCGAGCGAGTCTATGCTGCCGTAACACATCAGGAACCCGACCGGGTGCCGATTGACCTGGGCGGGATGCGCTCCACCAACATAATGGCCAAGGCCTATAGCCGCCTGACCGACTATCTGGGCCTGCCCGACTCGGAAACCTTTGTCTACGATGTGGTGCAGTGCCTGGCCCAGCCCGAGGACGAAATCCTGGAGCGCTTCGATATTGACGTGATTGACCTGGGCCGAGCCTTCTTCACCACGCCCGAGGAGCGCCGGCCTTTCCAACTCAAAGACGGTACGTCGGTGACCATTCCGGCGTGGATCGAGGTGATGCTGGAGCCCGACGGCAACGGCGGATGGTTGATTCGCGGCGACGAGGGCCAGGTCATCGGCGTCTCGCCCAAGAATCAGGACTTCTTCTCCCAGGCATACTGGCCACTGAGCGAGGGGGTAACCGACGAGAAGTTGGCCGACTTGCCCTATCACATGAGCCAGGGCATGTGGAGCAGAATAGCCTGCGCTCCGGCCCACCGGCCGATGACGGACCAGTGGCTGGCGGAAGTGGCCACTGTAGCGAAGAAACTGCGCGAAGAGACCAACTACGCGATTATGGCCGCCTTCGGCGGCAACCTGAATGAGCATGCGCAGTTCTTGCGGACCATGGACGGGTTCTTCATGGACCTGGCCGGCGATCCGCAAAGCGCGCACAAGTTGCTCGACCGGCTAACCGAGTTGCACCTGGAGAACCTGGAGCGCTTCCTGACGGCATTGGGGCCATACATTGACATCATCCAGATGGGCGATGATCTGGGGATGCAGCTCGGGCCGCAGTTCTCGCCGGAGACCTACCGCGAATTCTTCCTACCACGACACAAGCAGATATACACCGCAGTGAAGAAGTATAGCGATGCTTTTGTCTTCCTGCACTGCTGCGGCGGTGTTTACGAGCTAGTGCCCATGCTGATTGAGGCAGGCGTGGAGATCCTCAACCCGGTGCAGACCTCGGCACGGAATATGGAGCCGGAGCGGCTCAAGCGCGAATTCGGGCGCGACCTCTGTTTCTGGGGCGGCGGCTGCGAGACCCAGTCCACCCTGGTTCACGGCACGCCTGAGCAGATCAGCGAGGAAGTCAAGCAGCGGCTGGAGATATTCGGCGCGGGCGGCGGGTACGTCTTCACCCAGGTTCATAATATCCTAAGCGACGTCCCACCCGAGAATGTGGTAGCGATGCTGGATGCAGCGCATCAATAGTACGGATAGTGGCCAGTGGGCAGGTAACGACCATTCGACAGACCGGACGCAAGAGCTCAGGACAACGACCCAGAACGGCACGGAACAACGGACAACGGCAAAGGCAAATGTCTGACGGCACCGTAGCGACAAATCGGCGGGCCCGCTACAACTACTTCATTGATGACACCTTTGAGGCCGGCCTGGAGCTAAGGGGGGCGGAAGTGAAGTCGCTGCGTGCCCACCACGTGAGCATTCAAGAGGCTTACGCCGCCGTGGAGGGCAGCGAGGTCTGGTTGTATAACATGCACATTGCACCTTACAAGCCAGCCAGTGACGAGAATGTTGATCCCTACCGACCGCGGAAGCTGCTCTTGCACAAATCCGAGATTAAACGCCTGCATCGGGCGGTACAGCAGAAGGGATACACGCTAGTTCCGTTGAAGATATACTTTAGCGACCAGGGCTACGCCAAGGTCCAACTAGGCCTGGCCAAGGGCAAGCGCCAGTACGACAAGCGTGAGGCGCTCAAGGAGCGCGACTTCCGTCGGCGCACCGACCGCGCCTTGCACGACCGACAGGGCAAATAACCAGCTATGAGGTGAGTCCAAGCATGGCCGAAGTGCTAGTTGTGGATGACGAACCTGCCGTCCGGGCGATGGTGACCGCCGTCGTGCAGCAGCACGGCCTGGAGACCGACACGGCCAGTAATGGTGACCAGGCGCTGCGCAAGCTGTGTGCTCGCACCGTAGACGATAACCTGTATGATGCAGTCATCCTGGACATAATGATGCCGATTATGGACGGCTGGGACGTCCTGCACGCCATCAAAAATAATCCCTTGTGGCAGGCTATCAACGTCGTGGTGCTCACTGGCACCGCCGACTCCTCGCAGGATATCGCCCGGATCACCGACTACGACGGGGTGTTTCTGAGGAAGAAGGAAGGTTTCGCGGATATCCTCGCCGAGCTGGTTACCAGAATCATCCCGCGCGGCGCTTAGGGCCCCAACCCGCGGAATTGCTCCTACTCCACCGCAAAGCGTCTGACTTCTTTGCTGTCTGTGGCAACCCCCTCGAAGTCATCCCGCTCAGAAAAGAGCGTCGCCCCCGAAGTGATGACAAGGACACAGGCGCATTTGACACGCATTGCTGGCACGGCTAGAATGAAGGGGCGTATTGACACCTGCTGGCGAGGACTTACCCATGATCGTCGAAATGCGCTACGGCAGGCAGGGCCTGGAAGTAGAGTTGCCCGATGAGGCGAATGTCCAGGTACTGCGCTTCAACAAGCTCCCCCAACTGGCTGCTCCCCAACGGGCTGTGCAGGAAAGCCTGGCGAGCCCCCTGGGTACTGCGCCCCTGGCCGAGATAGCCCGGGGTCGGCAGGATGCCTGCGTGGTGATATCCGATATCACCCGGCCCGTGCCCAATGAACTGCTGGTCCGCCCGGTGCTGGAGGTCCTCGAAGCAGTGGGGCTGCGCCGGGAGGATATCCTCATCCTGGTGGCGACGGGCCTGCCCCGGGAAGCAACCAAAGCGGAACTGGTGGAGATGCTGGGGCCACAGATCGCCAGCAGCTACCGGATCGAGAGCCACGTGGCCCGCGATCTCGACTCGCAGGCGGAGTTGGGCAAAACGCCCGCCGGCACCCGCGTACTGATTGACCGACGCTATGTAGAGGCCGATCTGAAGCTTCTCGTCTCGCTGGTCGAGCCGCACCTGTTTGCGGGCTATTCGGGCGGGCGCAAGGCGATTTGCCCAGGGCTGGCGGCCAGCGAGACGATCTTCGGCTTCCACAGCCCGGCGCTCATCGAGTCGGCTGCCGCAATCACCGGCAATATCGGCAGCAATCCTTCCGACATCGAGGCCTGGGCGGTAGCCCGCCAGGCTGGCGGCGCCGACTTCACCGTCAACTGCACACTCGATGAACAGCGCCAGATTACCGGGATATTCTCCGGGCACTTGCGCGACGCTCCACTGGCGGCAATGGAAGTGGCCGAGCGCCAGGCCAAAGTGGTACTCGACGAGCCGGTGGATATCACGATCACGTCCAACGCCGGTTACCCACTGGACCTGACCTTCTACCAGGCAATCAAGGCGGCGACCGCCGGAGGGCAGATCACTCGGCCCGGCGGGACGATCATCATCTGCCAGGAGAACGCCGAGGGCATCGGCAACGATGAGTATACCGAGTTGATGCTGCGCGTGGCTGACCCGCACGAATACGTGCAGCGTGTGCTGGCCACCGGGGAGAATCACATTGACCAGTGGGCGCTGCACCAACTCGAAAAGGTGCTGCGCGAGCGGCGAATATATAACTACTCCACTGGCGTGCCGCCCGAGCAGCAGAGGCAGTTATTCGTCGAGCCGGTAAACAGTGTCGAAGAAGGCCTGGGCCGCGCGCTGGCGGAGTACGGGCCGGACGCCAAAATTGCAGTGATTCCCGAAGGCCCCTACGTGCTGCCGTGCCTGGCCGATTGCCGCGTGGGCCGAATGACGGTGCGGGAGATGACGGAGGAATGCCGTGAGCTCTATGAGTGGTAGACGGGCAGCGCGATGACCCCGGACTCGCGGTGGACATTGCGGATTGAAGATGGACCGGTCATCGGCGGCTTCACCAGCCGAGAGGCCGGTAATCTGTACTATCCCACCGGGACGCCCCAAGAAGTCGCCGCGAATCGGCAGAGAGTCCTGGCGGACCTGGGGCTGGCGCGCGGTCCGCTCGTCGAGGCACAGCAGGTGCACGGCAATGCCGTCTACCGGGTTACCGCCAAGCTCCTGCCCGAGTTGAAGCAAGAGGACGGGCGCTTTATCGCGCCGCAGGCCGATGCGCTGGTGACCACCGCGCCGGGTATCGTGCTATCCACGTATCACGCCGACTGCGTGCCGGTGTTCCTCTGGCTGCCGGACGGCGCAGGCATCGGACTGATGCACGCCGGCTGGCGCGGGACGCTGGCCGACGTGGCCGGAAACGCTGTCCACGAGCTTGTCCAAGCCGCTGGTGCAATACCCGAGAATATGCGAGCAGTCATCGGTCCGGCGATCTGCGCCGATTGCTACGAAGTGGGGCCAGAGGTAGCCGAGGCCGCTGCCAGACTGCCCGCGGCAGAAGGCTTTCTGTCAAAGATAAGTAATAGATGGCACCTGGACCTGAAGGGCATCAACCAGTGCCAGCTCGAGGAGGCGGGCCTGGTGACAGATAACATTGAGGTCAGCGAGGTGTGCACGCACTGCCGGCCCGATCTGCTGTTCTCCTACCGGCGGCTCGGGCCGGGATGCCCGGAGATGGCCGCGTTTATGGCGATCCGGCCAGCCCGGTAGGACAGGCGTCTCGGTTTATGGTGAGCTTGCCGAACTGCCTGCCCCAGCGCCAGTGGCACTTTTGACAGATTCTTCACTGGCAGGCTATAATCAGGCCAACCCAACCACGTGGAGGGAACCGTGAAACCGGATAACTTTGCCGATAGACTGTGCACGGCTGTCCAGGAAAAGGACAGCCGTGTCTGTGTCGGATTGGACTCCAACGTCGAGCGGCTGCCAAAACATTTGCTGGCGGGCAGTACGCCGGGCAGAGCGGTCGAGCGGTTCTGCTGCGAGATCATTGATGCCGTCGCTGAGCACTGCGCGGCCGTAAAGCCCCAGTCCGCTTACTTTGAGGTCCTCCGGGAGGAGGCCTCGCCCGTACTCTGGTCAGTGATGCGCTACGCGAAGCAGGCCGGACTGGTCGTCATACTCGACGGCAAGCGCAACGACATCGGCTCGACCGCCGAGGCGTATGCCCAGGCTTACCTGCGCGGCGACTCGCCGGTAGATGCTATCACTGTCAACCCCTATCTAGGCGGCGACGGGGTAATGCCTTTTATCCAAGCTGCTGCGGCAGAAGGGCGTGGGCTGTTCGTGCTGGTGAAAACGTCGAATCCGTCGTCGGGTGAACTGCAAGACCTCCCTCTAGCAGAGACAGGCGCGCTGGTCTACCAGCATATCGGAGATCTGGTCGCGGGCTGGGGCCGGGAACTGGTCGGCGAGCAGGGCTATTCATCGGTAGGCGCTGTCGTCGGCGCGACGTATCCTGAGCAGCTCGCCGAACTGCGCGAGCGGATGCCGCAGGCGCCCTTCCTCGTGCCCGGCTACGGCGCGCAGGGGGCGACGGCACCAGATGTAGCGGCGGCATTCGACGACCAGGGGCTGGGCGCGGTAGTCAACTCCTCGCGCGGCATCATCTTCGCCTACAAGAACATTGATATGCCCCCGGACCAGTTCGCCACCGCCGCGCGCGCCGCCACAGTGCAAATGAAGGACGCGCTTAACAAAGCTATCACTGAGAAGAAATCGTAAGTCACGTTATCCAAGAAGAAAAAGAGGACATCCAGCTCGCAAAGCGTTGTATGCTGTCATGTACTGCGTAAACGCTGATTCACAGCCGTTTGCGAAGAACGACACGCTGTATTTGTCACCTCGTTGCTCACTATTAAAAGTTTTTGCCGGAAAAGCGTGAAAAACCGGCTTTTTCCCAAAAAGCGGGTTTTTCACGAAAGCCGTTCAATGCTTTTCTGCCGCAAAAAGGGAGGACACGCTAGTGACGCTGACAGGCCGAAGTCTGGTATCAATCCTCGACTTTTCCAATGAAGAAGTCCTCGCGGTTCTGGACATCGCCGAGCAGATGGCTGATGCCCTGGGCTGGGGTGACGAGGCTGAAACGCAGCCGGTAGCCCCGTTGGACCGCATTCTGGCGACGCTCTTCTTCGAGCCGTCCACGCGCACGCGGATGTCGTTCGAGTCGGCGATGCTCCGACTGGGCGGCAGCATCATCAGCATGGCCGACGCCAGGAGCAGCTCGGCGGCCAAGGGCGAGAGCCTGGCCGATACCGCCCGCATCGTCAGCAGTTACTGCGATATCATCGTCACCCGCCATCCGGAGCCCGGCTCGGCGCAGACGATCGCCGAGGCGGCGTCAGTGCCCGTCATCAACGCGGGCGACGGCCACAACGAGCACCCCACGCAGACGCTCACTGACCTCTTTTGCCTGCGTCGCCATAAGGGCACCCTCGAAGGATTGAAGGTCGGCCTGTGCGGCGATCTGAAGTATGGGCGGACAGTGCACTCACTGGCCCCGGCGCTGGCCCGCTTCGGCTGTGAGCTTACCTTCATCTCCCCCCCCGCGCTGGAGATGCCGGAGGAAGTCACCGAGAAAGTGCAGGAGTTGGGCGCTGAGCCACGCGTAACCGACAACCTGGCGGGAGCGCTGGACGACCTGGATATGCTCTATATGACGCGCATCCAGCAAGAGCGCTTCGCCGACCCCGCCGAGTACGAGAAGTACAAGGGCATCTACGTCCTGGACAGGAGGCTTATGAACCAGGCCCCGGAGGATATGATCGTGCTGCATCCGCTGCCCCGGGTGGACGAAATCGCCCCGGAGATTGACGACGACCCGCGCGCAGTCTACTTCGAGCAGGCCCGTGGCGGCGTGCCGGTGCGCATGGCCCTCATCGCGCTGCTGCTGGGAATCGTTGAAGAGACCGGAATAAGCAAGCGCTCGGGCCTGGCAGAGCCGTAAGGACGCAGGAAGAGTATACACTCGGAGAGGAGTGTCCCAATATGCACTTCGCTCTACTAGGTAGCCCGCTTTACCATTGGGTCCACTACCTGTGGCGGCCATACCACCTGCTGTTTATCGGTCCAATTGTGTTGCTCTTCACCGTGAGCGCACTATCGCTGCTATACCTACTGACGCAGCCCGATTTCCGACAGAAGCGCGCGATGGTCTGGGGGGCGATTTTCATGCCGTGGGTATACAGCGCCCTGATATTGCTGCCCGTGGCTGCTCACGCCCTGTGGGCGGTAGCAACGTATTACCTCTTCCCCGCTCTTGTGATCGTCGCTTTCAGCGTTGTCGCTGTGCTGTGGGCGCTCGGCGCGATCGCACTGGCGCTCAGCTTTCACTCCTGGGCAGCACGGGGTCCGTTTTCGCTCGTGGTTGTAGCGAACGCGCGTGGGGGCCTGTTCACGCCTGTAGATCCGGAGACGCTCGCCCTGCTTCTCGATGAACAGTACCAACGCTCGCTAGGATGGAAGTGGCCGGCGATCGTCCTGTGGCTTGTGTTCGGCGTGTTTGTAGCCCATTCGATTATTGCCCAGCCACTGTGACCATCTCAACCGCCAGGAAGAGAACAGCAATGTCACAACACCACCGCATAATTTTTGGTGACAGTAGGAATATGGCCGAGGTGGACGACCAAGCGGTGCATCTGGTGGTCACCTCGCCGCCGTACTGGTGTATCAAAGACTACCACCACCCCGGCCAGATCGGCTACGACCAGCCCTACGAGGAGTATCTGGCCGACCTGGAGCAGGTCATCGCAGAGTGTTATCGGGTGCTGCATCCGGGCTGCCGCGCGGCGATAAATATCGGTGACCAGTACCTGCGCGCTGCCGAGCACGGGCGCTACCGCGTCCAGCCCATTCCCGCTGACATCATCGGCATGGGCCGCGAGGTCGGCTTCGACTTTATGGGCAATATCATTTGGGAGAAGATCTCCACGACCAATACCACCGGCGGCGGGCAGTGGATGGGCTCGATCTACTACCCCCGCGACGGGCACGTCACCTACGAGCACGAGTATATCATCCTGCTGCGCAAGCCCGGCGACTGGCCGC
>JALGTU010000226.1 GCA_029821195.1 Candidatus Zipacnadia bacterium
GCCCCCATCGGGACCTGAAACCGCTTATACTTGGTAATAGCGGCTATGACTCCGCCAGCCGTCTTGTAGTTCAAGTAGCCGAAGAACAACAGCATAGCGCCGACAAATACACCAACTTGGAGGAAAGAATCTTCGGCTGACTGCAATAGAATCGAGGTAACGCCACTCATTTTGAACTATCCGTGTTACGTTTGTTGCTGCTACTAGGGGTGACTCGGCACACTTCCCAGGTCGCGGAGGCAAAGACCATAAGTCGGATTGGTGTACAGTCTATATTTGCTAGGCCTCCCCGCAGCGCTCCCGGAGCTGCTCCCACTTGTAGTCCACGAACTCCTGCATCTGGGCGCGGACAGCCTCGCCCTTCTCGTCGCGGAATAAGTGCCGGAAGCGGCCCTGGGTCTGGAGGTATTCTTCAATCGGCTTCTTCTCTTTAGGCGTGTAGTTGAGCTTCCATTCGCCGTGATCAACTTCATAGAGCGGCCACATGCAGGTGTCAACGGCCAATTGCGAGATTTCCGGGGTCAGTGCAGGCTCACAGCGCCAGCCCAACGGGCAGGGCGTGAGCACGTTGATGAACGAGGGCCCGTCAATCTCGAAGGCCTTGGCGGCCTTGGTAGTCAGATCGCGCCAGCGCCCGGGGATGCTTTGGGCGGCGTAGGGGATATCGTGCGCCGCCATTATCGCGGTCAGGTCCTTGCGGTGCATAGTCTTGCCGGGCAGGACGCTCCCGGCTGGGCTGGTGGTGGTATTGCTACCCATCGGCGTTGCCGAGGAGCGCTGGATGCCGGTGTTCATATATGCCTCATTATTCAGACAGACGTACAGGAACTGATGCCCACGCTCGATGGCACCGGACAGCGACTGCAGGCCGATGTCATAGGTGCCGCCGTCGCCGGCGAAGGCGACGAACTTGTAGTTGGCCTCGGGGTCAATGTAGTCCGGCAGCGGCTGCCCCTTGGCTGCCTTGGTCTTGAGCACCTTGTACATCGCCTCGACACCGGCGATCGTCGCGGCGGCGTTCTCGAAGGCGATATGTATCCACGGAATCGCCCACGCGGTATACGGGAAGATCGTCGTGGATACCTCCAGACACCCGGTGCAGGACGCAGCGATTACGGGATCCTCCGTGCTCATCAATACCTGCCGTACCACAATCGGCTCACCGCAGCCCGGGCAAAGCCGGTGGCCGCCGGTCAGTCGAGTTGGTCGCTCCGTTAGCTCTTGCAGTCGTGCCATTGTCAAATCCTCCTGTTAAAACGCATACATACCCGCGTGTTCTTCTTTGCTGAAGGCGCGCACGCCGATGAACTCGACCGGCCGATCGGGCTGGCCTTCTTCGACAACCTGCTCGAGGTGGCGGTAGATGCTGATGATTTCCCCGGGTGTGATCTGCCGCCCGCCCAGCCCGTAGATGTAGTTGACCGCCGGCACTTGCACACCGGCGGTGTACAGTGCCGACGTTGTCTCCGCGTACAGCGGACCGGCCTGCGCGCCGAAGGACGCCGCCCGGTCGCAGACGGCAACCGCTTTGAGGCCCGCCAGGGCCGCGACCAGCTCCTCCGCCGGGAAGGGCCGGAACAGCCGCAGCTTCAGCAGCCCCGCCTTGACACCCTCCGCGCGCAGCGTATCCACCGCGTCCTTGGCAGTGCCCGCCATTGAACTCATTGCCACGATCGCGACCTCGGCGTCGTCGAGTCGGTACTCTTCGAACAGCCCGTAGCTGCGCCCGAAGGTCTCGCCGAAGCGCTGGCCCACCTCGATGACCGCCTGCTTGGCCGGCTCGTAGGCAGCCCACTGGTCACGCTTGTGCTCGAAGTAGAAGTCGTACAGGTCCAGCGGCCCCATCGTCAGCGGATTCTCGACGTCCAGCAGCGGATGGCGCGGCTGATACGGCCCCACGAAGTCCTTCACCGCCTCGTCATCCTCCACCTGGAGCAGCTCGTAGGAGTGGCTGACCAGGAACCCGTCCAGGCACGACATCACCGGCAGGCGCACGTCCTCCTGCTCGCCGATAGCGACCGCCTGGATGAGGTTGTCGTACGATTCCTGGACATTCTCGGCATAGATTTGAATCCAGCCGGCGTCACGCGCGCCCATCGTATCGGAGTGGTCGCAGTGGATGTTGATATTCCCCGACAGTGCGCGGTTGACCACCGTCAGAATCACCGGCATACGCAGCGAGGCGGTGATATACAGGATTTCCCACATCAGCGCCAGGCCGTTGGCGGAGGTGACGTTCATCACCCGACCACCGGCCGCTGCTGCCGCGGTGCAAGCGCTCATCGCCGAGTGCTCGCTCTC
>JALGTU010000227.1 GCA_029821195.1 Candidatus Zipacnadia bacterium
GCATTGTCTTCTTTGGCCGACCGGCGGCCAGCGCCGTCATTCACTACCTCAACCACGGCCGCCAGGTGCTGTTGCGCAAGCGGGCCGACGCTGAGACAGAATCAGCACTGCTACTTAATCCGTCTGGGACGCGGCTCTCGGTGCGCAGTATCCAGAACATCGTGCGCAAGTACGTGCTACAGACGGCGGCCAGCGCCAATATCAGCCCGCACAGCCTCCGCCACAGCTTCGCCACGCATCTCTTGGACCGTGGCGCCGACCTGCGCAGCATCCAGGAGCTACTCGGCCACAAAAACCTCGGCACCACCCAGATCTACACCCACGTCACCACCCAACGGCTCAAAGAGGCGTATGCAAAGGCCCATCCGCTGGCAAAAGAGGCCGAGGATGACGAGGAGTACCACGATAGCTAAGTCTCTGCTCGCCGGCTTCACGATCAGCTCAAGGTCTGGCATAGCCACTCTTCGCCCTTCAGCGTCCGCCATTTGCCGCCCATATGGTGTTGTTTTCGCGACGGCCACTTTGCGGTTCATCTCCCCCCGTACATCCGCAAGAGGGCGGCGGTTCCGGTGTGGGCCTCCATAGTCGCCCAGTCCAGCGGCGTATATCCAAAACTGTCCAGTGCGTTTACGTCGGCGTTACCCTCCAGCAACAACTTCGCGCTCTCGGTGCGCCCTTTACCGGCCGCACAATGGAGCGGCGTAAAGCCATACTCGTCGTCCCGTGCCTTGACGTCTGCCCCGCTCTCCAGCAGTAGCCTGACAGTCTCGCTGTCGCCTGCCGCGGAAGCCAAGTGAAGAGGCGTTAGACCAAACGTGGAGTCCCTCGTATTCACGTCTGCGCCCCGCACCACCAGTAGCCTCGCCAACTCAGTGTGCCCCTTCATGGCCGCCCAGTACAGCGGCGTCACACAGTCTTTGTCTTTTACGTTTACGCCCGCTCCGTGCTCCAGTAGCACCCTTGCCAACTCAGTGTGCCCCTTCACGGCCGCCCAGTACAGCGGGGTCTTGCCGTCACCGTCCCGCACGTTCACATTGGCGTTGTGCGCCAGCAGCAACTTCGTCGACTCCACGTCGTCCTCCTGTACCGCCACGTGTATAGGCATCCAGCCGAATAATTCGTCCTGTGCGTTCACGTCGGCGCCGTGGTCAAGCAGAAGCCTCGCCGTCTCGGCATACCTCCCCGATGCCGCAAAGTGCAGCGGAGTCATGCTGAAGGAGTCTTTGGCGTTCATGTCAGCGGCGTGATCCAGCAGCACCTTCGCCGTCTCGGTGTGGCCAGAGTGTGCTGCCAGATGCAGTGCCGTCATGCCCAGCGTGGCCATCTCGTTCACATCTGCGCCGCGCCTGAGCAGTGCTCTGACCAGCGTGGGCTTGCCTGCCGCGGCCGCTTCATGCAGCTTTGTCCATTTGTTGGGCGAAAACACGAACAATGTCCCGACGCGCCCCTGGTGAGTTATCGTAGCGGTTTCCCTTGCCGCATCCCAGGCGACATCCGCCCCCAGCGTCTCGCACGCGAAGCGCAATGGCACGAAAATCCTCGACGCGGCCCCAGGCGAAAACACCGACACGGCTCCCGGGTAGGCTATCGTCTCCGTGGTGACTACTGGCGCATCCAGCACCACAGTCCTGCCGTCAACCCAGGCGCGCTTCTGTCCCGGACCTAGCGTGATGACCGTGGTGCCCAGCTTTGCCCTCATTCTCTTAGCAGCGGCTTCATAGGTGACTGTGGCTCCCAACCACTCAAAGATGGCCCTCGACGGAACCATAACGCACCCCTCGGACAGGTACGGCATCGCGTCCATCAGGATGTGAGACCGGCCGTCGACCAATTGCACCTCCCGTACTGCCGGTATCCCCCAACTC
This sequence comes from Candidatus Zipacnadia bacterium, assembly GCA_029821195.1. GTDB lineage: Bacteria > Armatimonadota > Zipacnadia > Zipacnadales > Zipacnadaceae > JALGTD01. The sequence continues at coordinate 1,866 of JALGTU010000227.1, forward strand.
TCAGCCGCTATCGCTGACCCGCCTCGAAACAGCGCCTCAGACAAAGCTCCACCCATCAGACCAGAAACGACTGTCAATACCATTAAGACGCGAAACCGTGCCTTGCTCATTGTAAAGCCTCCCTTCGGCTGCGTGGTCAGGCCAATGTCTGGCAAAGCTGGTCTTAAGGGGCCTGCCTTCGAGCTTCCGGTCTCACCAAAACCAACCTCGTGAGACCTTCCGCCCACTTTCGCCGTTTTCATCATAGTCATAGTAGTAGGTGTCCGTATCGGGGCTATAGCGCAAGTACCGCCACTGAAACCACAGCTCTGCCCCAGTCTGTCGCGGGCTGAGCAGCCTAAGTGCTGATATTGGCACATCCCAGAGCCCCAAAATGGCCCAGGGCCACAGGAAGCCGACATACCAAGGCCGTATATAGAT
>JALGTU010000076.1 GCA_029821195.1 Candidatus Zipacnadia bacterium
GCCGATGTCCCGTTCCTGGCCAGCGCTGAGGGCGTTCTGGTCGAGCACAATGCCGCCAGCTTTGTGGCGCTGCAACTGGTCGGCCCCGGCGGCCATCCGCACCTATTTGAGGACGCCGTCGGGCAACTGTTTCTGTTTGATGTCGTGGACGGCAATATCCGCATGCGCCGCAGGTCCGGCCTGACCAGCCCCTGGCAGTCGGCCCAGTGGATCACCGAGGACGGGCAGAGCGACTACCCCTGGGCAGACAAAGATAGCCGAGGCGATATCATCCTGGCCTACCAGGCCGGTGGTGACACCGTGAAGCTACTGCGTTCCCGTGACGACGGGCAGACCTGGGAGGAGGTCTAACTGATGGTACAAGGCTTGTCGTATCCGATGGCGTTCGAGCACAACGGCCTGGTTTATCTGATCGGCTACCGCGGTGGGGCTCAATACATCCGCCGCAGCGCCGATGGTGGCGAGACGTGGCTGTCCTTCCGGGATGGGGCCACCGAGAAGCTGGTGGCGTCGCCCTCCGACGCGGATCGGGTGGCCTTCGTAAAGATGGACACCCAGGGCTGCCGGCTGGTCGTCGGCGTGCCCAACTACCCGAATATTGACATTTACATCTCCGCCGACGACGGCGAGACCTGGGAGTTGGAGGCATCGTTATAATGGCACAGCGCGTATATCCGATCGCCAAGGTGGACCTCTATGAGCCCGGGCGCGAGCACCGCGTGACCTACGACGGCTTCGGACAGCACGATGTGCTCGCCGACCTGGTCCACGGCGGACGTATCACCATCGAGCCCACCGACCTGGGCGCTCTGGGCCGGCCGGGGCTCCAGGTGCCTTCGGCGATGCTGGTGGACGATCCCCGGGTGAATGCCGTTATCGCCCGGCCGTTTCTGGATACCACGCAGACTATCGGCCTGGGGCACTTTACTACCGAAGGCGGGGCCTGGGTGGCCCTGCCCAACCACGGGCTGGCCGGCGAGGTGCAACTCTTCCAGTACGACGGGACCGCCAACGAGACCACCAGCGCGATCAGCAACTTCACACTGCCCACTAACCCGGTCTTTGCCCTGTCGCTGTACCGGGCCGACCCGCCCCCGGACCACGACTGGAGCCAAGCGCCGCCCCATACCGAGATTCACTTCGGCGTGGCCGAGACCGACGAATGGGCGCTATGTATCCCCTACGGCGCACCGATGTTCGTGATGCGCCGCCAGGGCGGGGTCTGGTACAAGGCCGCCGGCACCGAGAAGTCGGTCAAGGTGCCGACGCTGGAGGGCTTCGGCGCGGGACAGCGGCTGCTGCTGTGGCTGGCGATCTGGCGCGGCAAGATCGTCATCTCTACCGACGCCTTCGCTCAGGACATCTGGGTCTACGAGGTGCCCGGCTGGGAGTTGCGCGTGCGGCGCGGGAAGGTCTCCGTGCTGCACAACGCCGGGCAGTTTATGTTCTCGTTCTTCCCGATCATTATGCCGACCGCCGTGCTCGACAGCGAACCGATTGAAGCCGGCTACGCCACGCAGGCCAGCAGCGGTGAGCTGGGACTTAATCATCGGCATCTAGCGGTCATCAACGATTCCGGCGTGCCGCTGCGGGAGGTGCAGGTCAGCGACACTACCGCCGAACGCGATGACCTCACTGCCACTCAGCGCGCCTGGCAAGCAACGATTGAGCCGTACTTGCACCAGCAGGAGGCAGTCGGGGTTGATCCGGAGACCGGTCAGGCGGTTGATTTCCAGACGATGGTCTCGCCGCAGCTCTTCAGCGTGGCGATTGGGCAGTACCCGCAGGTGAATGATCTGGACGCGCTGGAGAAGGCGGATATTGCCGGCCACGTTGAGGCCACTGAAGGGGACCACTCCGACCGGCTGCGCGGCGTGCGCTATCGCCTGGCGCTGGATAACCAGCTCGGCCAATACGCCGACCTCGCCGAGTACCGCAAAGTCACCGTGCAGCTCGGCTGGAAGATGTCGGACGATTCCCAGCAGCTTAGCTCGACCATCTCGGGGTACCTGGTCGCGCCGCCGCCGACGGTCTTTGGCGGCGGGGATGCGGAGTTGAAGGCAACGGTGCTGGACGGGATCGTGCGCCTACGCGATGAGAAATGCGACGGCCGCGCCCCGATCTTCGACAACTGGACAGTGGTGGACGTGTTCCACTGGGTGCTGGATCGCTGCGGAATACCACGCGACCAGCAAAGCCTCGAAGACACCGGCGTAAGCCTAAGCATGGGGGAGCCGGAGGAGCCGCTGTGGGCGGTAGAAGCGGGACGGTCGTGGCTGGAGTTTCTTGAGGAAGTGGCCCGGTACGATCACGGCGCGGCGATCTTCTTCGATGCCGACGGTAAGTTTGTCAAAGCGTGTCCCCACTGCCGGCAGGCGCGTACCGCGGCCAACGTCACGCAGCACGATGGCACGCTGACCGGCGCGTGTGACGCGACGGTATCGTGGTATCTGTACACCCGGGCCGCCGCCGCTCCCGACCCGGCCGAGCCCGGCGAGATCCTGGCGCTGCGCAAGCCCCGGCTGAGCCTGTCGGCGCGTGACTATGTCAACTACGTCGCCGTCTGCGGGCTGGGCAAGGATAGCCGGCCGGTGCGCTCGGTGGTCTACGATCCCGCGTCGCTGTATGACCCGAATTCGGACCAGTTCGTGGGCTGGCGCAAGATGGAAGTCCAGGCGCTGCCCAACTACACCACCCAGGCCGAGGTCAATCGCCTCGCGCAGGAGATCTTTGTCGAGCGCTCGCGGCGACCGGAGTTCATACATATCCTGACGCCGCTGGAGCCGCAGATGAAAAGCGGGCAGGTCCTGGCCGTACGCGGCGCTGAGCAGGTCGGTGCCGGCGGGCAGCTTTACCGCATCGTCGCGCTCCAGCACAAGGTCCAGCGCCACCCGGATCGCCTGGCTGTCACCAGCGTCAAAGCCCGCTGGCTGGGCGAGGAAGAGAGCTAACTGCAAGAGCTATGAACGGCTTTGTGGGGAACCCGCTTTTTAGGCAAAAAAAGCCGGTTCCCCACACCCTTCCGGCAAAAACTCTGAAAGTTGAGTGCTACAGGGCCTAATCGCATTGACCACTGACACGATTGCACTCCGGCGTAGTTCCTGGAAGAAGGTAGGATACGACAATGTCTGATGTCGCAGCAATCCGTGAACAGATTGATCGGCGCATCCGCCCCGGGCAGGTGGACACGGCCACCGTCACCAGCCGTACGCCCGGCGCGCAGACCATCGGCTCGAGCCGGACAACCGCCGCGAACCGCTACGACTGGGCCGCGACCGAAAACTACCGCTATGCACTGTACGGGCGGAGTAGGTATGGGGTGGGAAGATACCTCGAAGTGGTTTAGAAGGAATCGGATGCAGGATACGACATAACGGCAGCCTCACCCCCGACCCCTCTCCCTGTGGGAGAGGGGAGAACGACCTGTTATTCCGTGGTCAGGGCACCCTCCTGTGCGCCGTAGCTTTAGCGCAGGTGTATGCCCCGACCGTCGCGGGCTACAACGGGCGGGTGTTGCTAACCCAACATTCGCCCTACACATGGCTACGCCAGACGGCAATCGGGGCAAGGATGCCCCTCCCACACCCAGATGGACGGAGGTTAATATATGGCCACACAAACTGAACATTACGGGCTGGCGGCGGACGTCGTCACCGACGACTTCGTGCAGCCCGACCATCAAAACCGGGTTGCCGAAACGCTCGACCGGGTGGTCGGCAACGTCGTCAAGCAACTGCTTTCCGCGGGCGTCTACAGCGGCTGGCTGATCCAGGAAGACAAGACCGTCGCCGCCGGCGAGGGCCTGGTACAGGGCTGCTGGTGCGGCACCGCGACCGATCAGGATATCACCGGCCTGCACGACGGCGCGGTCAACTACGTCTTCGCCGTAGCGACCAGCCAGTCGGCCCCCGACGGCGCGATTGACTTCAACGCGCAACTGAGCGCCGAGGGCCCCAGCGGCAGCGTCTATCTGGGCAGTATCCAACTCGACGCCGGCGGCGACGTAGTGGCGATTGACAATAGCGCCGACGCCGACCGGGGCTGCTTCCCGCTGAAGACGGACACGGTGAGTGGCACCGGGGAGGTCGAGGCGGTGCCGGGCGGCGCGCAGGCTAGTTTCGTGGTGGATCACGCGGAGCTGGCGAGCTTCCTGGTGCCCGGCGCGATCGAGTTTGCGGTCGAAGGCGACGACTTTGAAGTCGAGCTGCGCAAGACCTATCAGAAAGCGCAGTTCGAGGTAGTTGCCACCAACCAGAGCAGCTACCCGCGCGACCTGAGCTACTCCTGGCAGCGCTGGGGCATCGTCGAGTGAACCAGGGGCAGGCTGACGTGACCGTGCAGCACCGTTTCGCGCTGCGCGGCCGGCCGACTCGGACCGAGCAGTTAACGGTCATCCTGCCGCCGCCACCTGAACCGCTGTGTCGCCCGGAGGACCTGGCCGCCGCGCACCGGCTGGTGGTGCGGCGCGACGCTGGGCTGGGCGACTGCCTGATGATCCTGCCGACGCTGGGCGCAATTCGGCAGCGCTTTCCCCACCTGGCGGTCACCTTCCAGGCACCGGCAGCCTATACCGCTTTGCTGGCCGGCTTCGCGGAGGTGGACGAGGTGGTCCCCCTGAATGAGCCGAGCCCAGGGGGCGCTGAGGTAGTCTTTGCCGACTTGAGTAATTATATGGAGCGGCACCCCCAGGCGTGGTTGGTGCCGCGTATTGACTTAATTAGCACCGCCTTCGGCATACCGCCTCTGCCCCGCGCAGCGCGGTATCAGCCTCCGGCAGGAGCACGGCAAGAGGCCGATGTCTGGCTATCAGAGCACAATCGTGGGAACCGAATTCGCATCGGCATGGCCCTACGGGGCATCTACGGCCACCGCAGTTGGCTGATACCGTATGTCTTCGAGCTGGCCCAGCGGCTAGCGGCACTGAACTGGGAGGTGCTCATATTCGACGCCAACCCCGACGCGCCGCAGTATCCGGGGGCCGACGAGCCGACAGGCGAGACGCCTGTCGTACCGATCCATCCAGAGCGCGCGGCCAGTCCAGGCTGCCCAGGACAAGTAGCCTGCGCATACGGGCTGGAGCTACCAGTAGTCGCGGCACTGCTGGCGAGCTGCGACGCGGCAGTCGTGCCCGATACCGGCCTGCTGCACCTGGCGGCGTGCACCGGCACACCCTTCGTGGCGATATTCGGGGCAATTCCGCCGGAGCTGCGACTCAACTACTACGAGAACTTCCGCTGCCTGACCGCTCAAGGCCGAGTGCCCTGCGTGCCGTGCTGCGAGGGACCCCAGCACATCCGCTGCCGCTACGAATGCCTCTGGGCGATTACACCGGACGAAGTGGAGGCAGCCCTGCACAGGTTGTTAGCCGAATTGAGCCGGCCCTGATCCTCGTGTGGGAGGGGCGAATGTCGCACAGCAACATCCGCCCGATGACCCAGTGTCGGCCGCTGAACGGCACACAGCACGACGACAGGATGAATTGACCATGCACGAAGCATACCACTGGTTAGCCAGCTTCTCTGCCAAGACGGCAGCCGCCGGGTATGTGCTGTGCGGGCTGGCCGGGCTGCTGGGCGCGCTGGTCAACGCTGCCCTCGAAGGCCGGCCACTTGTCCTGCCCCGCATGAAGGGCAACGAACTGCATCTGGGCTTCATCGGCAACCTGATCATCTGCCTGACCGTGGCGTTTATGCTCGACGGCAGCTTCCAGATGGCCTTCTTCGCCGCACTCACCGGCACGTACATCCTGCGTACCCTCAAAGCGAAACTGGAACGGGCCTTCGCTGACGAGATTGATAGGCTGAACTCGGAGGAATAACTAATGACACCCGCCGCGATTGTGGTCGGCGTCGTAGACGCTGGCTTCTTTGTTTGTCTGATTATAACCTGGCTGAGCCTGCGGCGGCAGCGCATGAATCGCCCCGGCCAGATCGCCCTGGGCCTGCTGGCCGCCGCCCGCCTCGGCGAACTGCTGCAGCGCCTGCCCCAGGGCCTGCTGCCGCCCAGCCCGTGGAACTGGCTGCTGTGGACGGCCTTCAGCTTCCTATTTCTCTACACCATCTACCAGCTCGGCTGGTTCATCGAGGCCACCCGGCATTATGCCGCAGTATACCGGCCCCAACGCCAGCCGTTGAGCCTGGTGCAATTCGCCAGCCGCCCCGGCCGGCCGCGGAAGTCGCAGCTTTAGGGAACGACCGGGACGGACTCTGCGGGGAAACCCATTTCTGGGGTTCGACAAGCTCACCCCACCGAAGAAAGTGGCTTTCCCCGCACCCCTTCCGCAAAGACTTTTCAATGGACCACGGGCTCGCGCCGCCTGCGGCGTCGGCGAGCCCGTGGCCGGGACTGGCTGCGAAGAAAACAAGATTCGGACCAAGTATACTGCTCGCACGTTTTCTCGTGACAACTCATACCAAGGAGGTTACGACCATGCTTGAAGCACTCTCGTTTTCGCTTAAGAACATACTGCTGCCCGGCGTGAGCGCACTGATCGTCGGGTTCCTCTGCAACCTGGTCCGCCTTTACATCCGGAGCATCAAGGACCAAAGGCTGCGGGAGCTGCTCGAACGGCTGGTCAATGCTGCCGAGCAGATCTATGGTCCCGACGAAGGCCCCGCCAAGTACGAGTACGTCGTCCGCCAGGCGCAGCAGCGGGGTCACTGGGCAACCCGACCCGACATCGAAGCCGCAGTCTATCACATGAACTCAGAGAAAGGAGAGCTATGACCGATGACCAGGTACCTAATTACGCTAGCGCTCGTTCTCGCGCTCTGCTCGGCGGGTAGCGCGCAGGGCTTCCTTAAGCAGGCCGGAGACGCTGTCGTTGAGGGTGTGGAATTGTCCCTGCTCAGCGGTACGGTCGGCTGGGGTGCCGGCGCCTACTGGCCGGTGTATGAGATCGAGGAGATCCAGACGACTGTAGGCCCGTTCCTTGCGTTTGGCAATCACTTGATAGCCGCAGGCGTGGGTGCCAAGTTTGAAGTGAAGATTCCCACGCTGGACAACTACATTGACTTTGTCGCCGCCGGCGGCGCCTACAAGCACGACGACCTGACCTTCGAGGTCTGGGTCGGTAAGACGATTTCACTGAAGTAGGACAGCCTAACGCCAGCACAACGGCAGACAACGGCGGCGGGAGGTATCGGATATGCCAACTGACTACGACAAGCTCAGTCCTGGGGAACGACAGGTGACCCTCTCTGAGTGCCGGCAACACATCCGGGAAGTCCCCGTCAGCCGGGCAATTCGCTCGGTGATCGTCCACCATACCTGGCGGCCAGCCGCCTCCGACTACCGGGGCCTGAGCACTGTGCGCGCCGTGCGCCGCTATCACATGAAAACACGGGGCTGGTCCGATAACGGATACCACATAATGGTCGGCCCCAGCGGCGATATCTTCCTGTGCCGGCCCCTGAGCCGGCCCGGCGCGCACTGCCGGGGCCAGAATCAGCACTCCATCGGCCTATCTTACATCGCAAACTTCGACAGCGAAGACCCCACGGATTATCCAGGAACAGCGATTGGCCAGCAGGTCGTCGCGGCCCTGCTCCAGCGCTTCTGGCTAACCCCCGAAGATGTCCACTTCCATCGCGAATACGCCAATAAGACTTGTCCGGGCAAGAATCTGCACCTCGACGAATACCGCTACCAGGTGGAACTGCTTATGTCTGAACACACCGACGACATCAAGGTCGTCCTGCTACCCGGCAGCCAGGTCATCGCCTGCCGCCCGCGCCTGGAAGACGGCACCACCCGCGTAGACCTGCGCCCGCTGGCGGCGGCCCTGGATTGCGAAGTCTACGACCACCTCGCCGACCAGGGCAAGGTCTACCTGAGGCGCAGGGCGAGGACGATGGAGGATTTGCAGAATCTGGCGACCTGAGGCACCCCCCTTGTTACTGCCACCCAAACCTGCTATAATTCGCCTCGCTGTTGAGGCGAGTTGAGCATTTGTGATTAAGAATATCCTCGTAGGCTACGACAATTCCCGCTCTGCGCAAGTAGCGCTGGCCCAGGCTATTGACCTGGCGGAGGCGTTCAATGGGCGCGTGCACCTGCTGGTGGTAGGCACCGAAGAAGGACCGCCGCCCGAGCCGGAGCTGCCCACTGAACCCAGCATCGTGGAAATAGCCGAACTGGGCGAGGAGGCCGAGGAGCTCGAGCCTGAGAGTCGCGTGGTGCCGCAGTTCGTCGAGGAGGCCCGGTTGAAGCTGCAGCAGGCACACGTGGGCGGCAGCATCCGCACAATCAGCGGCGCCCGGCCGGCAGTGCGTCTAGGTGAGGAGTCGCACCTGGCCGACCTGGTGGTGGTCGGCCGCGGCGGCAAGCCCCACAGTGGCAGCGGCCAAGTCGGTCGCAACACCCGCCAACTGCTCCAGGGCCGCCTGTTGCGTCCGGTGCTGGTCTGCAGCAGTGAGTACATCGCGCCCGAGTCCATCCTGCTTGTCTATCAGTCTTCCCATGCCGGTGGGCGGGCTGTATCTGTCGCTGGCGAACTGGCCAGTACCTTTAACGTTGACCTGGACGTGGTGGTCATAGGGCCCAAACGCCACGCTGCTGAGCGCCGCCGCGACCGGGTGGAGTCGGCACTGCTGGCCTACCACACCGAGGGCGAGGTTATCTCCTCGCTCACTGCGCCCGGCCAAGCGCTGCTTACCGAAGGCCTCCAGCGCAATCCCTCTGTCGTCGTCATCCCCCAGCCACCACCCGCGATGTGGTCGTGGCAGCTTTCCCCCCTCTACACCGCCGCGCTTCAGTTACCCGACACAATGATCCTCGTGGTACCCTGAGCGCGCCCACATTCCCCTCGTTGACACCCTTCTTTCCCCAGCGTATACTTCCTTGTGAGTGATTCTGCCCACGGGAGGTGGAAGAATGTTTAACCTTGCGTTGCGTTCGGTGCTCACGCTGGTCGTGTTGTTCGGTATCCTGTTTGCGGTGCTGACCGCGGCATTGTATACCACGGGCGCGCCGATGTGGGTGGCGCTGGTGATTGTTCTGGCGTTCGCCGGCGTCCAGTACCTCATCAGTCCCTTTATCATCGAGTGGATCTACAAGATCCAGTGGCAGCCGCCCGAGCACGCCGACCCTGGCATCGCCACGCTTATTCGCCAGGTCTGTCACGAGCAGGACCTGCGCGAGCCGAAGTTCGGGGTCATTGAAGACGGCAACCCCAATGCCTTCACCTTCGGGCACTACCCGGGCGACGCGCGCCTGGTCATTACCCGCGGTATCCTCGACCTGTGCGACGAGGAGGAGCGTCGGGCAGTCGTGGCCCACGAGCTGGGGCACATCGTCCACTGGGATTTCGTGGTGATGACCGTCGCGGCGACGATTCCCCTGGTGCTTTATTACATTTTTCGCTTCGGGCTGTACAGTGACCGCGGACGCCGGGGCAAGGGCGGTGGCGTGGTGGTGCTGGTGGCAATTGCCGCCTTCGTCGCCTACATCGTCAGCCAGTATATCGTCATGTTCCTGTCGCGGGTGCGCGAGTACTACGCCGACCAGTATTCGGCCCAGGTCACCCGCAACCCCAATGCGCTGGCGACTGGGCTGGTCAAGATCGCCTACGGGCTGGCGCGCACGCCGATCGAGCAGGAGGACGAAGAGACCGGCAAGCTACGCCCGGCTGCGGCAGTAGCCGGTGGCGCCAAGATGCTGGGGATATTCGACCGCGACTTCGGCGGCTCGCTGGCGCTGGCCGCGGCCAGTATGAGCACGGCGACGGACGGCACTGATCCGCGCACGGTCAGCCGGGCGATGGCCTGGGACCTGTTCAACCCCTGGGCGACGATCTGCGAGCTTAACTCGACTCATCCCCTGCCGGCACGCCGGCTGCGTGCGCTCCAGCGTCAGTCCGAGCAGATCGGTCAGCGCCCGGCCTATGAGCTGCCCAAGAAAGCCAGTGAAAGCTACTGGGACGAGTTCTTTGTGGACCTATTTATGAACTACCTGCCGCTGCTGGGCCTGCTATGCGGGATCGTCGCAGCGATCGTCCTGGGTGCGGGCGGGCAGGTTGTCGCCGGCGTCGGCGCGGCCCTGCTGGGCCTGGGTATGGGGCTGCTGGGCCGGACGCTCTTCGCGTACCCCAAGTACGGATTCCCCCCCCGAGGAATTGCCGACCTGGTCAGCGAGGTGAAAGCCTCACGAATCCGCTCGATACCGGCCCGCATCGAAGGGCGCATCATCGGCCGCGGCATCCCCGGGCTCTTCTGGAGTGAAGACCTAGTGCTCCAGGACACCAGCGGCTTTATTACCCTCGACTACCGCCAGCCGCTGGGTATGCTCGAACTGCTCTTCGGGCTGTTCCGCGCCGAGAGCTTCGTCGGCCAGCGGGTGCAGGTGGAGGGCTGGTACCGGCGCTACCCGCGACCGTACCTGGAGCTGTGGAAGCTGTACGCGCCTGACGGGACCACCCAGACCTCGCACAACTGGGCAGTCACCTTCTGGGGCAGCCTGCTGCTGACCTTTATCGGGCTGCTGATCGCCGCCGGCGGGCTGCTAATGGCGGCAGTCTGAAAGTTGATCTGCACAGTAGAGAGCCGCAACGTGTCGTTCCTCGAGGGCCCATCCCTATTTTGTGCAGGAGGCCGGACCGCTTGTGCGGAATATGTTAAGGGCAGCGCGGGGGCCGGCAGTCTGCGCCCGCTACGAGCAACGATACTAGCGACAGGCGAGACGCCTGTCGTACCGAATGATAAGAGCGGAAGAATTGGCTGAGGAGATATTTACCGCCCAATTCAAGCAGAGGATACGGCTGCGGGCGGGGTTGATCCTGTTTGTCGCGGGCACCGCCCCCTTTGCGGTTGGCCTGCTGATCATCACCTACCTGCTGCCCAGCGCGACGGGACCGGCTGCCGCGGCGGTCACCACGATCGCCTTTGCCCTGGGCATACTGCTGCCGCTGGTCAGCCAGGACCAGTTGGCGCTGCTGGGCAACGCCCGCCTACGCCGCCGGGTGGCCGAGAAGGTTGGAGCACCGGATTATCCGCGGGAGGGCATGGAGTTCGTGGGGTTCTCGCCGGGAGATACCTTGCGGGTGTGGGAGGGGGAGACGGACCGCGATGTCGGCTTTCTGGAATTGACCGGCGCCGCGCTGATTTACCGGGGCGACTCGTTCGCCTGGAGTCTGCACCGCGAGAGCATTGACTCCCTGGAGATGCTGGAGACACCCGGAGCGCCCCGGCGGACGATCGTCGGCTGGCATACACCCGGCCAGCCCAGCCGGCAGTTCACGCTCGGTTCCCGAGAGGCGAGAACTCTGAAGGGCTCGAACCACGCTACGATTATGCTCTACAGGAGATTGAAGCAGTGGTCTGAGCAAGCCCCGGGCGATGCCGAGGTCCCCGCGCTGGGCTCGCCGCCGACCAGCACGAAAGGCAGTGTGCAGCTGGAGAAGGTGCCGGCAGGCTCCTGCCTGAGCGTGCTGTCCATTGCCCTGATGACGATACTGACGGTGTGGTACATCGCCCAGCGGCTGATACTGGCAGGGCTCTACTACCACGCCATATTGTGGTCCGGACTCATCGCAGTAGGCGCGATGATCCTGGCCACGTATTTCTTGAGCTACCTGCAGGCCGCCGAAGCGCGGCAATCATCCCGCCAGTCTACACCAATTCCATGAACGGCTTGTGGAAAACCCGCTTTTTGAGCAAAAAAAGCCGGTTTTCCACACCTTTCCGGCAAAAACTTGGAAAGTTGAGCAACGCAGCTGATAATTGCATCGTGTCGCTATCCCCACAGAACTGCGAACTGGCGTCAATCACCTTTGACGGCTACTTCCACGGCTCTGAGATGCTCGTTCACTCTGCGTTTGTGAATAACGCAGGGTTAAAACATAGATACCTGGGAGGAGACACGTTATGGGCGCGTCAGGCGACTATCTGGACACAATTGAGCTGTGCTGCGAGACCTTCGCACAACCGGCCTGCCAGGAGAACATTCGGCAGCACTCGGCGATCAGCTACCGGCTCACCTCGTACCTGGCGGCGGCAGAGGGCTGGCTGTATCAGGCCGGCCAAGGCGAGGAACATGCCCAGCGGGCTGCGCAATACCTGGAGATTCTGGCGGAAGAGGACATGGTCAACGCCTTTGGGATGCTGGCGGCGGCCCTGGGATACGAGTTCATCCGCAAGGCCGACGTTCTAAGCA
>JALGTU010000077.1 GCA_029821195.1 Candidatus Zipacnadia bacterium
CGGCGGACCAGCTCGCTGGGCTACTCGCTGATGAATATGGAGGGATTCGCCGAGATCTGCGAGATAGCTCATCACTGGGGGCAGGACCTGTGGAATTTCGTCACGCCCGAGGGCCGCAGCGTCGAGCTGGGCCTGGACTATCTGCTGCCTTACGTCGTGAATCCGGATACCTGGCCCAAGCCACAGATCAGACCAGTACCCGCGCAGCGTCGTTTGGCCTGGCAAGTGGCTGCGGTGCGCCTGGACCGCCCTGACTTCATCGAGGCAATGCGCCATCTGCCCGTGCCCGAGAGCAACCTGCTGGGACCCCTGGAGCTGATGCCGGGTGGATTACTGCAGTAAAGAAGTTGCAAGGAATAGTGCCGCTTGTTATAATTGTGCGTGGTTGGGTCCGCTGGCGGTGGGCGAGGTTTTCGGCGGGTAGGAGGTATGGAGGGTGGTTCGCGACAGGGCGTCCGATCCTGCCAGCAGTTGACGTTCATCAAGACTCAGGGAGGGAGAAAGATGCAGAAGTCAATTGTACCGGTGATCGTAATCGTCGCAGTGCTGGTGGCAGTGAGCGTGTTTCCTGCTGCAGCACAGACCAGCAAGGCCGCCCTGGTGGGCCCGAAGGCGGGTGTAGGCCCGCGCGCTTCAGCTATGGGCGGTGCGTTTGTGGCTGTCGCTGATGACGCGACGGCGTTGTACTGGAACCCGGCGGGCCTGGCGCTGGTTGACAGGTGGACCTTTACGGGTAATGTGATCGGCCGCGCACAGAATCTTGATTCTGTGGACGACGCCAGTGACGTCTACGACATCGTCACCGAGAGCAGCATCACAGGCCTTGATTTCGACTTCGTTCGCCGGCAGGTCGGGGTGTTGGCGGATAGGCCGTTTGTGGGCGAAGTGGCTGCGGTAGGTGCGTTGGCTATGCCAGGCTGGGCAGTAGGTGGATACGGCATCGCTGGGGTTGCTGCCGGCCTGAGTACGGGAGTTGACGCCAACGGGAACGGCAACATAAGCGCTCCTTTGCCAAACGGCGCGACGTTCGAAGATGGCGAATTCGTGCAAGTGCAAGGCGATGGCTTGTGGCAGCACAGCGAGGGTATAGCTATGGGACGGCGGCTGGGCGAGCGCCTGACTGTCGGTGTGGGGGTTCGCAAAATGACCATGGGCTACGGCGACAAGAATTGGAAGGCCTCGGTCAATGTTCCGGTTGCTGGTGGGCCACCGGACTTTCCCGCCCCAGTTGAGACCGGTAACATCAGCAAGGTCACGGATAGCAGCACGACGGCGGACGTGGGCTTTCTTTATACGTTGACGCCGCAGGCCCGGGCCGGGCTAGTGGCGCGCAGCCTGACTTCTCCGGACTTTACCTTGGGCGCAGGCCGAGTCGAGGCGGACATGGTGGTGGACGCTGGCCTGGCTTTCTTTAGCGAAGACGGCCGGGCGACCTTTGCTGTCGATGCCCACAACCTCACCGAAGCTAACGATGTCGCCTGCACCGTCCATCTGGGCTACGAGTACCGGCCAGTCGGATTTCTGACCCTGCGCGCGGGCAGTGCCGAGAGTACCTTGACCTACGGGGTGGGGTTGAACCTGGGCATCCTGACGATAGACCTGGCTTCGCGCAGCGGCGGCAAGGCCATTGATCAGGCTGGGTTTGCCTTCAGTATCGGGTTGTAGGCCGGCACCGGCGAATCCTGTGCCTGTCTAATTCACTACAGTGGGAAGGTTCTCAGAATGAACCAGGCCCGGCGGGCCTTTTCCGCCGGGCTTCTTCTTTGGACCTGCGCAAGGGTGACTGACCCGCTCGGGGGCCAGGTTAGTGACTGGCTTGAGGAGCTAGGATAAGTGGTCGTATACCATTAGCTCGTAAGATAGGGGACATATCCGAGATAACAGGGTAGACGAGTGGATAGACATTCTGATGTTGCCGCTGGGCGTACTACTTGGCCGAGGAGCCGCGGATGCCACCAAGTAGGCCGATCAGGAAGCCCACTGACAGGGGCAGGTTGTACGTGAGCGCGTGAAGCCCCGACTCGAGCGCATCGCTGGCGAGGCCCTGCAGAGGGCGAATATTCTGAAAGAAGGCCGCCCAGTCCCACTGGATCAAGCCATAATAGCTAAGTACCTGGATGGCGAGGAACAGGAGTACCACCAGGCAGCCCAGGGCGCGGGCTGCGGATTTCAGGGCTACCGCGCTCAGCCAGCCAAGCAGCAGGCCAATGGCGGCACTCACCATGATTGGGATTATGTAGTTTAACATCTCTGCTCACAGCCTGGTCTGGTTGCGGCACCTTGGGGGCCGGAGCTGTCGGGCGCGCCAGGCTAGCCAGTCGAGTATATGTGTACCTCGTAGGGCGCGAAGCTATCCTGGAAGCTGCCGCCGGCCGGGATGAAGTCATATTTGGGCGAACTCAGTCCCGGTCGGGTGACGGGGGCACTCTCGTCGAGGCTGCCTTCGCTCCTGCCCGCCGAACCGGTGCGGACGATCACGCGGCGCTCAAACATCACGTTGAGTCGGGGTGCCGTGACCTCGGGCACAGCAAAGTCCGCGATGAGGCCCTGCGCCGAGGTATTGATCGCAACAATGTAGTCGCCGTCGTCATAGTGCCATCTGGCCAGATGCAGGTCGCCACCGGCGGCTGGCGCCATCAGTTTGTGCGTCCCGCGCAGGAAGACCGGCGCCAGCCATTGCAGCTCACGGTTTAGCTCCGGTAGCGCCGCCCACAGTTCTGGGGCATCCTTGGGCAGGCGGAACGGTCTGGTGTTGGGGTAGTTAGGGATGTCGTAGCCGTAATAGATCAAGCCCTTGGCACCGTGCGCGAGCGCCAGATAGGTCATGGCCCGGACCTCGGCAGGGGTGGGCGCGCGGCCTGAGCCCTGGGGATCGAGCGCCTCGTTCTGGTACCAGGCGGGGCCGGCGACCTGGATAGTCGCCCATACCGGCCGCTCGCCGTCAGTTGCCTCCACCGCCGCATCAACCATACGCGCCACCGAGATTATGGGCGCCCTGGGCACGGGCAGTGACCAGGCAACGACGATGTCGGCGAAGCCACTGTAGTAGCGCAGCAGCGAGGGCGAAGCGAGGGCCATCAAGGTGGGATGCGCCGGACTGATGATCTTTAGCTGCTGACACATAGCCGCAGCTACCTCGGGTGGAGTGGTCTGCTGATCCGGTCGGGGCAGGACGTACCAGCCCAGGAGCGCCGAATTGCCGCCCAACTTTGCCACCAGGTTTTCCCAGAAGTCTCGGTCCGGAGCCGGAATGCGCGGATCCACTCGGGATGTGAGTATACGCGCGGAAGAGACGACCAGTGATATGCCCTGGTTCTGCGCTTGCTCAGCAAAGGCATAGCTGGCCCGGGTCGAGGGGACAACTGCGAAGTTGAAGCCGGCAGCGACGATAGGCGCCAGGTCAGTCGGCTCGCATACGTAGTACAGACCGCGGGGCAAGATGGGTGAGCCATTGACCCAGAGCTGGTGGTGGTGGTCGTAGCCCACTTCTGCTGCGGAGGGAATCAGGCGCTGCAGGGGAAGCCGGACACTGTGGGTGAACTTGCCGTCCCCTGTGGTTGCCGTAATGAGTGTGGTGTAAGCGCCGCTGAGTAAGTTATCGGCAGGCACGGTAATGGTGAAGTCGGTGGCCGTGATCCGCCGGATAGCTCCGTCTTGCTCCGTCATCTTCGTGCCGATTTCCGAGATTTCTGCGGATAGGTCGAGGCGGCGGGCGACAGTCTCGACTGCGTTTATCTGCCCGCTAATCTCCAGGTTGTCAGTCGGTATGCTGGGCAGCAGCGTATTATGGAAGGCCGGCTGGGTGAATCGGGCGGCAATCAACCCGGGGGCGACCGTTTGGTGGTGCTCATAGATCTCGCCGCTGTCAGTGTCCCGGACCACGAGCTGGAGGGTGTGTTCCGACTCAATAGGCAGGGCATAGTCCAGGTCTAGTATGCCGCGGCCTGCGGCCTTAAGGCGCACCTTCTGCTCCACCCGTTTCCCGCGGCCACGCGGATCGACGGCGATAAGCAGCACCTGGATTTCGCGCGGCCGGGAAGAGTGGTTAGCCAGATCTACGGTGGTGCGTCGCTTGTCCGGCAATTGGTAAAGTGCCCCTTTGCGCGTGATAGTCGCTGACACCTCGTCGGGATAGGGGTGGAGGGCGACATCGTCAACGTAGAACTTGCCCGGGCCGCTGATGCGCAGAATCGGGATAACCTGGTGCGCACCGGGGAGGGCCTCAAACTTCCACGACAGCAGGCTCCACTGCTCCGACGGGGGGATGCGCTTGGCTTCGGCCTGCAGCGCCGGCGTACGCCATTCCTTTTCCTGGAAAGGCTCGGCAAAGGTCACCAGCGACATCTGGGCATTCGGCTCCTGCTCGGTTCGATAGTAGCAAGTGAACAGCAGCCTATCGCTGCCCACATCGCTCATCTCCAGGGGCGGCGCGTAGAGGTCGAAGAGAGTGAACTGCTCGCTGCTTTCCATCAGCACACAGTTGCGGCTCTTGTAACCGTCTGGAGCCACGCGAATGCTTACATTATCTGCCAGATTGGACTGGAAGATGCGCCACCCGACGGGCATTCCTTCGACATCAACCTGGGCGAATCCCCCGTTTGTCAGCAGATTTCGGGCGTAACCAGCGCCGGGTAGAGCCAGGATAAACGTCAGCACCGCCAGCACTATGCCCGTGCTTAGCACGACATGGGTGAGCGTCGAACAAGCGCGGTTGCTGCAAGTCATTATCCGCCTCCGTTACCGGTCGAGAGATTAGCAGGCGCACTCCTTATCATATAATTCACCGCCGCGGCTATTCTCCCTTCCCGCCGGCTACCACATAAATGTGGCGGGTCAGCCGGCTCTTAAGCACGCGGGCTTGCTGAATGATCGGCAAGCTCAGCCGTTCCAGCAGAGGCTGCTGTTCGCCGCCAAATATCAGGGCCATACGCTTGACCTGGCCCCGCAAGTTGGACAGGATGTCAGCGTACAGGCCCGGCGCAACCGGCGCGGAGTGGCCGTAGGGCAGGTCAACGACTGCGGCATCGAAAGCTCCGGTGACAGTGCGGGCGTCGCCGACGACAATGTTGGGAGGTAAGCCCAACGCGTGCAGGTTGGCGGCAGCCTGGCCAGCCAGCGCCGGGCTTATCTCCATGCCCCAGGCCTGGATACCGTCGGCGAGGGCCTCGGCCACGACTGTGCCGCTCCCACAGCACGGGTCCAGCAGGATGTCGCCGGGTGTGGCCACCATATTGACCAGCGCCCGGGCCATCTGGGGAGGCAGGGCATGAGAGTAGTGGTAGGGCCGCTGGGCCTGACGTCGCCAGCGCTGCGCGCTACGGGAGATGATGGGACCAAAACGCCAGGGCCTGTTATCAAGTCGGCAATTGCCTTCTGCAGCTCGGTCGCGCTGACTGCTACTTTGGGGGCGGGGCGGAGCACCTCGATTCGGTAGTCCTGGCACCGCAGCTCCAGCCGGGCGATCTCGCGGCGGAGCTCGGGCCAGTCGGCGCCCGCAGCAAGCTGCTCGGCGCACAAGCGAGTATAAGCGGCGCGGGTGACGTCTGCACCCATGACTCCGGTGGCAACCCGCCCCTGAGGCAGACACCCGGCCAGAGCTGACAACTCAGCCCCAGCCAGCTCGAGCTCTTCGTCAGGCCCCATCAGCAGGTAGAAACAGGGCAATCGCGTCCCCCCCTGAGAGATTTACGGCCGTGAAGGCAGACCAGAAACAATAACGCGGCTGGCCGCCGGGCCGAAGCTGGAGGCTGACTGCTGCAGAGCACTGTGCGCTCTAGTCACGGACATCGCCGATAGATGTGTCTTAAAGAGGCTTGTGCCTAGCCGTCGGAGGATTCCGGGTCCTCGGGTGATCCTTGGATCACAATCCGGCGAAAGGCGGCCACCAACTCCGGATCAAACTGGCTACCGGCGCGAGCCAGGATTTCGTGGAGGGCTTCCTGAGGGGACCGGCCGGGATCGGTGGCCGGGTCCAGGGGATGAATGAGCCGGTCATAGGTATCGCAGATGGCGACGAGGCGTGCTTGGTAGGGAATAGCATCGCTTTCGAGCCCCTCGGGGAAGCCGGTGCCGTCCCAGCGTTCGTGGTGATGGGTGACGACTGCCAGCACTGGTTTCAGAAAGGTCACCGGCGCGAGAATGCTCTGGCCGATCAGAGGGTGCATCCGGTAGAAGGCCTGCTCTGTCACATCTTGCCCATTGTTGACAGTAATGTCGCTCAGGTCAAGTCCGATCTTGCCCACATCGTGCAGGATCGATCCGAAACGTAGCAATTCGCGCTGTTCTTCGGACATGCCTACCTCTGTGGCGAGCCGGTCAACCAGATTGGTGACGCGCTCCGAGTGACTGTAGGTTTGGCTGTCTTTGGCCTCGATCGCCCGGGTCAGCGTACGCACGGTCTCGTAGTAGTTGCGCTGAATATCCTCATACAGCTCGGCATTTTCGATGGCTGCTGAAGCCTGGTGGGCGAAGGCAGTCAGCAGGTCCACCTCCCGCGCCTGGAACCTGCGCGGGGCTTTGGAATAGATTCGCACCACGCCGAGGGTCTTGTCCTTGGTATGGAGGGGAACAGTGAGCAAGGAGGTCAGCCCAGCCTGCCGCGCAGCTTCGGGGTATTGAAAACGTGGGTCACTGCCCACATTGTAGATCTGCTCGGGCTGGCCGTTAAGCACGTCTCGGTCCACTGCGCTGCCGGGCACCAGCACCGGCCCCTTTTCCCAGTAGTCCTCGTTAAGTCCGGCACTGGCGGCCAGTTTCAGCTCCCCGGTCTCCTCGTCGAGCAGCCGGATGTTGCAGGCCTTGGCATCCATCACGCGCATGGCGTGATCAGTAATCAGGGCGAGCACCTGCCTTATGCGCAGGCTTGAGGTTATGCTGCGGGCCACTTCGTAAAGTGTTTGCGCCTCAACTATCCGCCGCTTAAGCTCGGAGGATAGCCGGGAGGCGGCAATGCCCACCACATAGAAAATCAGCATACGCAGGATCATATCCCCCAGGTTGCGCAGAGTCGGGTCTGCTGCCGACAGCCCCGCCCCGGGTTCAGCGGGCATCCACCACCCGCAGGCCAGAGCAGCTACCAGGGATACGATAATTGCGCCGTAGTCACCAAAGACGAAAGCGGCCCACAGTATGGGCAGATAATAGAAATGAACAGCAAAGCTCTTAGTCCCTGTCAGGTACACGATCCAGGTAATAGCCGCCATCACAAGCGTGAGCACGATGATGGAGATTACCTTTCCTGCTTGTCTGCGCTTGATTGCGGGCAAAACGATTCCTCCCGGTTGTCCGTTCTGGGCTCCTAGTGAGTCAGTCAGGTTCCCGGATGAGATTGAGTAGTATCGCTGAGACAACGCCGACGGGCAATCAACCCCACGGTCCTTAACGGACAATGGTGCCCGGCGGGCAAACCCGGTCGGTAACAATCATGGCTTCGGGCTTTTCGCCGCCCGCGGCCAGGATCATGCCCTGCGACTCCACGCCCCGAATGGTCGTCGGCGCCAGATTCGCCACCACGACCACATTGACATTCAATAGCTCCCGGGGATTAAACTGCTCGGCGATTCCCGCCACGACCTGGCGGGGTTGGTCCTCGCCCAGATCAATTATCAGCCGCAAGAGCTTATCAGCGCCGGGGATGCGATGGGCCTCCAGGACTGTGCCCACACGCAGCTCCAACTGCGCAAATTGCTCAATGCTGATTGCGCTTGCACCTGTCGCGGGCACCTGATCTTGCTGGGATTTCTTGTCGTGCTCGCGGCGCGCTTGCAGGCGGTCTGTGGCTCGTTCAATGTCCACACGCGGGAAAATCGGCCGGCCGGGCGCGATGGCGATATCACTGGGCATCTCCATCGCGTGGCAGTCGCGCCAGGATTTTTCGATCTGTGTCGCTTCCAGGCCCAGTTGTCGCCAGATCTCATCGGCGCTCTCAGGCATAAACGGCGAGACCATTATACCCAGGACCCGTACGCAGTCCACAACATCGTAGAGGACGGCCTCCAACTCGACCTGCTTGGATTCTTTGTGCAGCGTCCACGGCTCCCGGCTGTCGAGGAATTTGTTGGCGCTGGCTATAAGCTGCCAGATGGCGGCCAGGGCGGCACTGAAGTCCGATTCGGCCATCTCTTCCTCGACGAGATTGCGTACGCGATCAATTTCGGGCCCAAGCTCCCCTGCTCCGGGACCGGGGTGAGGGATCTTCTTATCCAGGTAACGTTCGACTAACGGCAAAGTGCGATTGAGCAGGTTGCCCAGGTCGTTGGCCAGGTCGGCGTTAAATCGAGTTAGCAGCCCGCGCCAGGAGAATGAGCCGTCCAGCCCGAAGGTGACCTCGCGCAGCAGAAAATAGCGAAGACTGTCAACGGCCACGGAGGTAGTTGCCCCCGAGATCTCGGCCAGCTCCTGCGCGACCTCGTACGGGTCCAGGACGTTGCCCCGCGACTTGCTGATCTTATCCCCCTCGGCGCTGATCCACCAGCCGTGGGCAAAGATGGCGTCGGGCAAAGGCAGGTCTAGGGCCATGAGCATGGCGGGCCACAACGTGGCGTGGAAGCGGGTTAGGATGTCTTTGCCTACCAGTTGCAGAGTTGGTGGCCACCACTTCGCCAACTCGTCCTGGTTGTCAGGATACCCGACCTGGGAGAGGTAATTAGCCAGCGCGTCGAACCAGACGTAGATGGACTGGGTCTCGTCATCGGGCACCGGTATGTCCCATTCGGTACGACTACGGCTGACGCAGACGTCGCGCAAGCCCTCCTTGATAAACGAGAGCACCTCGTTGCGCCGCGACTCGGGAAGAATGAACTCGGGATTGCGCTCGATGTGCTCGCGGAGCCGGTCGGCGTAGGCGGAGGTGCGGAAGAAGTAAGCCGGTTCGGTGACCTGCTCGACTGCCCGCTGGCATTGGGGACAGCAGCCGTCCACCAGCTCGCTCTCCAGCAGGTGCGTCTCACAAGGAATGCAGTACCAGCCCTGGTACTCGCCCAGATAGATATCGCCGGATTCCCGGAGACGGCGGAAGACGTGCTGAACGGCGAGCACATGATGTGGGTCGGTGGTTCGAATGAAGCGGTCATAGTCAATGTGCAGTCGTTCCCACATTCGCTGCCAGCCGGCGACCACCTCATCAACAAATTCCTGGGGCTTCATGCCCCGGGCCTCGGCCGAGCGTGCTACCTTCTGCCCGTGCTCGTCGGTGCCGGTGGAAAACAGCACCGGTTCGCCCAGCAGCCGATGGTAGCGCGCGTGGACGTCTGCCGCGATCGTGGTGTAGGAGTGACCGACATGCGGCAGGTCGTTCACGTAGTAAATCGGCGTGGTGATGTAGAAACTTCCGGCTGAATTATCCGATGGTCTCATGCAGTCAATCTGCCTCTTGCCAGTGTATATGTCCGGTCCATCATTGTGTGGCAGTATAGGTCTATGTTGGCTTATCTACGACACGAGTCGCAACTGGTGGCCCTGCAGCCGGCGCAGCTTCGCGAGGCGCTCACGTTCCCCTGCATCGAAGAACCCGAGTCCATCCGGGTGCGGAATGATGACATTATACGCCGGACGCTGCTCCCGCCGCAAGCCGGACAGTTGGTTGACCTGTCTTGAGTAGTGCGCGAAACTAGCAGTTCAAATTCCTGCACGCACTCGCCACACCTATATTCAAAAAGTGGCACAACCTTCCTCCACCTGATTAGGTCTGATCGGTCCCACGCGGCGGCGGGATTAGTTCTCGTTCAACGGACTTTCCTCCCGCTGGCTGAGGCGTACCTCGGTGACCGGGAAGGTCACGAGATGTTGTTCGCCGAGTTTTACTGTTAACTGTTGCTTGAGCACGTTCCGCTCGACAACGGGGCCACTTCCCTGCGGCGTGTCCACTTCCGTACCGATCTCCGGCAGCTTGGCGCGCGCCGCCACATAGGCACCGTGCTCGTAGCGTAGGCAGCACATCAACCGGTTGCACACGCCGCTGATCTTCTCGGGATTCAGCGGCAGGTCCTGGTCCTTGGCCAGGCGGATGCCTACAGGCTTGAACTCGCGCAGGAACCGCGCGCAGCACAGCGGCTGGCCGCAGGGGCCCAGGCCCCCGCGCATCTTGGCCTCGTCGCGCACGCCGATTTGGCGCAGCTCGATGTGACAGTGAAAAGTCTGGGCCAGGTCTCGGACCAGCTCACGGAAGTCCACGCGGCCTTCGGCGGTAAAGAAGAAGGTGAGGTGACGGCCGTTGAGAGTATATTCGGCTCGGACCAGTTTCATCTCCAGGCCGTGCTCGGCGATCTTCTGCTTGCAGACCGCGATTGCCTCCTCGGCCTTTTCCCGCAAGCGGCCCTTGCGCTGGAAGTCATTGCGGTTGGCCCTGCGCAGCAACGCCTTGGTGGGCGCGGGATGACCTGGTTCCATTCTGTCCTTCACGTAAACCGCTTGCCCGACATCCGGGCCCTTCTCGGTGTCAGCCACAGCGAATTGCCCCGGCTTGAGTTGCACTCCCCCGGCGTGGAACCAGTAGAGTTGCCCGGTGCGGGAAAAACAGACAGCGACAACTTTCTCCCGGCCTTTTCGAGCCCGGTTGTTGCCGCGCTTCTCAACCTCAGGGGCACTATCGTCAGCGGGGGCGGGCGTGTCTGTATCAGGGCTATTCGGAGTTTTTTCCTCAGCCATAGTATTGGTCCTCGATCCCGGAGGGCCGCGCCGCCATTTCGCTTACGGAGCGGCGGCCAGAGCCGCCGGTTTGGTCGAATCGTGTTGTGCCCGGTCCAGTAAGCGCCTCACCAGCTCCTGGGTGGCGGCCAGGGCAAACTGCCCGCCTTTTTGCTTGTACCCGAAGCATATCTGCTGCGGATCGAAACTAGCTCGCGGCAGCTTCGAGCGCGCTCCCCGCCGGGCCTGAAGCTTGGTTGGCTTGTACAGGCCTTCGAGCAGGCGCAGATCCCGCGGTTTCAGGCGGGCCGCGGCCCGCAACCGGATGACGATTCGGCCGTCCTCGGTAGCCACGTCGGCAACGCCAGCCGCCATACATTGCAGCTTGAGCCGCGCGATCTCCACCAGGTTACTGACCGCCGCCGGCAGGTCGCCGTAGCGGTCAGCAAATTCCGCTACCAGTTGGTCTATTTCTTCGCCGCTACTCACCGCGGCAAGCTGGCGGTAAAGCGATATGCGCTGGTTCTCCGCCGGCACGTAGTCAGCCGGAACAAGCGCCTCAATGGGCAGATCAACCGAGGGTGCGCCCTCGTAGTCGGAGGTCGGCTCGCCCTTGAGCGTCTTGACCGACTCGGCCAGCATCTGGCAGTACAGGTCCAGACCCACCGCCGACATGTGCCCGCTCTGCTCGGCACCCAGGATGTCCCCGGCGCCGCGGATCTCCAGATCGCGCAGCGCCAACCTGAACCCGCTGCCCAGCTCGCTGAACTCTTCAAGCGCCCTCAGCCGCTTTTCAGCATCCTCGCTCATGCGCTCGGGGTAGCGGTACAGCAGGTAGGCGTAGGCCTGCCGGTCCGATCTACCGACGCGGCCCCGCAACTGGTAAAGCTGCGCCAGCCCCAGTTTATCAGCCTGATCAATTATTATGGTATTAGCATTGGGTACGTCCAGACCGCTCTCGATGATGGTCGTGCATACCAGAACGTCGAACTCTTCGGCGTAAAACGCCAGCATGACCTGTTCAAGATCAGCCTCGGGCAACTGGCCGTGCCCAACCGCCACGGTCACCTCCGGCACCAACCGTTGAATGCCGGCGGCAACATGGTTTATGGATTTTACCCGATTGTGGACGAAATACACTTGACCACCGCGGTGTACCTCCCGCAGAATCGCCTCCCGGATCAACTGGTCATCCCGCTCGCGGACGAAGGTGCGGATGGGCACCCGCCCCTGGGGAGGATCGTTGATCAGGGAAATAGACCGGACCCCCGACAGGGCCATATTCAGCGTCCGCGGGATCGGTGTGGCTGTCAGCGTGACAACATCCACGCTCTGGCGCAACTTCTTGAGCTGCTCTTTCTGCTTGACTCCGAACCGTTGCTCTTCGTCAATAACTACCAGTCCGAGGTCTTTGAAACTGACATCAGCCATCAGCAGGCGGTGGGTGCCGATGACGATGTCAACAGTGCCTTGCTTAAGCCCGCTGATTATCTTCTGCTGCTGCTCACGTGTGCGAAAGCGGCTGAGCATGGCGACTTCCACGGGATAGCCCGACAGCCGCTGGCGGAAGGTATTGTAATGCTGTTGGGCCAGGACGGTGGTGGGCACCAGCACGGCGACCTGCTTGCCGTCCAGTACCGCTTTGAAGGCGGCCCGGACCGCCACTTCGGTCTTGCCGAAGCCAACATCGCCGCAGATGAGCCGGTCCATGGGCTTATTGCCTTGCATGTCTGCTTTGACGTCGGCGATTGCCCCGAGCTGGTCCGGGGTCTCCTCGTAACGGAAGGAGTTCTCCAGTTGCGCCAGCCAGGCGCTGTCGGGCTCGAAACGGTAGCCCGGGGCCTGCTCGCGCGCAGCATACAGCTTCATCAGCTCATGGGCCAGCAGCCGTGTGGAAGCCCGGGCTTTCCTCTTGGCGCTGTGCCAGCGCCCACTGTTGAGCCGGGTGATCGGCGGCGAGCCGTGTGAACCCATGTACTTCTGGACTCGGTCGAGCTGGGTAACCGGCACGTAGAGCTTGTCACCTTCGGCATATTCCAGGACCAGGTATTCCCGCTCCATCCCGCCCAGGTTCTGCCTGGTCAGGCCGCGATAGATCCCGATGCCGTGGTTGATGTGCACCACGTAATCATCTTCGTGCAGCTCCCGCAGCGAAGTCAGTGAGAAGCCGGGCTTGAAGCTGCGCTCCTCGGGGCGGCGCAGCTTGCGCCACCCATATATCTCTTGTCCCGTCAGGACGATCAGGTCTACGTCGGGAACAGTGAAGCCCCCGGACACCTCTATGTCCACCACGTTGATGTTGCCGGGCGCCAAATCGCGGAGGTCGGCGGCCTGGTAGACGTTGTCCAGGTGTCGAGAGCGCAGCACCTCAGCAATCCGCGGCGGATCATTGGTGCAGACGATTAGATACTTGCCCTCCCGCTGCCAGTCGGCCAGGCCGTCTACCAGCAGCTCGAATTTACCCCCGAAGCTGTCCACGGGCGGGGTGTCGAAGCGCACCACGGGTGCATCGTTGTGCCACGGAACTTCGCGCCGGAGCATACTCAGGTAGATGATGGGACGCTCGAGGCGGCTGTGCTGAAAGTGCGCTGCGACCAGCTTGGCGAAGGGCATACACGCGCTCGCCGGGAGCCGCAGGTGGCTGCCCAGCTTGATGCCGGTGTGATAGGCCTGGTGGACCTCGTCCTCAAACCGTTCGGCGTGCGACTTCAGGTGGACCGGCTCGTCCACGATCAGATAGGCGTCTTGGGGCAGATACTCGCAGATTGTCTCGGGCTGGCTGTATACGTAGGGCAGGTAGTGCGCCAGTCCCGGGGCGGGCCGAAGCTGCTCGAGCAGCCGCAGGTCCTCCTGCATGCGCTCCTGGAGCCGCTCGGCCTCGCGGAGCTTGTTCTGCTCGCGAAGCTGGTCGAGCTCGCGGCGGAAAGCACTGCGAATAGTCGGCAGCGCCGCCCGGGCGGATTTCTGGGTGAGCAGTATCTCGCCGGCCGGTCCGATGCCGATACGTTCCAGCGGCTGGGTGGACCGCTGCGTGATGGGGTCAAAGAGCCGGAGGCGCTCGATCTCATTGCCCAGTAGCTCTACGCGCACCGGCTGCTCGCTGGTGGGCGGCGAGATGTCCACAATGCCTCCACGCACCGAAAACTGCCCGACCTCGTCTACCAGGTCCACCCGCTCGTAGCCCAGATCCAGCAGCGCCACGACCAGATCGTCGCGGTCAATCACTTCGCCCGTTCGCAGCTCCCGGCGTGCCTCGCGCAGTGCCGCCTGAGGCATCGTGAGGTGCAGAACCGCTTTCACACAGGCCACGACCACTGTCGGCCCGCCAGCACATAGCCGATCCAGCACTGCCAGCCGCTGGGCGACCTCGGCAGGCTGGGGCTCAACTCCGTCGTAGAGCGCGGAGGCGATGGAGGGATAGATCAGCACCCGGAGATCGTCAACGTCACCCAGGAGTTGGCCCAGATCGGTAGCCAGTCGCTGGGCGCGCTCGTCGTTGTAGGTGATTACTAGGGCGGTGGATCGCCTGTGGCCGAGCAGGGCGGCGAGCAGCGCCGCTGCCCCCGCGCTGCTGACTCCTTCCACCGATATGGCACTAGCGCTGCTGGCGAGGTGCTTTTGCAGCTCAGCGAAGCTGTCAGCCTGAGCGATCTTCTCACGAAGTTGGTCGAGAATTATAGCGGGCATGGTTGGTTTAGAACCAAGTGCACAAATACCCGTAGCCCGAGCGAGCTACTCGGGCCGGGCAAGAACTGGATGATTCCCGGTTGTTAGACATAATCCGGCGGGCTACTGATCTCCGAAGATGTCCTCGCCTTCGGGGACCGGGCCGAAATCGTCGTCCGCCTGCGCGGGTGGTTGGGCTTCGCTCCCGTCCCCACCGCTGGCGGCAGGACGTTGCGGCCGGCTGGCGCGGCGGCGCTCGGCTTCCTGACGGGTCTCCAGGAATTGCACGCGCTGTGCGTTAATCTCCACCGCGTAGCGGTTCTGGCCGTCTTGGGTCTGCCACGAGCGGGACTGGACACGGCCTTCGATGCCTACCAGTGAGCCCTTGTCCAAGTACTGAGCGCAGTTCTCGGCCACCTTTCCCCAGGTCACGATGTCGAGCCAGTCGGTCTGCTCCTCTTCACCTTCCGGGGCGTCACGTCGGGGTGGGCGACTCACGGCTAGGCGGAAGTTAGTGACCGCCGTCCCGCTGGAGGTATAGCGCATCTCGGGATCTTTCGCCAGCCGTCCTACCAGCACCACGTTGTTGATCATGGCACGTCCCCCTCTGGTTTGTCGGTTTCGGGCTCCTCCTCAGCAGCTTCAGCCTCCGGCTCCGGCTCGGTAGCTTCTCCCCCAGGCTCCTCCTCAGCAGCTTGTGCCACTGGCTCGGGCGCGGCTGGTTCTACCGGCTCTTCGGCAGCTTCCGGCTGAGGGGCAGTGGGCTCTGGCACGCTAGCTTCGGGCTCTACTATCTGCTCTGTGAGCTGCTCCGCTTGTTGTTCCTCTTCTTCTCGGGAGTGGAAGATGGCATCTGGATTGGCGGCCACTACCATCCCGCGCATTACTCGTTCGTTCAGCCCAAACTCGTTCTTGAGGGCGCTGACAGCCTCACCGTCGCCGTTGAAGTACACAATCCGGTAAATGCCTTCGGTGTAATGGTTGATTTCGTAGGCCAAGCGGCGGCGGCCAAACAGTTCATCCGCGACTACCTCGGCTCCGGCGGCTTCCAATACCTGCTTAAAGGCCTCGGTTATCTCTTCCATTTCATCGTCCGCAACATCCGGGGACAAGATGTACATCGCTTCGTAAAGAACAGCGTCAGTTTCCATTTGGCAGGTTTCTCCCTGTGGCCTGATGGTTTTGCCCGGCGGGACAAAACAGGAAGGGCCGCCGACCGCGGGTCCGCGACCCCGAAAGCGGAGGGAATTATAGCACAATTGGGCGCCAGTTGCAACATAGTGACAGCCCCTGCTCATTCTGCTATACTCATTCTGCTGGGAGGCGATAGCCTTGCTTGAGAAGCTGGAAGCCGCTCTGCAATCAGCGCTCGAGGGCATAGCGCGAGTGTTGCCCGGCAAACTGCACCCGCTGGAGCTGGCCGCACAGTTGCGCGGGGCGATGGATGCCAGCCAGGTGATCTCGACCGAGACCGGGTATGTAGCCAACACCTATCGTGTGTTGCTCCACCCCGAGGACCTCCAGCCACTGGCGCAACTTGCGGACGACATCGAGGCTGAACTGGGCAGTCATCTGGGGGAATATGCGGCGCAACGTGGCTACGGGCGCAGCCCGCGGATTACGGTGAAGCTTGCCGGCGATGTAGAAATATCCCGCGGCGGGGTCAAGGTGAGCTCGGAATTTGACCGCTCGCCACTACCTGCGCAATTGCAGATAGTAGACGGCTTGCCGCCGCGAGTCTTCAACGTGACCGAGACGGTCGAAGTAGGGCGTTCTGCGGAGTGTGCAATTCACCTCCCTGAGCCGACCGTCTCTCGGGAACATGCGCGGGTGGAATGGACCTATCAGGGATGGGTGCTACACGATGCCGGCAGCAGCAATGGTACCCGGGTCAACGGCCAACTGACGAGTGAACAACTGCTGAGGGATAGCGATCTTGTCCAGCTTGGCAATGTGCAACTACGTTTCAGCTTCCGAGTTGAGTGATCACTGGTGGGATTTGGCCTGATACTGATAATCGGCAAGTATGTATTTGTCGGGTTGATCTATCTGTTTGTGATAGCAGTCTTTCGGGTGCTTGTTGTCCGCATCGCGGCGGGAGAAGGGACGCCGCCGCCGCGGCGAGTGCCCACTCGAGCGGCGGCTGCGCCGCGTATCACGCGCCCGCGGCCACCTCGCCCGCCCGCTGCGGATACTGTGCAGGAGCCGGTTGCGGTAGCCGAGGCTGAAGTGCCGACGAGAGCGGTGCAGCCTGCCCGCGCCCGCCTGGTGGTGGTCAGCACCTCGGCGGGCAACCTCTCCAGCGGTCTGAGCTTCCCGCTGGGCAAGTCGGTCAGCATCGGGCGCAAGTCGCACAATGATATTACCGTCCACGATCGCTATGTATCGGCGACGCATGCGCTGATCATCAGCGAGGAGGGCGATCATATTCTGCGGGACTACCACTCCACGAACGGGACCCTGCACAACGGCAGCAGAATGAAGGCGGATGTGGTCCTGCGCGACGGTGACGAAATCGGAGTCGGGACCACCGTCTTCCGCTACCAGGGCTGACTTGCCCGCCGTTTATTTGTGGTCTGGCCAAATATGGTGAGGAAGACTCGTCATCAGGAAGATTCTTCCTCAAGGAGTCAATTTCCCATAAGCACGGCCCGACGAGTAGAACTCGCGCTACTAGTGCTCTGCGGCGCCATCGGCGCGCTGGGCCTGGCGCTGGTCGCGGCTGCCACTGACCAGCCACTGGCCTGGGCGCTGCGTGGCCTCACCCCCGCGGGCATACTGCTCGTCGCGGTTCTGCTCATGGGCTTGGTCAACGGCCCGCGTGATCGCCTGCTGCTGCCGCTGTCCGGGCTGCTGGTTACCGTGAGCGTGGTCTTCCTGACGCGAACCGACATCCTCCTGGCTACGCGTCAACTCATGGCCATAATTATGGGCGTGCTCCTGATGGTCGCCGTCTACTTCCTGATCGAGGACGTCCGGTCGCTGGCCCGCCTGAAGTACACGGCGGGCTTTTTCGCGCTTGTCCTGCTGGTGGTCACTATGCTGTGGGGCAAGGAGGTCAATGGCGCC
>JALGTU010000228.1 GCA_029821195.1 Candidatus Zipacnadia bacterium
CTTCTTCCGGGGTCTCCAGTTCACAGAGCACGCCGCCATAGCGGGCGCCCTTCGCGTCGCTGGGCACCTCGATGGTGCACTTTACCACCAGCGCCCGTTTGGGCTGGACAGTAGCCTCGGTGGGTTCAACAGTAAGCCAGCTAGCACACGAGTAGGGGTTAGCGGGATCCGGCGGCGCCAAACCATAGCCGTCGGCGGTGGGCACCAAATCCACAAGCCGGAAGCTAAAGGTGGCCGGGGCCATTGCCTCATTGAATAGGTTCATCTGAAGCTCCTGGGTTTCGCCGGGACGCACAGTGAGATCAAAAGCCGGCGGCGACCAGATGAAACTAACGCCCTGCGGCCACGCGGCACAGGCGCACAGCAACGCCCCCAACAGGACCAGTAGGCAACTCAGCCTTCTCTTGTTCACGATCTCTCCCTTCCACTCTTTAGGGATTGCTCAAAGTCAGGATCAGGTCAAAGTCGTTGCTCAGGCTGCCCGCACTGGTGCACTCGACCGGCTCGAGTCGCCCCCATACCTCAATGCGGGTCCCCTCGTCGGACTTGGGGAACAGACCGGGAAAACTGCGACCGGCCAGGTCTGCCGCTCTGATCCAACCACGTAGTCTGAGGGCTTCGTCGAGGTTCTGGCCGAAGGTGTACCACGTCGGTATCGAATCGCCCTCCGAGGCAGTCAGATCGGCCATCTGTGGTCCGAAAGTCAGCCCAACTGCATCGTTCGAGCATACTATGATATTGCAGAGCAAAGCTGCGTAGCCGTCGGGCTTGAGTATTCGCCAATAGAGGCTGGTTCCGTCAACAGATACCTGCATCCACTGGATACAGGTGAAGGTCCAGACCGGCCCAGGGAACACCTGATTGTTGTAGTCGCGGCTTATGACCTGCCATTGATATTCTGTTGCCGGCTCCAACTCGTCCGGCTCAAACCATGGTTCAGCTAGATTCTGGGAGGCCAGAGTCATTTGTCCGGCCTTGCCAAAGAATACATCGTATCTGACTATGTCACCTAAGCTACTAGTGGTGAGTCCGGCGTGTCCGAGCTCCCACGTTAGTCTGTTCTGTTCCTCAGGATTGAGAATCCCACCGTCGGCGGGCGTAGGGTTGGTAGGTATCAGCGGTGGCAAGATACTGGCGTAAACCGCTGAACTAGCTAAGACGACCCCAAACACTACGCAAAGTAGCCAAATGACTCTTCGCACCTCTCTCACCTCCAGCTTTCTTGTTCGAACCTTCGCCAAGCTGACCATCTGCCTCCAGTTCTCCCGTTGGGCAGTGACCCCCGGTGAGGGGGGAGAACTGCGTTTCTGCACAGCTCTCCCCCTCACGCTCACCCACGCCGTCTCACGCCATCCTACTTCGATTGCCCTAGTTATGATGGGCAGGTCGGGTAGGGAGGCGGCGGATCGAATTTCCTGTCGTACTCACCCGTCTCCCGGATGATCCAGGGCTTCTGTTCCTCAAGGCGAACCAGAATCCAGGCTGTGTCATAGTACTCGCAGGCGCTGTCGCATATAACCACCTTGAGCCGGTTCCACAGTTGGATACTGATCGGCGCGTGGTTCTGCAACTCATCGATGACGACACGCGTGCTGTTCAGGTCCGCTGCCCGGATCCAATCGTTGGGTCCCGGCGGTGGATCTCCCATCCACACGGCCGCATAATAGGCCTCGATGATGTCGCCCTCTGGGTTCACCAGGTCGGCGAAATCCGAGAAGGTGACGCCGACGTCGCCGTTGCTGACCAACTGGATGCCGATGCCGTCAGCAGCGTACTCGCCCGGCTTCATGATCCGCCACTTCAGCTCAGTGGCCTCGACGTCGAGGCGCATCCACTGGGCCAAACTCGCACACACACAGACCGGGATTCGTTGATCTGCGTTGCAGTCGCTGTGGAAGGGCAACTGCTTCCATACACCGGCTAGCTCCGTCGGCGCGCCGATCACGCCATCCGGGCACTCATACACCGTCACCGTGCCGAGCGGTTGTGCCATGGCCATAGAACACCCGACCAGCACTAGCAACGCAATTGTGGCCAAAAGTAAACGCATCTTAGGTCCTCCTGTTGCCCCAATTGGGGCTTTCTTGGTAAAACACGTATTATCAGGTGTGGGTCTCAGCCAATTGACCAGCTCTTGACCCTCCCCCACCTGCCAGGGGTACGCATCGGCGTGGTGCTGTGGTGGGCTGTATCTAT
>JALGTU010000078.1 GCA_029821195.1 Candidatus Zipacnadia bacterium
CGGGTCCTTGCGGCGGCGCACGATGTCCTCGTAGATTTTCTGCGCTTCGTCCTTGTCCAGCAGCCGGGCCTTGATCTCTTTGCCGTCGGCGATAAGCGTGAACTTGTTGACCACTGCCCCGGGCGGCAGGGGGAAGAGATAAGTCGCATCCATCTCCCGGCGGCCCTCGTTGACAAAGACCTGGTCAACATAGGTGGTGCAGATCTGGTCGCGGATCTCGCTTTTGACGTGGTGGTATTTGACGGTGAAGTACGGCTCGTCGGCGATGATCGCGTGAGGCGGTCCGGGGATCAGCATTCCGTCAGCAAAAACAGTGGCACCAGCTAAGACGAGCAACGTCAGCGTCAGCAGAATACCGTAGCGCAGCATGACTCTCACCTCTGTTCGGATTTGTCTGCCTCGGATTATTAGACGCGAAGGCCAGAGGGATTGTTCCTTGGGCTGTAGTCTGGTGAGCTAGTAGTCGCTGACATCAATTGGCATTATTTGGTGGCGGCGTATTTCGGGCTCCTGGGTACGAGTCGGGCCGGCCTCGCTACGCTCGACACGGCCCCTCCAAGGATAGAGGCGGGAAGCGAGATGCGGGAATCAACGACAAGGCAAATGGCCCGCCTCACCCCCGGCCTCTCTCCCTATGAGAGAGGGGTGAAGAAGAACGGCGGGCGAAGGCCGGTCGCGGGAAGCTTCGCCAGGCAAAGCTTTCAAGCCTGGCCCTAAAGGCGCGAGCAATCTTAGGCTGCCTTATGCAAGTAAGTACGAGCAAGAGATGGAGCAAAGGTGAAGAGCGCAGCGAATAGCTTCGCGGTGCTTCTATCCGGGCCAAAAGAAATTTCGCAAATACAGAAGGGACTAGCGAACAAAGCAGGAATAGAAGTAAGGGGTAGCGTCGAAGTTACGGTGATTGGATCGGGGCCGGCTGGTGACGACGCACTCATAAGTCTGGCATAGGAACATATTCGTATGAAGGGAGGTGAATCACAATGCCCAATGCCAAAGACATAATGACTACGCGCGTGGTTACAGTCGGACCCAAGGACAAAGCCGCAGATGCTATCGCCAAGCTGGTCAAGCGGAAGGTCAGCGGGATGCCAGTGGTGGACGACGCGGGTAAGGTCGTCGGGATGCTGACCGAGGCCGACCTGCTGGCGGCCCGCTCGAACCAGAATGTGGAGAGCTGCATGACGAAGCGGGTGGTTAGCGCACCAGCCAACGCGTCCCTGAAGTCCCTCGCCGATACGCTGCTCAAGAAGAAGATCAAGCGCGTGGCCATCGTAGACAAGAACAAGAAGCTGTTGGGCGTCGTCAGCCGCCGCGACATTCTGGCCACGAAGGTAAAGTAGATTTGACCACACTCCCCGTTGTGTTGGCAGCCCCTGATCCCCCAGGGGCTGCCAAGCTGTATGGGCAAACGGAGGTACTGGTGGCCGGGACGGTGAAATAGTCCACCGAACTTCTGCACAGGCAGTATGGCTTATGGCGACATCATCATCTGAACCCAGCCAGCAAACTGAACTGAAGCAACGTGCAGCCGGCGCACCGGCAGAGCGCGGGCAAGTGATCACAGGGCGCGCGCTGGTGCTGGGAGCAATCGGGGCGGTGACCATAGCCCTGGGCACGATGTATGGGGTGCACGTACTGCGGGGCTCACCGATGGCTTATGACTACGGCACCCCCGCAGCGGTATTCGTCCTGTTCGTGCTGGTAGCCGGGCCCAATCTGCTCCTGCTGCGGCTGCGCCGCGGCCTGGCCCTGACCAGCGCTGAGCTTATTACCATATACAGTATGATGATAGTGGCCTGCGCGGTATCCACGTGGGGCCTGGTCGGGCACTGGATACCCGAGGCCACCGGCGTCTTCTATTACGCTTCCCCCGAGAACAATCTGGGCGAGACGATCGCGCCCCACATCCCGACCTGGCTCAGACTCCGGGGCGCCGAGGTCGGTGCGCCGGTCATCCAGTATATGTACGAAGGGCTCCCCCCCGGAGGCCGGGTGCCGTGGGGAGCCTGGCAGCCCTTCCTGCTGGCCTGGCTGCCGTTCCTGTTTGTCCTGCAATGGGTAATGATCTGTGCGATGGTGCTGCTGCGCAAGCAGTGGGTGGAGAACGAGCGGCTCTCCTATCCGCTGACCTACCTGCCCCTGTCGCTGGTGGGAGCCGACTCCGGCGGCTGGCCGCTGGTCCTGAAAAAAGCTACGTTCTGGATCGGCTTCGCTATCGCCTTTGTTATCCTCAGTTTTATCGCGCTGAATCACTATTTCCCCAGTGTACCCCGGCCCAACCTGATACAGCGAATCACGGTTATCGAGAACGTGTTTTCCACCTATATCTGGATCAGCTTCGCGCTGGTGGGGTTCTACTACCTGGTGCCGCTCGAAGCCAGCTTCAGCGTCTGGTTCTGGTTCATGGTAACCATGCTCCTGCGGATTCTGCAAAGGGTACTGGGACTGCCCCTGAGTAACCCTGGGCTGGATCGGAACGGGGGGCTGTGGGGAAACCTGACCTTCGGCGCGATGATCGGGATGATGGGCAGCACCATGTGGGTGGCCCGCCGCCATTTTGCCTTTGTCCGGCGAGTAATCACCGGCCGCGAGTCCGAAGCGGACAGCGGGGAGGCTATGTCGCTACGCCTGGCCTTTTGGGGGCTGGTGGCCGGATTGGTGGTAATGGTCTTGTGGCTGGCGGCGAGCGGATTGCCCGTCATTGCCGCGGTATTGCTGGTTATCGCCTTCCTGATTGTCTATATCGTTATGACTCGGGTGGTGGTGGAAACCGGGATGTCGGTGGCCCAGTCGCCGATATATCCGCCCCATGCGGTATCGGGATGGCTAGGCTATGAAGTACTGGGCAACCGGGGCATCGTCGCGCTGATGCTCGCATATACCTGGACAGTCGAGCGGCAAACGTCCACATTCGGCTCAGCCGCCCACAGTCTGAAAATGGCGGAAAAGATCAAAGGCGGCCAGCGGTTGCTGGTGATAGGACTGGTGGCGGCGGCGGTGCTGGCCATCGTCAGCGCTACGTGGCTGCAGGTGGACGTCGCTTACCGGGAGGGCGGCATAAACCTGGCCCACGGGCTGTTCGCCTGGCCCGCGCAATATCCCGCCACGCGGTGGGCGGGCCCCTACCTGGAGGCACCGCCGGACTGGTCAGTAGCACCGCTGATGGTGCAAATGCTCGGCGCCGGCATCTACCTGGCGCTGGCCGCAATGCGCTTCCGCTACTCGAACTGGCCCTTCCATCCCATCGGGCTTACCATCGCCACCCACTGGGTGCTCAACTGGATCTGGTTCAGCCCGCTGCTCGCCTGGCTCATTAAAAGTACCATCCTGCGCTACGGGGGGCTCAAAGGCTACGATGTACTGCGGCCGGTCTTCCTGGGCCTGATATGCGGGCAGTTCACATGCAAAGGACTGTGGCTGATTATTGACTACTTCGCCGGCCATACCGGCAATTCGCTGGGGTTAATGTAGTAAACGCCGACAGTACATCTCAATCGGGAACGAGGTATAGCCATGATCAAGCTCTCCGGATGTATCGAAATGCTCTTCGCCGAGATCGAGGAGTTCAGCGCACGCATACCGGCCTGCGCCGAAGCCGGCCTGGACGCCGTCGAGTTCTGGGGGTACTCAAACAAGGACCTGGACGCCATCGCTACCGCCTGCCAGCAGGCGGGGTTGCCGGTATCGGCAATGGCGGTGGAAGCCCCCGAGGGCATGCTGGACCACAGCCTCGCCGACAAATTCGCCGAGGCGACTGAGCAGGCAATAGCGGCGGCACAGACAGTGGACTGTAAGACGCTGATCTGCGTCACCGGCAACATCGAGGACTACGCCTATCGCAACCAGGCCCACGCCGGCGTGGTGGCCTGCCTGAAGACGGCCGCTCCTATCGCCGAAGCCGCCGGAGTAACCCTGGTGCTCGAGCCGCTCAACGTCCTCGTGGACCACCCGGGCTACTTCCTTACCTCCAGCATCGAAGGCTTCGAGATCGTCGAGCAAGTCGGCAGCCCAGCGGTGAAGCTGCTCTACGATATCTACCACCAGCAGGTCACCGAGGGGAACCTGATCGCCAATATCACCGACCACGCTGAGCTGCTCGGCCACTTCCACGCCGCCGATGTCCCCGGCCGCCACGAACCAGGCACCGGCGAAATCAACTATGCCAACGTGCTCGCGGCAATTTCGGAGATGGGCTACGAGGGCTACATCGGGCTGGAGTACAAGCCGACGGGACCGACGGCGCAGACGCTGGCGCAGATCCTGGCGATTCGGGAGAGGATAAACGCGTAAACGGCAGCGGCCGGTGTCACTCGCCGAAGCGCAGGACGCCGAAGCGCTCCTTGACGTGATAGCTTATGCGGAAGGTCGGCGACCAGCCGCTATATCGGCGAGGGTCCTGGCCGCTCAGATTCACGTAGCGACTACGATACAGCCCTAGGCCCCATTCCTGGCCCGAAGCCGACGACTCCTCGAAGATGCCCAGCGGCACGAGGACCTCCGCGCTCCATTCATCAGCGCCGCGCCAGGCGGCACCCTCAATGCCATATTCGGAAATATGGGGCTGCTGGTGGCGGCCATACTTGCCCCTCCACTGGCACCACACCAGCCCGTTGGCGTTGATTATGATCTGGAGGTAATCTTTCATCTTCCGCCCCGGCTCGATGAACAGCTCAAAACAGGCGTCGGTGCATACGCTGCTGGAGTAGACACGTTGATTGAGCCGCTGCTTGTCCATCAACGGCTCCTCCGCGTGCAAGGCAATATAGAGGTTATCAGCGTCGTAGGTGACCCTGGCGACCGTTTTCCAGTCCAGCGGATTGCCATAGAGGTCCGTGAACGGCTTGGTCACCGCGGCCTGCTGCCAGATTTCATCGTCGAGCTTGCCGTCCAGCACCGGCTTGAGGGCGGTTTTGGGTGCCGTCAGGGTCGGCAGGGGGATGGCCTCGACCCGCAAGTACTCATTGCGCCGCTGCTCCAGCGCTCCCAAGGCTGACCGCTCGATTACTTCAATTCGGGTCTTGTAGGGGTCGTCCGGCGCCAGTTGCTTCGCCTGCTTGATGTCATCCCGTAGGGACTTCATACGCTCGGCCGAGGCCAGGACTTTCCAGTACTTGGCCAGTTTGCCCAAATCCGAGGTCTGGTACGCCGGATCATCCCAGGCGTTCTCGATCGTCGCCCAGAAGTGGGCCATCGGCGCAGCGGCCGGGCCATAGAAGAGCGTATAGTACTCGTCGAGCAGCTTATCAATATCTACAGCGCGTTCACGCAGCATCCGGTAGGTCACGTAGTGGTTGAGATGATACAGTCCGGGCAGGATATTAGCGATGCCTGGGCAACTGGGCATCTCAGCGTAGAGGCCGTCCACGCTTAGAGCCTCAAGCTGTTTGATGTAATTGGCGATAGCGTGAGGACGGACGCGGGGGAAGACATCCAGGCCATCAATGTAGTATTCCCAGGTGGTGAGGCGGCTGACGCGCGGGCGCCATTCCCGGAGCATCTCCATGCCATAACTGTCATCCGCCCACCCATCGGCCATGCAGACCGTAACCGTCACGTTCGGCTCCATGGCAAAATCCGGTGGCTCGAAGGTATCGGCGTACGCAATACTCGCAATCCACTTCTCAGGATGGACCTTGGCCACCTCTCGAGCTACCTTGTTAACGAAGGTGAAGATATAGTTGCTGGCGCGACCCGTGCCGAAGCCCCGGCCACTGCGCTCGGGCTGCAGCGGCGGATTGGTATTCTCCCCGTAATTGCGGTTGTCATCCGGCACAACCGCAAAGTTGTCGCCTGCTGAGACCATCGCCGCCACGAATCCCTCGTCGCGGCGGCCAAACCTGCGCTTCTGGAAGGGCCAACCGAAAAACGTCGCAGCGTCCTCCACTACTTGCGCCGCGACCTCCGGATTATCATAGCGCAACTGAATACCCGGGCCAGCATTGCCCCCGACAAACCACTCCGGATGCTCCTCGCCGAAGCGCCGGTAGTAGCGCCAGACGGAGTGACCTA
Organism: Candidatus Zipacnadia bacterium; assembly: GCA_029821195.1. GTDB lineage: Bacteria > Armatimonadota > Zipacnadia > Zipacnadales > Zipacnadaceae > JALGTD01. The sequence goes on from JALGTU010000078.1 coordinate 6,010, forward strand.
CCCCATACGGCTCTCCGCCCAAACGCGTACGCAGCACATGCAGGTTCTCGTCCCGCCGCGAGACACGCTGGGGCACCTCATTGGGCACGGGCATCTCGTCGAGGGCCTGCCAGCCATTCTTGCTGGTATTGCGATATAGCGTCCAGGGGCGGTTACGCAGTTCCATCGGCTTGAGCGGAATCGTGTGCATCTCGGGGACGACTCGGCCCACATCAGTGACCATATACCAGCGCACGCCATAGCTCTCCAGCAGGTCGTAGGCAGCATGCAGGGTGCCCAGACGATAAAAGGGCCTCTGGAAGTTGAAACCATCCCAGGCGCCCAACTTCTCGTAGTCTATCTGACCGAAGTCCGGGTCATCGCGGCCGATCAGTACAACCATGTCGTCGGTAACCCGTACCAGGTACTCCTGGGGAGCAAAGTCAGAGCTAGTCAGCCCCATCTCGCGGGTGGCGGCGCTCTCCCCCACGTATATCGGGATCACGCCGACGGGCAGCTCGTCGGCGGGGACAGTGGGCAGCTTGGCCCCGCTCATCAAGCGCAGGTGTTCGCGCAACTCCGCAGCAGCGATCCGGGCGCTGCGAGTGGGCCTGTCGGCCAGGACAATGGCCGCGTTGGGCTTACCATCAATGACCAGCGCCGCACGTACCGGCACCGGCCGGCCCGGCTCTTCGGACGGCTGCGGCGGCTCGGGCTGGGGCTTGCGCTTGCCGATGTCATACGGGCTGGGATCAGCGTCGCCCAGAAACGGCCATTCTTTCTCGGCAGCGCTTCTGCCCAAAGCACCAACCATAACGCAGACAGTTATCAACAGCATAAGCCTGACCAATCGGCCCAGCATTCCCATCAGCTCCTTGTACCGACGGCCCACGTCCCGCACAGCGCAGTGACGAGCGATGCCTAGACCTCGACTTCCCGGCCGGCCGCGCCGGAGGCGTAGATGCCGTCCAGGATACGCTGGGTTATCAGCGCCTGCTCGCCAGGTACCGGCGAGGGCTGGCCCTGGCGGATCGCCTCGACAAAGGCATCTATCTCGTCAACAAAGCCATTCTCGCCCACCGGCGCGCCAATCTGTGGCGTGTAGTTGACCAGCATGCCCTCCTGCTCATTGACGAGAGTCGGCGGCGAGTACTGCAGTCCGCCCTTGGTCCCGCACAGGACGATGTTGCGCCGGGCGGTCTCCTCGGTGACATTCAGCGCCCAACTGGTCTGGACCGAGAGCGTAGCGCCGTTCTTGAATCTAATAAGGCCCGCCGCCATATCTTCGGGCACAGTGTACTTGCGCGGATTATGCTTCATTAGCGTTCGCCTGTTGGCGAGCTTGAGGTAGGTGCCGGCACTGACGGTGACAGGCTCGGGGAAGTCCATCAGCCATAGCGCCATATCCAGAATATGGACGCCGAGGTCGTAACACGGGCCGCCCGCCGACGCCTCGGCATCAATGAATTTGCCCCACGCTGGTACCCCGCGCGGGCGCAGAAGCGTGCAGTGGCCCCAGTAGATGTCGCCAACCAGGCCCGCGTCTACCCAGCGACGCAGCGTTTGGCCCTCGGAACCAAAGCGCATAACCTGGGCGACCATCAGCAGCCGCCTGGCCTTCTTTCCGGCGGTGATCATTCGGCGGCAATCGCTGGCCGAAGTTGCCACCGGCTTTTCCACCAGCACGTGACAGCCCGCCCGGAACGCCGCGATTGTCGGCGCCCGGTGGTAGGAATTGGGGGTGCAAATATCCACCGCATCAAGCTCAACCTGCTTGAGCATCTTGCGGTAGTCTTCGAACAGAGCCCCTGGACTCACGCCCCAGCGCTCGGCGGTGCCCTCCCGGGCCGGGCGGCTGATATCGCAGATCGCTACTACCTGGGCATGAGCGTTCTCCTGCCAGCCTTGCATATGAGCCTGGGCAATGCTGCCGGCGCCGATCAGTCCTACGCGCAGTGGTTTAGGCATCAACACGACCTCCTTAGTGCCCCCGGCTGGTTTGGCCAGAGGGCAACTTGAGTGGTATTGCTGTAACCCGGCTGGCCGTTTTGTCTAGACCGGCCAGTACTGCTCTAGAATCGGCCGCAGGTAGGCCATATCCTCGCGCGTCTGCTCGACAACTTCGTCGGTATTCAGACAACGGAAGCTATATCCGCCCTTATACTCGCTGTGCATGATGATGCCCCCGTCAAAGCCAGTGCCCGCCAGTAGCTCGAATACCTCCGCCCACTGCACCATCCCCTCGGCCAGCGGGACGAGCTTCAGGTCGAAGTTCTTGGGATTGTCGTCCGTCGGATTGTGCTCGAACCTCACATCTTTGATGGCGACCAGCTTGATCCAGGGCCCCAGCAGGTCCATGCACAGCTTCCAACCCGAGCGTGCACCCTCGACGACCATGTGGCCCGGGTCAATGTAGGCACCAACATGCTCGGGATTACGGCCGCGCAGGATCTCCCAGACCACCGCGCCATTAGCAGTCACATCATCGCCGGAATGGATATGCAGCCCGGCCCATACCCCGTATTGCTTGGCGATCGCCTCCAGGTCAACCATCTTGGCCTGGGCCTCATAGACGCTCTTTTCCAGAGTGCCAAAGCCCTCGTAATGCCAGTAGCCCAACTTGATCCACTGCACGCCGCACTCAGCAGCCGTGGCAAAAACGTCCTCGACATGGTCCTCGTCGGCCGAGGTAATGTCGGTGGTCAACATCGGCACCTCGATGCCAACCTGCTCGAGCGTTGCCACCGCAGCAGGCAGCCCCTCCTTCACGTCCTCGCGCTGGACGTAACCGTTGGAGCGAACCGTCAAGTCCATCCCCGGGATACCCAGGCCCTGCAGGGCCCGTCCGGCCTCCTCGATGGAATACTCCTGCAAACTCTTGGCGAACATCATCAGCTTCATAACACGACAACTCCCTTTCTTTAGTACTGTCTGGGTGCTCTCGACAACTGCGCCGAGGGCTTAACTATACGTTCAGCCTCTGTCAACATGCTCGTAGCCCACGGACGACTCCGCGACAACAAACTGGTCGTCCGGGTCGAAGGCAGGGGTGCAGACTACCATGGTAACAAAGCCGCCCCGCCCACCGTGTACGGCCCCCGCCGGGATGTAGATGGCCGTTCCCGGATAGACCTCGTAATCCTTGCCGTTGATATTCATATAACCCCAGCCGGCCAGGATATAGTAGATCTCTTCGATTTCGTTGTGGTAGTGCATCTTGGAGTCCGCGATGCTGACGATGTGCATACTGCTCTTGCTGCCGTCCTGAGCAGTGATGATACGGCGGCTGCCCCCGCAGGTCTCACGGACCAACTCGGTGTCCATTTCGTGGCGTATTACTGGCTCTTTGCCCATCGCTCAATTACCTCCAGCACAGAGTGAAGCTGGAATGGTATTCTCCGTCCAGCTTATCACACCTTCTTCGCCGCCAGCAAATCCGCGGACGCCAGAAAACGCCGGGGAAGGAGAGGCGCCAGGCGAAGCGGAATAGATGCGGCGAATACTACCACTATTGAGGAGGCAACCGTGATGTCCCGGCACGTGACTGTCGCCAGCGTTTCCACAAAACCCAGCTTCTCTCCCGACACCGATATGGATCAACTGCTCAATGAGGCGGCCCACTACGCCAGGCGCGCCCGCCAAATGGGTGCCGACATTCTCGCGTTCCCGGAGATCTATCCGCAAATAGGTTCGGAAAAGCAGCAAGCGGAGGCCGCCGAGGAACTGCCCGGGCCCACCACGCAGCGAATGATGACAGAGGCCAAGAAGCTGGGTATGTATCTGATCTGGCCGCTGTATGCACAAGAGGGCGACCAGGTCTTTAATGCGGCCGTGCTCATTGACCGAGACGGGGAGATCAGCGGCATCTATCACAAGATGCACCCGACCGTGACCGAGATTGAAGGGGGCATAAGACCGGGCACCGACGCGCCCGTGTTCGATACCGACTTCGGCAAGATCGGGATGGCGATATGCTACGACCTCAACTTTCGCGATATTATGACCGGGCTTAAGACGAATGGTGCCGAGGTGATCTTCTTCTCCTCGGCGTACCGGGGGGGCCTGCAAGTCAGAGCGTGGGCTTTTGAGCTGGGCTGCTACATTGTCTCTGCCATCATGACCGACCTGGGCCAGATAGTTGACTTGACCGGGCGCCAGTTGACGGAGTCCTATTTCACCCAGCCGGTGGTCGCCCGCGATATCAACCTGAACCGGCGCCTCCTACATATGGACTTCAACTGGGATAAAATGGACGAAATGCTCCAGAAGTACGGGTCTGATCTGACCTTCGATTTCGTCAGCCCTGAAGGCCACTACGCCGTCGGCTGCGAGCGCGAAGGGCTGGATATTGAAGACGTAATTGACGAGTTCGGGCTGGAGCGACGCGACGATTACTTCCGGCGGGCCAACGCGGTTCGGGCTGCCGCCCTGGCCGACTGAATCCGGGCACTGCCCAGCCCTGGTACTGGGCCGCCTAGTTGACATAATGTGCTATTTGGAATAAGGTAAAGTTGATGCGTATACGAGTGCCCTTAGGGAGGCGAATGTTTTGCGCTTGCAAGGGAGAATCAAGTGGTTCGATCCTCGAAAGGGCTACGGCTTTATCGAGCAAGATGCTGGCGAGGACGTCTTCGTCCACTACTCGGCTATCAACATGGAAGGCTTCAAGACCCTCAATGACGGGGAACTGGTGGAGTTCGAGATAGCCGAGAGCGAGCGCGGCCCCCAGGCTGAGAATGTCACACGGGTGGGCGGGCCGCCGGAAGAAGCCGCCGAGGAAAGTACAGCGCCAGCACCAGAGCAAGAACCAGAGCCAGAGCAAGACGAAGGGGCCTGGCAGTGGTAGCCACGGGCTAGCCAACCTGGCCGTTAGGCGCCCCATCGCAATCTGCTTGCCCCGTGAACTGACAACTTCAACTGGCCGGCGCGCCAACACGGCGCACCAGCAAGGGAGCTTACGACAGAGGATTTGGTGCTTAGATGCTAGTGAATTACCAGGGACGTAACACTGAGATTACTGATGCCTTTCGCCGACATGCCGATCCACGTATCGAAGGACTAAGCCAGTATTTTGAGCGGATAGCCGACGTCAGAATCGCCGTTTCGCAGCAACGCCACCTGATGACCGTGGAAATCACGGTTAACGCCGACGGTACGCTGATCCGCGCCGAAGACCGTTCCCCTGACGCGCTGTCGAGTTTCGATAAGGCCCTCGAGCGGGTGGAGCGGCAAATCCGCAAGTACAAGGGTAAACTGTACAGCCGGGGGCGACAGACCCGGCCGGGCAGCGTAGATAACCCGGAATCGGAGTCGGGAGAGACCGGGGACTCCGCCGCAGCAGCACCACAACAACTGGACGAAGTGAGAATAGTCCGAACCAAGAGTCACGTGCTCAAGCCGATGAGTCCGGAGGAGGCCGTCCTGCAGATGGAGATGCTCGGGCACGACTTCTTCGTCTTCTTCAACGGGGAGACTGAGCAGGTCGGCGTGGTATACCGCCGCCGCGACGGCGACTACGGGCTCATCGAACCGAGCGTTGGCTGAACAAGCAGCCCCCGGACCTTCGGCCAGAACCCAACCAGTGAAGTTCGATGCCTGAGCAAGCCACCACCTCCAAGTCTGTTCGTAATGCTCCAGCGAAGAACATAATTGCGGCCCTCGAACGCCTGTTTATGCGCTCGCGGATCTCTGAGCCGTCGGTGCTACTGGGGCTGGGTATCCTCGTCGGGCTCTTGGCAGGAATTGGCGTAGCCCTCACCAAACTGATGCTAATAGGGTTCCACCACCTGTTCTTTGTTTACAGCCAGCAACTATTGGGGTTTATTGGAGAATACTATGTTATACTCGCGCCTGCCGTAGGGGGGTTACTGGTTGGCCCACTTATCTATTTCGTGGCCGAAGAAGCTAAAGGACACGGAGTGCCCGAGATAATGCAAGCAATGATTACTACAGGGGGGCGGATGCGTAGCCGGGTCTCAT
>JALGTU010000229.1 GCA_029821195.1 Candidatus Zipacnadia bacterium
TCAGTCATGGGAGTAATACTGGGGATTTCGCGACTTCCCAGGGTTCTGGGCGGCGCCTCCATCGCGGCGAACTACTGGTGGACGAGTGACCTATACCAGCTTCGGTTCCAGGCGGATGCCCTTTCGGTGCCCCTCGTAATCACAGTCTTCGGCCTGGGTGTGCTCGTACACCTCTATCTGGCAGGGCTGCCCGCACTGTCATCCTCACACTGCCGGGCGGCGCTGCTGCTCGGCGCGCAGGGAAGCGCCGCGGCATCATGCCTCAGTGCGGACACGGTCGTTCTGTTCTTCTTTCTGGAGTTCACCGTCGTTTTTCTCTGGCTCCTGGTGGCGCTGGACAACCGCGACGAGGGCAACGGGCTGCTGGCGGCGGCGCATGTGGGGGGTCTGCTTACGTTGGGGGCCGTGCTTCTGATGTGGCGGGAATGCGGGGAGACGTCCACCACTGCGCTTCCGCTCCTGTTGGTGACAGCAGCGCCCGAAGCCCTGCGGACGATCGCGCTCCTTGTGCTGCTTGGCGTACTGCCCAAGATCGCGTCTGTGCCGGCCCATGGCTGGCTCCCGGACCTGAGCCGCGGCGCTCCTCGAATGGCACTGGCACCGGCCCTGCTGCTGCCGCTGGCAGGGGGCGCGTCTCTGCTGCGCCTGCTTCCCGGCACCATGGTCGTTTCGCTGGTGCCAGCTCTCGCCCCGGTCTCTCTGTTGCTCGGCGTCGCGAGCCTCTGGTGGGGTGCGATACGGGCCTGGATGGCTCCGAGTCTGCTCCAGCTCGTGGCCTGGCTGACGGTTGCCCAGTCGGGGCTGCTGCTGATAGCGATGGGCGCGGCCGTCAGCCCTACGGCGCCGCCGGGTTTGTTCCAGGCTGCGGTAATCCACCTGCTGGCAGCTCCTGCTGCCCTCGCCGTCGCTTGGAGCGGGGCCTGTGTTCTCCGCGCGCGTTTTGGCACCGATTCGATGTCCGATCTGAAGGGACTGCTGCGAACAGGAGCCCTCCCGATCTTCGCGTTCTTTGTTGGAGGGCTCTCCCTCGCTGGAGCGCCCGCATTGCCGGGCTTTCAGGTCCAGAGGCTGCTGGTTCCGGGGCTGGTGCATGATGGGCGGCTCTGGTTCGCCATCGTGGTCGTCGGCGCTGACCTCGTCATCGCTGCGGCCGTCCTCAACGCTCTCAGGCGAGCCTGCGTGCGACACGAGTTGCCGTCCAGTGCTCGCTGGCAATCCGTCTGGCTTTCTGCCAGCTTGTTCCTTGGGATTGCAGCTCTCCTCGCTTTTGGCTTCAGCCCTGGGCCGTTCAGCGACTGGACGCAGACGGTTTTGCGTAGCGTCCTCTCCATTTCCAGAACTGGGTTCTCTGCTTCGCCATGAGCGACTTGCCTGTGATCGGCACAACTGCATCTACTGGGCTTGCCGCGGGCGGCGCAGTCCTCCTGCTGGGAGCCACTCTCTGGGCGGCCTGGCCGCGCGGGCGCGCCGCAGACGCCGAGGAATCTGCCCCAGGCGTGGCCGCGGCTCGGAGCTTCGCGTGGATCGTCATCGCGGGCATGGGCTATTCTCTACTGGCGCTGGCCGCCGCGGTGCGCGTTCCCGAGGCCGAGGGGCTGCGAGCCGCCATCTTCCAACTGCTGGCAGTGCTTCTGGCCGCCGGTCTGGGCAGCGTCGGCATGTCCGGCAAAGCTGATGACGAGGGGGGGCGGTCCCCGCTGGGATCAGTAGCCGTCTTTGGGGCCTGGATCAGCCTGGTGGGTCTCCCGCCGACAGTCGGCTTCCACGGGAAGGTTCTGGTTTACCGGGCGCTGCTCTCCGTTGGCTGGGAATGGTTGATGGTGGTGGCGGCGGCAGGGACGGTGGTCGCTCTCGTCCCTGCTTTCTGGGCACTGAGCACATACCGGACGGGTACGTTACGAGGGGTGCGAGCGGTATTGGCGGTTGCCTTGTCGCTCGCTGTTGTGCTGCTGGGCATCTACCCGCAGGCCGGACTGCTGATGGCAGGGCCTGTGGTGGGGCTGGCTGTCGGGAAGTAGGAAGTAACTCGGCTCACGGTTACCCAGTTTGAGTGGGGAGAGAGAAGGTGGGCCGGCCCCGATTTGGTGGACACCTCGATAGCATGGACGGTATAACAGAATCGAGGTGAGAGATGGGAAAGCGACGGAAGTTCACGAACGAGTTCAAGCTGGAGGCGGTGAATCGAGGTGAGAGATGGGAAAGCGACGGAAGTTCACGAACGAGTTCAAGCTGGAGGCGGTGAGGCTGGCCGAACGCGGGGACACGCCGGTGGCGCAGGTGGCCCGCGAGCTGGACCTGCATGAGACGGTGCTGCGGCGGTGGATGAGCCTGTACGGTGAGAGCGCGGGCGCGAAGCGAATGACGCCGGAGGAGCACGACGAGCTGATCCGGCTGCGGCGAGAGGTCCGGCGGGTCACCATGGAGCGGGACATCCTAAAAAAAGCGGTCGGTATCTTCTCGAAGGAACTGCCGTGAGATACCGGTTCGTGCGCGAGCACGCCAAGCAGTTCCCGATCACGATTCTGTGCCGCGTGATGCAGGTGGCGAGCAGCGGGTTCTATGCCTGGCTGAGCCGGCCCGAGAGTCCGCGCCAGCGCGGCAATCGGACGCTGGTGGTGCAGATCAGGGCGGCGCATCGGCGCAGCCACAAGACCTATGGGCGGCGGCGCATTCACGTCCAGCTGCGACGAGAGGGCATCACCTGCTCCCGCAATCGAGTGGCTCGCCTGATGCGCCAGGAAGGCCTCTGTGGGCTTCGCAGGCGCAAGTTCAAGGCTACCACGAACTCCCGCCACAGCTTCCCGGTGGCGCCGAATCTGCTGGCGCGCAACTTCACCGCCGCGGCCCCCGACCAGGTGTGGGTGAGCGATATCACCTACCTGGCCTGTGAGGAGGGGTGGGAGTATCTGGCGACGGTGATGGACTTGTACTCCCGGCGGATCGTGGGCTGGGCGATGCAGTCCACCCTGGAGCGCAGCCTGACCTTGCGCGCGTTGGAGATGGCGATCGCCCAGCGCCGGCCCGCCCCAGGGCTGATCCACCATTCGGACCGCGGCGTTCAGTACGCCTGCGGTGACTACCAGAGCGCGCTGAACGAGCAGGGGATGGTACCCAGCATGTCCCGCAAGGGTGACTGCTGGGACAACGCCCCCGGTGAGAGTTTCTTCGGCACGCTCAAGTGCGAGCTGGACCTGCATCGGCTCCGGCCCCGCCGCCAGCAAGCGCACAGGAAGGTGTTCGAGTACATCGAAGTCTTCTACAACCGGCAGCGGCTGCACTCGTCCCTGGGGTACCTTTCCCCGGCCGCATTCGAGGCCGCAGAGTGGGCC
>JALGTU010000079.1 GCA_029821195.1 Candidatus Zipacnadia bacterium
AAGCCGGTTTCCCACACCCTTCCGGCAAAAACTTTGAAAGTTGCGTAACGGAGTTGATAGTTGCGTCGTGTCGCTGATCATGACGAACTGTGAACTGCTGTCCATGGTTCTTGAGGGGCACCTGCACATCTTTCGAAGCCTCAGCCCTTTTATCTTCGTGAATAATGCCGGCTAACCGAGTTGGTTGAGCTTGTCGGCAATGTCGCGGTATTCCTGATTGGCTGGGGCAATGCTCTGGGCCTGGGCTACGGCCTCGCGGGCCTGCTCGACCTGGCCCAGCCGGCTGCAGGTGATGGCAAGTTTGGCATAGGCATCAGCAAAGTCCGGAGCCAGGCGAATGACCTGCTCGAACTGTTCACGAGCCAGCGCAAGCGAGCCATGATAGAGATAAGCCAGGCCCAGGGCGTAGCGGGCACTGTCGTCGTCAGGATGCTGAGCAATCTGCTCGCGGTATTCGTGGATGAGCTGCTCGACAGTCGCCGAACGCATCGGCCCCCCGGCCTCGGCCAAGGGGGCTCCGCAGGCTCGGCAGAAGCTGTCGGCGCTGTCAACTTCCACTCCGCAATTCGGACATCGGGCCATGGCCGGCTCCTCCGGACGAGCTGGGGGAGACTCTCGGCTCAGGATGCCGCCGCCGTGTCTACCGGACGATCAGAGATGATCAGTTCGCCGCTGGGGCGTCTGCGTAGAATAACGTGCTTGCGCCATTGCTTGCTGATGTCGGGGAAGTCGGTGCGGTAATGCGCCCCGCGGCTCTCGGTGCGGTGCAAAGCCGCCGTCGCCATCAGCATCGCCGCCTGGCACATGTTGGCCGCCTCCAGCTCGGCCAGCGTCGGTTGGCTAGCGAGTTCGACCTGCTCCGCCCACTGTGCCAACTGGCGCCTGGCCTGGGCCAGATCATCATCAGTGCGGATAATGCCAACTCGCTCCCACATCAAATCCGGGATGAGCTGCTTCAACTCGGCAGGCGCCGCATATACCCCCACCTGGTTATGCCCGGCGGCGCGGCGCTGGGCATCGGCGGAGAGCAACCCCATCTCGGCCATCGCCACCGCCGAGCGCTTGCCGAAAACCAGGCCATCGAGCAGCGAGTTGGACGCCAGCCGATTAGCGCCGTGAACACCGTAACAGGCACACTCGCCACAGGCGAACAGCCGGGCAATGTTAGTGTGGCCGTGCAAGTCCGTGGCGATGCCGCCCATCATATAGTGGGCCACCGGCGTGATGGGAACCGGCTCCCGCTCGGGCTGGAAGCCGCGCTGGTGCAGCTCTTCGAGGATACCGGGAAAGCGCCTCTGCATCCGCGCCGTGCCGATGGGCGTGAAATCGAGGTAGGCGTGATCGCTCGCAGCGGACATCATCTCCGCGTAGACCGCACGAGCGACGATATCGCGCGGCGCCAGCTCCGCCCGGCGATCATAACGATCCATGAACTGCTGACCTTCGGGATTAAGGAGCCGGGCGCCCTCACCGCGGACTGCCTCCGAGATCAGGAACTTGGGATAGCCTTCGGCAGCCAATGCGGTGGGATGAAACTGGACAAACTCCAGGTCCTGAAGGGCTGCTCCCGCCCGGAAGGCCATGCCGATGCCGTCAGCGGTGGCGACCGGGGGATTGGTCGAATACCGGTAGAGACTGCCCACGCCGCCCGTGGCGGTCAGGATAGCATCAGCAATAAAGCGCACCAGCCGCCCCTCGCGGATATCTACGGCTTGCACGCCGAGGCACTCGCCGTCAACGATCAGCAACTCCCCCGCAGCGGTCGTCTCGTAGACGTCAACGTTCGGCTTGTCCCGGGTCGCCTCGTAGGCGGTACGCTCGACCTCTTCGCCAGTCGCATCCCCATGGGCGTGAAGTATCCGGCTCGTGCCATGCGCAGCCTCTCGCCCGTAGGCCAACTGGCCGTTCTCACGATCAAATAGCGCCCCATACCCAATGAGCTCCTCGACAACCGCCGGGCCCTCCTGGGTGAGGACCTCCACCGCCGGCTCGTCACATAAGCCCGCGCCGGCTTCCAGGGTGTCCTGCTCGTGCAGCTCGGGGCTGTCAGTCGGGGGCAGGGAGACAGCAATGCCGCCCTGAGCATACTGGGTGCTGCTCTCCCGGACGTTGCTCTTGGTGATGACTGCTATCGGCCCGTGCTCGGCCAGGTGCAGTGCCGTCCACAGTCCCGCGATCCCCGAGCCGACGATGGCGTACCGGCACCGGATAATTTCTGTCTGCCCATCTGGCGCATCAGTTTCGTTCATTTGGTCGCCTTAACAGTGCCTCGGGCGCAAGAGTACCGCGCGAACATTCGCCTGAGATTGTCGCTAGTTTGGCCGTAGTATAGCACAACTTGCGACGATTGGCGAGATGACCGGGCCGAAAAGCCCGGCACACCGGTTACTCACCCAGCCGGCTGGCCAGCTCGCGCCCCGCCGACTGGTGCCAACCCAGTCCGGCAGGAAGTTGCAGCAAGATCACGCGGGCCGTCACCAAAGAATCCAGCTCCAGCACGGCCTCGGCGGGATCATAGCGGACTTGGGCACCGGTGATGTTGGCTACCGCCCACAATGGTATGAAGGCGGCATCCTTGAACAGCACCGGCGGGATGCGCAAGCTCACCGGGCGGCCGTCCTTCTCGGCCTGGTGGCTGTTCAAGCGCAGCGTGAGCGTGCCGCGCCGGCCCGAGATCGTCACCACCTGGTGCTCTTGATCCCATTCGTAGGAGGCACCCAGTCGCTCGATGATCGGGTCCAGCGGCAACAGCAACTGGCCGTCGCCCACGAGCAAAGGATGGGCAGGCTCGATCCCCTCGCCGTCAATGATCACGCGCATCTCCTGCGCAGCCGGCGCTAAATGAATGCAGTTAGAGCCTACGCCCAGATAAACCTCGCCCGTGAAGACGGGCACCAGGCCGAACAGCGCCGATATAGTGACCAGCCGGTAGCCTTTCTTTTGCAGAGCGGGAACCAGTCGGCGCACCGCCTTGACGGTGCCCGCGCGGTTGGCCGGACCGTCGTGGAAAAGGACCACCGCCCCGGAGTGCACGCGCTTGACTACACGCTGATAGATAACATCGCTGCCCGGCTGGCGCCAGTCCTGGGGGTCAACCGACCACATCGCCACCCGCAACCCGGCGGCCTTTACCACCTGCTCGACCGTGGCGTTCTTCGCACCGTACGGCGGGCGGAACCAATTCAGTGAAACAGGGCCGTCGCCGAGGGACTGCAGCAGCCGCTGGCAGCGGGCAATGTCCTCACCCGCCGCCGCGCTGGAGATCCGCGTGAAGTTGGCGTGCGCCCAACTGTGAATGCCGACCTCGTGGCCCTCCCGGAGCATGCGGCGAACCAGGTCGGGGTATTTCTTAACGTAAATGCCCAAGACGAAAAAAGTAGCCCGGGCATTATTCTTCGCCAGAATGTCCAGGAGCTGGGGAGTGTAAGTGGGATGCGGACCGTCGTCAAAGGTCAGCGCCACAGCCTTCGCCGCATCCGCGCGGCGGGCGGCGATCACCACCGGCATCATCTGGGAGACTTCGACCGTGCCCACGCGGCCGCTCAGCCGCCCGCACCGCACCCGGCGCAGCCCGCGGAAAGCCTCAATACCCTCAGCCCGGACCGTAGGCCGCAGGTCGGGACTGATCGGCTGACAGGGCAGCAGCTCCACCTTCTCATCAACCGGCTCAGTCGCATCGCGCCCCGGCGCAACGGTGACCACGTCGCCCGCCGCCACTGCCGTGTCCGGCGCTACCACCACACCGTTGCGGATTACCACGCCGGGCTCGCCGCCGCCGGTCTTTATCACATAGCCGGTGACGTCGAGCAGATTGCCCGGGGCCAGGGAGATGTCCACGGCCTCAGCGCAGTCCGCCGCAGTCTTGACACCGCCCAGGCTCAGCTTCTGGCCATTGACCAGAACGTAAGCCGGCCCGGCCGCCAGCGCCAGGCAGACAGTCAGCAGCGCCAGCATCACCATCCCCGCGCCAAGCCGGCGCGACCAAGGGCCAGAATTGCCTGAGCGCAAGATGAAGCTCATCAGTGAACCCGTGTGGCAAAAAGTGCGGTTAGCTCTATGTTCGTCAGAAGCAGGCGGTGACCTGCCGCAGGTTCGCAAGTTACAGAGAAGAAGAGGATACTGAGAGGTTGCTGGCGAATACGATATCTACAGGCTAATCACGCCAAAGGAGGCCGAAGAATGATTCGAACCGGAGAATGGATATCAGAAGGCTGGGAGATCTTTAAGCAGGACTGGCTGATGCACGTTGTGGTGATGCTAATCCTGGGCGCAGCCAGTAGTGCGACCGGGGGTATCCTGTACGGGCCGCTGTTGTGTGGTTATTACTATATGATCTTCAAGAAGCTCCAGGATCCCACAAGCAGCATAGAACTGGGGGATATCGGCAAGGGGTTCGAGGTCTTTGTCAACGCGCTGGTAGCCTGGCTGCTGGTGGGGATATTCACAAGCGTTGGTGTCATTGCTTGTTTTGTTGGCGCGATAGTGGTCGGGGCACTGCTCGTCTTTGTCTTCCCGCTGGTTATGGACCGGCGGATGGACTTCTGGCCCGCCATCCAGGCCAGTTTCGATAAGACGAAGGAAAACTGGCTGGGCTGGTCGGTGTTTATGCTGCTCATCGGCCTGCTGTATATGGCGGGCTCGATCGCGTGCGGCGTAGGCGTGCTGGTTACCGGTCCAATCTTCTTCATCGCCACGGCACTGGCCTACCGGGACAACTTCGGGCTGGCCGGCGCCGAAGCGAGCGAGAGTGGCTTCGGGGCACCCAGTCCACCACCAACTACCCCGCCCCCACCGCCCACAGGCCAGTAGCAGCAGGACCGGCCACGGCAACCGGGCCAAGCTACGGCACAATCAGATTGAGCGCGGCGGGCACGACTTCCAGGGAAACCGGGGTCTGCCCGCCCACATCGCCGTCGGCCTGCCACAGGGCCGGCGGCTCAGCGTTTACCTGCAGGCGCGTGCCGCGGGCAACAGTCACAAAAGGACTGTCACTGATGTCAATCCCGAACAGAAAGTTCCCACCAGCCAGCGAAATGAGCTGCCGGATGCTGCACCGATGGAAGATGATGAAATCGAGCTGGCCGTCATCAGCCGCCGCTTCCGGCGCTACTCTTACCCGCCAGGTGAAGATTGGCAGATTGCAGACCAGCACCGCCCACAGCGGCTCGTCGAGGACGAGGTCCTCTTCGCCTCCGGTTATCTCCAGGTGACAGTGCCGCAACTTGTAACTGAGCGTTGAGCGAAAGAACTGGCGGATGAAGGCGATCTTGCCCAGGCGGCGCTTCCAGGCCTCGTGGAGTTCGTGAGCCACCTGGCCGTCCAGGCCCACGCCGGCCATAGTCAGAAAGTGGCGGCCGCCGATCAGCCCCAGATCCACGCGCGCCGTCTGGCCGCGGGCCATCAGGTCCATAGCCGCAGGAATATCGCCGGCGCGCAGGTTAAGATTGGCCCCGGCAGCGTTGCCCGTACCCAGCGGCACAACCCCCAAAGCCGTATCCGAGCCCGCCAGGCCCTGCACCACGGCATTGATCGTTCCGTCGCCACCCGCCGCAATGACCTGGTCATAACCGGCCTGGGCGGCGCGCCGGGCCAGAGCAGTTGCCTCGGCCGGGCTGCCCGCTACCCGCACCTCGTAGCCACCCACCGGACCGAGCTTCGCGTCAGCAACCCGCGCCAGGCGAACAGCGTGGGTGTGGCGAGCGCGCGGATTGTAGATCACTAGGCGGCGCATCGCGACTCCCCCGGGGCGCCTTAGCTCCCAAACAGCCAAGTCAGGTACAACCAGGCAACCGGCATCGCAAAGAGCAAGCCATCGAAACGATCAATAATCCCACCGTGAGGTCCGAAGATGTTGCCGAAGTCCTTGATGCGCACGTCGCGCTTGATAGCGGACTCGGCAGCATCACCAAGCTGCGCGGCGATCCCCATAAGCACGCCCAACGCCAGGCTGTAGGTAACCGGCAACCGCAGCCACCAGCCCAGAACAACGGTCAACCCGGCGCAGCCGACGAAACCGGCAACCGCCCCCTCCACCGTTTTCTTGGGACTGAGCCGGGGCGCGAGGGCATGCCGCCCACACGCCGAACCCACAATGAAGGCAAAGGTATCGAGCGTCCATACGGGAATGACAACCAGCAAGATGGTACCGGTCTTAGCGGCAAAGACGCCACCGCCACTCCCCAGGACCGCAGGTAGATTGAAGTCGCCCAGGCGCAGGAAAAAGCTCATCATCAGGCCGATGTAGACTACGCCAAAGAGCGTGACTGCGCTGTTGACGGTGGCGCCGCGGTACGTTGCCGCACCGAACTGGCTGATGGCCGTGCAGATAACGCTCGCGACCAACACCACGACAACAGCAAAATCGCGCTGCGGCGACGGCATGAAGGTGGTAGCCACAAGTATCGTCAGAGTAGCCAGGTAGCCGACGGCCACCACGGGGAAGATCTTGAGGCGGAGTACCGCGGAATAGTACTCACCCAACGCCACCAGACTAACCGCCGCAACCACTATCAGCAACGGCCAGCCGCCGAAATAGGCACAGATCAACAGTATTGGCATCCCGAAAACCGCCAATACGGCGCGGGCCAACAACTCTCGTGCTACGTGCAATTGACCTCACCCGAGTTTCGCAGAGGTTGCTGGGGCGGATACTACCTCTTATCTACTATACAATGGCTGGGCGGCAGAAGCAAGCATAAGAGAGGGACTGTTGAAGACTCTCAGCATTTTTGGGAAAGGGAGGAGGAATTCATTGTCAGCAGGAATAACCCAATGCTTGTGTAATATTCCACGAATGAAAGTGAACAAGGTTCCTAATGAGTGATGCCGCAGAAGTTGAACTAGTCATCGTCGGTGCCGGGGTGGCCGGATGTACTGCAGCGATTTACGCCAAACGCTATGGTATTGATGTGGTCATACTCAACAATGGTGTTCCTGGTGGCCAGTTGCTGACCGTCTCTATGATAGAGAACTTTCCGGGCTTCCCCGAGGGTATCAGTGGTATGGAACTGGGGCAACGGGTTCAGCAGCAGGTAGAGAACCACGAAGTCGAGATAGTCCAGGAACAGGTCACCGGAATAAAGCGGCACGACGATGGCCGATGGGTGGTGCAGACCAGCGACGGGGACTGGTTGACGGTAGCGGTCATTGTCGCCACCGGCGCCTCTCGGCGCCCCTTGAGGGTCGCCGGGGCGCAGAAACTGCGTGGGCACGGCGTCTCATACTGCGCCACTTGCGACGGTTTCCTGTATCGGGATGAGACGGTAGCTGTGGTAGGGGGCGGCAATACAGCAGTGGAAGATGCCCTTTACCTGGCCGATATCTGTCAGAAGGTCTATTTGATTCATCGGCGCGATCGGCTGCGTGCCGACCCGTACTTGACTCAGCAAGTTCTAAGCCGAGACAATATCGAGCCAATGTGGCAGACAGTTGTGCAGGAAGTCGTGGGCAATGAGGAAGTAGAGCAGTTGCGACTGCGCAATACCGGGACCGGCGAAGAGCAGTTGCTGCCGGTCAGTGGACTTTTCGTTGCCATTGGGATAATAGCCTACACCGAATGGCTGCAGGATCTGTTGGAGCTGAACAACGGATTTGTCACCACCGATATGAATATGCAAACCAACCAGCCCGGTATCTACGCGGCAGGCGACGTTCGCGACACCGTGATACGACAGGTGGCGACTGCTGTAGGCGATGCCACAACTGCGGCATACTCGGCCTATCAGTACGTATGCCGGCACCGGGGTCAAGAATATGGCGAGTACAAACAGTCAGGGCCAGCCGGACCAGAGCAGCCCTGAGCAGCCGCTGACCTGGCGGGTGTGGCTGCCCCGCAAACGCCCCCTGCTCAGTGTGGTAGTGACCCTCGTGGTGGTGGGTTTAGTCGTGGGCGTGGCATATACTTATGGCGGCGTTTTTTACCCGGTGTTGGCCCTGCTTGTGTTGGTCGCGGCCATATCGGGCCACTACATGCCGTCTAAATTCACACTCGATGCGGAAGGCGTTACGGTGGCTAGCGTATGGGGGCGGCGCACCAAGCCCTGGGAGAACCTCAAAACCTACTGGCCCAACGGTGATCACGGCGTGACGGTCAGCCCCACCGTCCGTCCCGGGCCCCTGACCCTGGCCCGAGACATCTACCTGCATTATGAGGACAACCGGGAAGAAGTCCTGCGTTACCTGGCCAGACACCTGTCGCCGGGAAAGACAAGCCCGAAACAATGATCACAGAAGTGCGCGACAGCGCCAGAATCCAGCAGCGTAAAGTCCTCGCCAAGGTGCTCAGAATCATAATCCAGCGGCGGATGACCGCGCTGGCGCTGTTCGTCCTGGAAAGTACCAAGCCCCTGACCTTCCTAGCAGCTCAATCGCTCATCGTCTTCGAGCCGATCATCCGGACCATATTGCGCCTCCCAGATTACGAGATCTTCACCCAGGCCATCGAGGACCGCGAGAATATCGAGTGGATGATCCGCCAGCTCGAAGTAGCTGAAGAGAAACGGTTGCCGAAGCGACGCAGCACTACCCAGCAACATAACGATGAAGCTTGAAGAGATCAACGTCATCCTGGCCACCGACTGTGGCTCGACTACCACCAAGGCGATTCTGATCGCGCGGGAGGGCGATGAGTATCGCCTGCAGGTGCGCGGGGAAGCCCCCACGACTGTCGAAGCGCCCTACGAAGATGTCACCGTCGGAGTGCGTAACGCCATCACCGAAGTAGAAGAGCTTTCGGGCCGGCGGCTGCTGGATGACAACGGCCGGCTCATCCAGCCGGCGACGCCAACCGAGGGCACGGACGTATACGTGTCCACCAGCTCCGCCGGCGGCGGGCTGCAGGTGGCGGTGGTCGGGCTGGTGCGGCGCATGACCGGGGAAAGTGCACAACGCGCCGCGCTGGGGGCGGGGGCGATAGTCATGGACGTGCTGGCTCTCGACGATGGTCGCCTGCCTCACCAGCGCATCGAGCGGCTGCGCCAACTGCGGCCTGACATGATCCTGATCTCCGGCGGCGTGGACGGCGGCGAAGAGCGGCGCGTGGTGGCGATGGCCGAGCTGGTCGCCGCGGCTAAGCCCCGGACCCGCCTGGGTGCCCGCTTCAAGCTGCCCGCCATCTACGCGGGGAATGTGGAGGCCCGCCCGCGCATCGCCGAAGCCCTGGATGAGGCCTCCGCCCTTACTATGGTTGATAACCTCCGGCCAACCCTGGAGCAGGAGAATCTCGGCCCAGCCCGCGCCGAGATACAAGAAGAGTTCCTGCGGCACGTGATGTCCCAGGCACCGGGGTATAGCGAACTGATGGACTGGGTGGATGCCGATATTATGCCGACTCCGGCGGCAGTGGGCGACATCATCCAGCAAATTGCCCGCGACCAGGAGATTAACATCATCGGGGTAGATATCGGCGGGGCGACTACCGACGTCTTCAGCGTCTTCGACGGCACCTTCAACCGGACAGTAAGCGCGAACCTGGGGATGAGCTACTCAGTGGCCAATGTCGTCGCGGAAAGCGGCCTCGATAACGTGCTGCGGTGGCTTGAGCGCGACATTGACGCCAGCAACCTGGACAACCGCATCCGTAACAAGATGATCCGGCCCACGACCGTGCCCCAGTGGCTGGAGGGGCTGAAGCTGGAGCAGGCGATCGCCCGCGAGGCGCTGCGGCTAGCCTTCGAGCAACATAAGCTGCTCGCTACCGGCCTCAAAGGCGTCCAGCAGGAGCGCGATATCGCTCAGGCCTTCGAGCAAACCCGCGCGGGCGAGCAGACCCTCGTGGACATGATGCGCCTGGACATGCTGGTCGGCTCGGGCGGGACGCTCAGCCACGCCCCCCGGCGGGTGCAGGCGGCGATACTGCTTATAGACGCGTTCGCACCCGAGGGCATAACCCGCTTGGCGGTGGACAGCATTTTTATGATGCCCCAGCTCGGCGTGCTGGCCCAGGTGCACCCCGAGGCGGCGCGGCAGGTCTTTCTGCGCGACTGCCTGGTGCGCCTGGGGACCTGTATCGCCCCCGCCGGCCAGGGACAACCGGGCAAAACGTGCGTGGCGGTCACCTTCACCGACACCGGCGAGCGCATCGAGGTGCCTACCGGCCAACTGGTGCGAATTGACCTAGCGGAGGAAACGATCCGCGAGGTGACCGTTGATCCCGTGCGCCGGTATGACGTGGGCGCCGGGCGGGGCCGAGCAGTCAGAACTCAGATCGAAGGCGGAGTCGTCGGGCTGATAATTGACACGCGCGGCCGGCCGCTGCAACTGCCCGAAGACCCGGCGGCGCGTCGTGAAGCAGCAGGCGCATGGGCACAGGCCGTAGACCTGTATCCGGATTGATGAGTCAAGAGAACAATGGCACAGGCATACATGCCGGGACTAACTGTGACCGAAGCAATCACGATCCGCAAGGAGCGGCGCCTGCCGCTGCCCGGGCGAGTGTTGGTGGCCGTGAGTGAGGCAGTATCCGCCGAGGACGTCGTCGCTGCTACAGAACTGCCCGGCAGCGTGCACACCGTCAACGTCGCGCACGACCTGAATGTAAACGGGGACGAAGTACCCCGGCTTATGCTGAAGGCCGAAGGTGACCCGGTCAAAGCACAGGAGCCGATTGCTGAGTACAAGGCACTCTGGGGGATTTTCCACGCCGTCTCGCGCAGTCCGGCCACCGGAACGATTGAGAATATCAGTGCGGCCACCGGACAGGTGCTGGTGCGCGGGCCGTCGCTGCCCGTGGAACTTACCGCGTATGTGGATGGTACCGCCGTGGAGATTCTCGGCGAGGAGGGCGTCATCGTGGAATGCCGCGGCGCGCTGCTGCAGGGCATCATCGGCATCGGCGGCGAAGCCCGCGGCAAACTGGCGGTCATGGTGGAAAGTCCTGACCAGCGGCTCACCGCCGAGCGCATCGCCGAAGACTGTACGGGGAAAGTGCTGGTGGGCGGCTCGCTGGTAACGCTGGAGGCGCTGGAGCGGGCGCGCGAGGCCGGAGCAGTGGGCGTGATCGTCGGCGGCATTGATGCGGCCGTCCTCGATGAACTGCTCGGTGAGCGCCTGGGGGTGGCTATCACCGGGCAGGAAGAGGTCGGCCTGACCCTGATCATCACCGAAGGCTTCGGCGAACTGCCCATGGCCCAGCGCTCCTTTAAGCTGCTGGAAGCACACGAAGGGCAGCACGCTTCGCTCAACGGTGCGACCCAGATCCGGGCCGGGGTGATCCGGCCCGAAGTGGTCATTCCCAATCCCGATGTGGAGGCGGCCCCGGCGGAGTTGACCGCCACGGAGTTGAAGGTCGGCAGCCCGGTTCGGCTAATCCGCGACCCGCATTTCGGGCTGCTGGGGACGGTGACGGCGCTGCCCGAGGAGCCTCAGCAGATCGCCACCGAGTCGCTGGTACGCGTCGCGCGGGTGCAGACAGAAGACGGCCGCGAGCTGACCATCCCCCGGGCGAATATCGAGTTGATACAGGAATGATGACTCGCCGGCTGCGACAAACCGGTTTGGCACTGGCCTTTGGGGCGCTGGCCCTAGTCCTATTGGCACCGCTGGCCGTGGCGCAGGAGCCGGCGCCGGAGGATTTCCCTGCTCCGACACGGATCACCGTCCAGGACGACGAGGAAGATGGCTCCGGGACACGACTGATAGTGCAGTGGGCAGTGCCTAAGGACGCTGAGGCGGTTGAAGGCTATCAACTGGGTGGCTACCGCGTGCATGTTGTGGAGCATGTTACTGGCGAGATGGCGACGATCAGGACACAGCAGGGGGGTGAAAACGCGGAGCTATCGTTGGACATGTTGCACCCCGGGAAGAAGTACGTGATAAGGGTAGGTGCAGTTTACCTGCCAGAGCACGCGATGTGGACACCATAGTCCTGCTGGCGATATACTTCGCGCGCCGCGGGGATATGTACATTCGGCCCATTCCCGGCCTCGAAGCGGTCAATGACGCCATCGGTCGGGCCACAGAGATGGGGCGGCCTATCCTGTACATCTCGGGGCTGAGCGGCATCAGCGATATCGCCACGATCGCCGCAATGCTGATTCTGGGACATTTAGCCAAGCGTACAGCTGCCTACGAGACTCCGATTATTGTGCCGTGCAACGATCCGCTGGTGATGACCGCGGAGCGGGAGATTGTCCATCAGGCGTACATCGAGGCGGGCAAACCCGACGCCTACGAACCGCAGAACATCTTCTACATCACTGATAGTCAATTTGGCTACACATCGGCAGTAGACGGGATAATGGTACGGGAGAAGCCCGCGGCCAACTTCTTTATGGGCTATTTCTTCGCCGAAGCGTTGATTCTGGCCGAAACGGGCAATATGACCGGAGCTATCCAGATCGCGGGCACGGATGCCGACACCCAACTCCCCTTCTTTATCACTGCTTGCGACTATACATTGATGGGGGAGGAGTTGTACGCTGCCGGTGCGTACCTCTCGCGCAATCCGCTGTTGGTGGCGCAGCTCAAGGGCCAGGATATCGGTAAGATCGTGCTCGTAGCTGGGCTGCTTGCGGGTGTTGCATTAGCCACGCTGGCCAATTACATAGCGCCCGACATCTTTGACCGCTTCCAATCGTGGTTCCAGATTCACAACTGAAGACCTAATAGCAGGCAGAGCAGTCATGGAGATATAAATGAGGCTGCAGATACCAATCGCAATTGGGTTCCTGGCCGGGTTCTTCATGCTCGTACAATTCTTCGTCCCTCACCAGTTCTTCCAGCAGAGTTATCTGGAGCTGTTTGACTGGGTCAAGATCATCGGTGCCTTTGCGTTGGTCCTGGGGCTGGGCAGCCTGTTTCGCACGCACATTGATAAGATCCGCAACCGCCGTCCTGATCACATCTACAGCTTCGTTACGCTCATCAGCTTTGCGGTAATGTTCGTCTTCGGAATTGTCTATGGTGTCAAGCCCCACACAAGCTTCGACTGGCTGTTCAAGAACGTGCAGACACCCCTGGAGGCGACGGTCTTTTCGCTGCTGGCCTTCTTTATGGCCTCGGCTGCCTACCGCACCTTCCGCGCGCGCAGCGTGGAGGCGACGCTGCTGCTGACGGTGGCCGTCATCGTTATGCTGGGGCGCGTGCCGATCAGCGACTACGTCTCCTTCGTTGATTTTCACGAGGCAAGCGAGTGGATAATGAGCGTGCCAGGGATGGCGGCCAAACGCGGTATCCTGCTAGGTGTAGCGCTGGGAGTGGTGGCCACGGCCTTGCGCATCCTCCTGGGCATCGAGCGCTCGCACCTGGGTGGGGGAGGAGGTGGCAGCAGCTAGACGCACGCAATGCTGCCCCCAATGGCTATGTGGGAGAAGCTGCTTTACTTTGATAGGCGCATCATCTTTCTGATCATTGCCGTGGCGGTGCTCGTGCCCTTCCTGACAGGATGGATGCTACCGCAGGGCAAGATTACCGCGACCACGCAGCACTTGTTCGATGCGATTGAGGCTCTGCCGCCACGAACGCCGGTGATGATCTCGTTTGACTATAGTCCGTCGAGTATGCCTGAAATCCAACCGATGGCCCTGGCGCTTGCCCATCATATTCTCTCACGCAATCTGCGCCTGGTGGCGGTGACTTTGGTAGTCACCGGGCCCCAGATGGCCGACGCCGCCATTATGCCGGTCGCCGAGAAACTGGGCAAGCAGGAGGGGGTGGACTGGGTTAACCTCGGTTTCAAGACCGGCGGTGCTGTGCTCGTCACGCAGATGGGTGAAGACATAAAGAGGGCTTATCCCGCAGACGCCCGCGGCAACTCGACTCAGAACCTGCCGGTGATGGCAGGGGTCCACAATTACGACGACATCGGGCTGATTATTGACCTGGCCTCCAGCGCGGCGCCAGGTACCTGGATTGTCTATGCCCATGACCCCTACGATATCAAACTGGCGGCGGGAGTAACCGGAGTAATGGCGGCTGACTATTATCCCTTCCTGCAAACCGGGCAGATGATGGGCTTGCTCAACGGGCTCAAGGGTGCGGCAGAATACGAGTACCTGGTCGGCCAGACCGGCTTTGGGCTGCTGGGAATGTCCGCCCAGTCGGTGGCCCATCTGCTGATCATCCTTTTCGTGATACTCGGGAATATCGGCTATTTCACGAGCGGACGCCACCGCCGGCAACAGAGGTAAGCGATGCCTGAAGCTGCTGGTGAGATAAACGCAATCTGGGGAGTTTCGACCGAGGTCATCGGTCTCTGGTTGGCGGCGCTACTGACGTTGGCCATCTACAGCTTCCTGTACGGGGACAACCCGGTCTACAAGCTGGCTGAGCACATCTTCGTCGGCATCTCGGCGGCCTACGGTGCGGGGATCGTTTATCACCAGGTGCTGATCCCCGAACTGATCAATCCGCTGTTTCGGCCAGCACTAGCCGGACAGGATGTCCCCAAGTACTCGCTTATCATCCCCGGCCTCCTGGGTCTGATGGTCTTGGGCCGCTTCCTTCGCGGCCACGAGTGGATCTCGCGCTGGCCAATTGCCTTCGTGATGGGACTGGGCGCGGGCCTGAGCATCCCCCGGTCTATGCAGAGCTTAGTTCTCTTGCAGATGCACGGGACGATGCAGCCGGTCTGGCCGCTGGTAACGGCGGAGGGGTGGGTTGGCGTGGACAACATCCTGATGATCGCGGGTGTCATCTGTACGCTGGCCTACTTCTACTTCTCGCTGCCCCATCGCGGGGTTATGGGCGGCATGTCGCGCGTGGGGATATGGTTCCTGATGATCGGCTTTGGCGCGGGCTTCGGCAACACGGTGATGGCTCGTATCTCCCTGCTTATCGGCCGCATTCAGTTCCTCATCTACGACTGGCTGCCCACCATCGGCATCCATCTGGGCGGGCCCGGCGTGGGGTGATGGAGGATAGTGGCTAGGGAACAACAGATAACGGCAGGGAACGACCGATCAAACGCAACGATGCTCCTCCGGTAGGAGCGGCACTCCTGCCGCGAATGGCGGGCTTTGCCGCCACTAGTCCCGACACCCTTCGACAAGCTCAGGGCCAGCGAATATCGCTCCTGCGTTGTGAGGCAAGCGCCGGTTAGTATTCCAGCTTCTGGGAGAGGACCATCCCGCAGTAGATGATCCGGAAGCCCGCCGCCTCGTAGGCGCGGATCGCCGCAATGTTGTTCTGATCGGTACCAACATCCACGCATTCGCAGCGCTTCTCGCGGAACCACTGCATCGCCCGCTGAATTAGCTTCGTGCCAATGCCCTGGTGATGCAAGTCAGGGTCCACCGCCAGCGAGCGCAGTATACCCCAGCGCATCTGGAACAGCTCCGAACGACCTTGGTCAATACCCACGACAATGTATCCGACCGGCTCGCCGTCGCGACGAGCCACGAATGCCGCCAGGTCGTCCGGCTGCCTTTCCATGCGGCGGGCGAAATCCAACACCTCGTTGCGGTAGTATGATTCCACTCGATCCCGAGGCAAAGTGTAGTCTATGCCGTGGCGAGCGAAGCGCCCGAAGGCACGGGGCGCAATCTCGGCCATGCGGGCCTCGTCGCCCGGTCGGTACTCATCAATCTCGACTGTCATGATTTCTCCTTCCCTACCAATGGCGTGCTCAGTGGGCCGTTGTCTGTTCGGCGACCAGCCGCTGGTAAGCCTCCTGAAGTTGTTCCGTCAGCGGGCCGACGTCCCCGGAGCCGATGGGCCGGTGCTCAAAGCGCGTCAGCGGCATTATCTCCATAAGACTATTGGTCAAGAATGCCTCCTGAGCCTCCTGGAGCCGGTGTATATCCAGCGGCTCTTCGGAGAACGGAATGCCTTCGGCAGCACACAACGCCAGCACACAGGCGCGGGTGATGCCGGGTAGGATTCCCGCACTTACCGGTGGGGTGAGCACGCAGCCCTTGTCGTCAACGAGAAACAGATTGCTGGCTGTGGTCTCGGCCAGACGGCCTGCTGTATTGAGGAACATCGCCTCATCCGCACCAACTCGCTGAGCCTCAGCACGAGCCAGAAGGCTGTCCAGGTAATTCAGCGTCTTCAGCTTCGACAACGGCGAGCACTCGTTCCGCCGGGCACTGGCCAGAACCGCCGACATTCCCGTCGCGTAAAGCTGTTCGGGGTAGCCCGATAATGGCCGGACCCAGGCGGTGACCGACGCGGTAGATGCGTCCAGCTCGGCCGGAGCACCGCCCACACCGCGCGTGACGGTCAGGCGAACGTATGCGTCGGACAAGCCACTGGCCACCAGGGGTGTCTGCACAGCCTCCCGCAGGTCCTCAGTGCTCATGGGCAAACGCAGATAGAGCTGCTTGGCGCCGGCGGTCAGTCGCTCCAGGTGGGCGTCGAGCTGGAAAATGGTGCCCGAATAGGCGCGCATGGTCTCAAAGAGGCCGTCGCCGTACAGCCGACCGCGGTCCAGGCAACTGCACATGGCCTGCTCTGGACTGAGCAACTG
>JALGTU010000230.1 GCA_029821195.1 Candidatus Zipacnadia bacterium
GAGCCGGGCACGGTTCAGGTGGCCGCGCAGGCGGCGCGCGAGGCCTTTGACCAGGACCCCGATCTGGAAGCGTACTCCTTTGGCATCAACGATAATGCTGGGTTCTGCGAGTGCCCCGCGTGCCGCCCTCTCTGGCAGCCGGAGGGGGAACTTCCCGGGGTATCTGCTGCTCGTAATTAGAGCCTGGCGAATGAAGGAGGAAAGTTTACCGCGGTGTTGAATTGATACGTGCATCATTTAGCCAAAGGATGCGTACAAAGTGATAAAACTGACTGTCTCGCGTGATGACAACATCTATGAGTGCTTCCCTGATGTGGCAATGACACCCGGCGGTACGCTGGTGTGCATCTACCGCGAGTGTATGATGCATGCTCCCTTCCCGTTTTCACGTATTGCTGTGCGCCGCAGCGTTGACGGGGGGTACAACTGGCAGGAGAAAGAGATCATCACTGAGTGTGTTGCTACCGAAGAGGCGATAGAGAGTCGGCGGGCCTGGCTGAAGGAGGATGCGATAGCGGGATATGAACAGAGCCGCGCGCGGGTCACCGAGGACTGGCAAATTGGCTCGTCTATCAACTGCTCACGTATGATCTGTCTGGCCGACGGGACGCTCTTCCTCATCGCGGACTTCCACGGCCCCGGCGACGACGGCAAGCATCACTGGATCAACCGGATCTGGCGCAGCACCGACAGCGGGGAGACCTGGCAAGGGCCAGAGCTAGCTGACCTTCCCGAGGGCCTCGTGCCCTCCGTGACGCAACTGCGCGACGGCGGCCTGTTGGTGGGACTCGCGAAGGGGCGAGACGAGGATTCCGATGAAAAGCAATTCTGGTGCCGCTCCGACGATGGTGGTCACACCTGGGGCGCCCCGATGTTCATGCCTGTCACCGAAGAGGCGATAATCTGTGAGATGAGCCTTGTAGAGCTGGACGACGGCACGCTGGTGGGTTTCGGTCGCGACGTGGTGGGCGAGCGGGAAAAGCGCCCCCACTGTGGCATCAAGGTCGTCTCCCGCGATGGCGGCAATACCTGGGATGGCCCTTTCGAGACCTGGTTGATGGGCTGTGAAGGCCGACCTAAGGCGGGGTTGCTCGATTCCGGAGAGGTATGCGTGACCTACCGCGCAGACATGCCCAATGAGCTGCTGGCGATGCATGTAATGACCCAGGAAGCGGCCAAGTCCGAAGAGACCGGCGTGTTGGTCGAGCGTATGCCCTTACCGGAAGACATCCCCGGCCAGCAGGCCCACGAGACCGGCGAAGAGCGGCCCTGGTACATGACCTCTTACTATCCGGGCCGGACCTTTATCCTTGATTGTGACCGCAGCGTCCACCGCGACAGCGGCTACTCGGGCTGGGTGCAGTTGCCTTCCGGCGAGATCTTCGTGGTTGACTATATCAACGATGATGCGCCCTTGGCCCAAATCCGTGGTTATCTGGTCAGTCGGCAGGATTATATGCTGTTTCCACCCGGCGATCTGCCCTGGCTGCATCCGTCGGGGCAGCCGTTCCGCGCCATAACTTACGGCATGGCCCGACGCCAACATGAACAGAACTGCCAGCCCGAGGGGAAATAGCCACCTGACAGCCTACAATCAGACTGTCGAACAGTTGGGCAATTAACGGTGCAGGCTAATAGGCGTCAGTAGTTGCTCCTGGATGCCGCTGTTGGTGGCGGCCTGTATGCGCAGTAGATAGCGCCCGGCCGGCAGTTTGGTGCTGGTCGCTCCGCGCGCGTCCCATAGCAGAATGCTATGGCCCTGCTCGCAGAGTCGTCCGGCGGCAATGCGCACCACCGGCCGTCCGGCGATGTTGAGGGCCTCTACATCCACACGCCCACTCGTGAGCATCTGCAGGTGGATTGCCACATTTCCAGCGGATGCCTGCTGAGCAAAGACGCTGGCGACTAGCGTCCCGGCCGAGCCGGTACCCACAGTCGGCCCGCCGTGAGGGGTAGTTGGGTCGCCGCTGGCAGATTCATATCCGTCACTGGCTGAGAAGTAGTCCCGTTTTGCCCGGCGAGGGACTGAGGACGATCCCCGACGAGATTGAAGTCGCTGGTCGCAAGCTCACGGCACAGCCAGTCACAGCCACCGAGAATAAGTTTGACTTCGCGCCGCTTCTCGGCGGCACTAAGGTGGGACGTACAGGCTATGCCTTCCTG
>JALGTU010000080.1 GCA_029821195.1 Candidatus Zipacnadia bacterium
CCAACCAGCACGGCAACCAACCGCGGTGGCCGGTCCATCTTCTCGATTTCGGCTGTGATTTCGGCCTCGATCTGCTCTGCAATTGGTCCACCTTCAAGTATCTTTGCGCTCACTGCATTTTCCTCCTTGTTTATATCGGTAGGACAGGCGTCCCGCCTGTCCCAGTTAACTGTGCGAAAGCCATTGTGACAGTAGCACCGGAGCCTATGTTACGCCACAATGGCCTGTTTCACCTTCTCAATCGTTATCTCAGCGGCGCTGGCGGAATCGGTCATCAACTGCGCCAGCCGCTTGCGCTTCTCGGCGTTGTAATCCTCATCCTTAATGAAGGCCAGGTTGACCTCCACGTTGAGCTGAGCCGAACGCAGCGCCGCCAAGCCTAGTTCCGCGCCGACGCCGACGTCGCTAATCAGGTTCGGATTGCACTTGTCGGCCAGCTCCGGCAAGACGGCAAGCACTGCCGCACAGGCTTCACCGACCGCCATCGGGACTTCCGCTGCCGCCATCAACGCTTCCTGAATCGCCTCGCGCCGGGCTTGCTTCTCCTCGTCACTGTCCCTGGGCATACCGTACGCCCCGCCGACCTTGCTGTAAGCGTCAGCGTCGGCATCGGCCAGGTCCAGCAGCGTCTGGCGCTGCTCCTCCAGCGTCGCAACGATCCGCTCGATATCCGCCTGGACATCGGCGAACTTCTTCTTGCCCACAGTGAAGTTAGCGGCCATTGCCGCCGAGGCTGCGGCCAATGCGCCAACTACCGCCGCCGCGCTCCCCCCACCGGGCGTCGGCTGATCGGAGGCCAGCCGCTGGGTGTACGCTCTTACCGTCTCAGCTACCAAAGACATACTAAGCATCTCCTGGCTCTTAAGCTGGTTTGCGCCGCCGGATCTCCGCCTCGGTATAGTCAATCAGCCCGCCGAGGGGAACGCTCTGCTTGCGCACGCGGACGACTACCTCCTCAATCCTGTCGAAGTTGCCCAGAATACCCTCGGCCACATCGTGGGCCAGCGCCTCGACCAGCTCGTAGTTGCGGGCACCTTCCACCTCTCGCACCAGCGCGTAGACCGCCTTGTAGTCAACCGTCTGGGACAGGTCGTCGGTCGCGCCGGCTGCTTCGAGGTCCAGGTGCAGTTCCACATCCACAGCGAAACGTCCTCCCAGCTCGCGCTCACTTTCCTCGACGCCGTGATGCCCGTAGAAGGTCATATTGACGATCCGAATACAGTCTCGGGGCATGGTTGATCTCCCTTCGAGTCAGCGATTCTCCACCAGCAGCCTCAGTTCGGTGGCGATCACCGCCACGCGGGCATCGAAGAATCCCTGAGGAATCTCCTCAACAATCTGAAGCTCATAGGCCAGCCCAATTGAGACGTGGGCCTGGGCGGGGCTGAGCGAATTGAGCAGCCGGTCGTAATAGCCGCCGCCGTAGCCCAGTCGGCCGCCGGTGGTGTCAAAGGCGAGGCCCGGAACGACCACGCAATCAACGTCGGCGAGCAAGGTACGCTCGCAGAGTCCCGGCGCTGGCTCGGGAATGCCACAGAATCCCGCCTCGACCTGCAGCGCGATATTGGCGACATAGTACAGTTCCAGTTGGGGTGAGGCCCTATTGACGCGGGGCAATATCAGGCGCTTACCGGCCTGAAGCGTGGATTCCATCAGCCGATCGGTACGGACCTCCGAGCCAAACGCGGCGTACAGCATCACCGATTCGGCCTGCTGGAACTCCCAGGTCTGCACCACCCGGCTCCAGATAATGTTGCTCTTGTCGAGGCGCTCGGCCTCGCTGAGCGCCTCGCGCCGCTGGAGAATCTCGCGGCGCAGCTTGGTCTTGCGTCGGGCTTCAACTGCTCTCATACGTGGCGGGAACCTCTCACAATCGCGTCGGTCATCCGGGCCACTTGTACCATCTCGTCCACATCGTGCACGCGGATTATATTGGCGCCGTTGGCGATGGCCACCGCGCAGGTCGCCGCCGTCCCCCACAGCCGCTGCTCAGCCGGCCGGTCGAGCACCTGGCCAATGGTGGACTTGCGCGAAGTGCCGATCAGCACGGGCCGGCCCAGGCTGCGGAATTCGCGCAGGCGGCGCAGCATCTCCAGGTTATGGTCTACCGTCTTGCCGAACCCGAAGCCGGGGTCAACGATGATCTGCTCGAAAGCCACCCCGGCGGCTACCGCGGCCTCGATACGCTGGGCGAAGAAATCGTAGATTTCCGTAATCAGGTCGTCGTAACTGGGATGGTCCTGCATCTTCTGGGGGGTGCCCTGCATGTGCATTATGACGACCGGAACTCCGCTCCCCGCAGCCACTTCCGCCACGCCCGGACCCCGGAGGCCGTAGGTGTCATTCATCAACTCACAGCCGGCGTCCAGGGCCGCGCGGGCGACTTCGGCCTTGGTGGTGTCAATGGAGACAGGCAGGTCCACCACGGCGCGAATCGCCTCCACGGCAGGCAGGACCCGCCTCATCTCCTCGTCGGCCGAAACGGACTCGCTGCCCGGCCGCGTGGATTCACCACCCACGTCTATGATATCCGCGCCGGCCTCAGCAAAACGCCGGGCTTGCTCGGCGGCGCTCCCGGGATCCATGCCCAGACCGTCGCCGGAGAATGAATCCGGCGTCATATTGACGATGCCTATGACCAGCGTGCGCTCGGCAACGCTCAACTCCCTGGAGCGAAGCCGGAGCGGAGGCGGTGGGTTATCGTAGCGGTCAAGCGCCTTGCTGAGCTCCTCGGCAATCTGGGGCAAGCCGAAGGGCTGGAGTTGGAGCTTCTCGACCAACCGGTCATATTGCCGGAGCGTGCCCAGCAAGATCACGGGGGAGGGGGTATCGTCAAAGCCCGCCACCCGGGGAGAGATCACACAGTCGCCCCCCACGGACAGCATCTCCTGCTTGAGCAGAGCCGCGGCCTTGCCGCGCACCTTTTCGATGCGCACCGACCGGAAGGCGGCTTTGCGGGCCAGCCACTCCCGGGCGGGGGGAATCGGCCCGATTCTTTCTATCTCGCGCCTGGCATCCTCGCCCGCAGCCAGCACGAGCACGCGGGGACGGTGGCCCAGAGCAAGACTAGAGGGGTCGGGCATAAGCTATGCTACCTCTCAAACGAAGCCAGGCAAAGGTCTGCAACCTGCAGTAAGCGCATTGTATTATATCACATCGCGGTTCCCAGAGGAACCGGCTGAGCGCCGATGCGTTGACAACACGGGCAGCTTAGAATATAATAAGCACAGACGCATACCGGCATAATAGCAAATGCAAAAAGGGAGCGGGCTAGCATGAGATGCAGTCGCGCCAGTATACTGTGGATGCTGGTGATAGTGGCAGCATTAGCCAGTGGTGTCGTCGCGCAGCAGCAGCCCAACACCGACTTCGTGGCCGGGATCATCGCCCTGAACGCCGGCGACTATGAGGATGCCCTGACCAAGCTACAGAAAACCGTTGACGCGCAGCCCGATAATGAGGCAGCCCGGTACTACGTGGGTGTCGCCAACTTCAATCTGGAGCGCTATCCCGAGGCGCTTGCGGCCTTCCGCGAAGCTGAGAAGCTGGCACCCCGCCGACCCGGTGTGCGGCTCTACATCGGGCACATCTATGCCCGGCAGGGCGCACTTGACGAGGCCATAACCGCCTACCAGCACGAGCTTATGAAGCTGTACGGCCCGCAGAAGGTAGACGCCCTGGTTGCGCTGGGCCGAACCTATGCTGCCGCCGGCAACTTCCCGCAGGCCCGCGAGACTCTCGCCCTGGCCATCTACTACGACCCCAAGTATGTGGAAGCCCTGTACTATTACGGGCAAGTCCTCCTGCAACTGAACCAGCCCGAAAAAGCTCTCGAGCAGTTCCAGAAGGCCAAGGAAGTTCTCCAGGAATGGAGCGACCTGAACATCCGTGTCCAGCGGCTGCCCGTGGCCGAGCGGCGCCGCCAGCAAACGACCGAAGAGACTCTGGCCCAGGAGTTCAGCCGGGCGGAGGCTTTCGCCCAGGAGTTGGGGCTGTGGCCCGATTTGAACAAGGCGATAGGCGATGCCTACGTAGCGATGGGTCAGTGGGCCGAGGCGCGCAACGCCTACCGCCGAGCCCTGCTCCGGCAGGAGCTAGGCAATCCGTCTGACCCGGATGTATACGTCCGCGTGGGCCAGGTGCTGCTGGAGGATGTTCGGGAGATGTTCTACGACGACGGCCTGCTCTTCAGCGCCATTCCCATGACCAAAAGTGCCATCGAAGCAGCGAACAAGGCACTTGGGTTCAATCCGGACTACGCGCCGGCCCACGAGTTGCTTGGTGCCGTTTACGCGCTCCAAGCCAATACTTATGCCTCGGATCCTGACCGTAACATCGTCTCGCACAGTTACGAGGATGCCCTCGCTGAGTTCAGCCAAGCGCTCAGCCAGGCGCCCGGCTATCTCCGCGCCCTGACCAATATGGCCCGTACTTATCTCGACCAGGCCCAACGGCTGCCGGCGGGCAGCGCCCAGGTCCTCGCAGCACTCCAGCAGGCCGACAGATTGATCCAGCAGGCCCTCGAGCTGGAGCCGCGAAACGCGGAACTTTACACACAGATGGCGCGCCTGCAGGTGCTCCGGGAGGACTACGAGGCGGCACTTGAGACGGCTCAGTATGCCCTAAGCCTGGCGCCTACCGATGTCGAAGCCCTCAATACCGCCGGGCTGGCTGCCTACTATCTGAACCAGGGCCCCAAGGCCATCCAGCACTTCACAGAGGCGATTCGTGTTAATCCCAAGTATGCCCAGTCGTACGTTAACCTGGGCAACGCCTTTTTCCAGATGCAGTCGTGGTATCGGGCGCGCCGCCAGTACAAGAAGGCACTCGAGCGCATCCCCGAAGCGCTCCTGGCCAACACCGCCTACCAGCGCGCCTATATGTACTATATGATCGCGCTGAGCTACCACGAGACGGAAGATTACGACCAGGAGATCGCCTCCCTCAATCAGGCACTGGCACTGGACCCGACTTACTTCGAAGTATATCGGCAATTAGGCCGCGCTTATATGGCCAAGCGCGACTACCGAGCGTCGCGGCGCACCCTGGAGATTGCCATACAAAATGCCCCCACCGACCAGCAGATGGCCGACGTGCACAGTCAGATTGGCCAGGTCTATGAGGCCGAAAGTGACACCCACGCGGCCATTGTCGCCTATAGTGCCGCCCTGGAGATAGATCCCAACAATCCGGTTGCTTCGGCCGCCATCGCGCGCCTGAGCCATCGTTAGTGCGGGCAGGACCAAGCCAGCCCGGGTGGACTGCCATTTGAGACTACTGCCGGCCGTGCTTAACCTGTTGATTATTGCTTCCGGGCTGGGCCCAGGAAGCTGTTGGGCAGCGGGGACGGCCAGGGCTGCTACGCTTGAGCAGATAGTGTTAGACAACGGCCTGTGCGTACTTTTCCAACCGAATGCCGGCACATCCACGGTCGCAGTTTGCGCCTTGGCAGAGGTGCGGGCCAGTCGGGAAAGCCGGCTGACAGCCGGCATCAGGCAGTTGCTTGCCCGGGTAGCCGGCGCGCCGGGGTTATGGCCAGAAGCAGCCGGCAGCCGGCAGCCGGCACTGCAGGTGCAGACCGCAGTAAGCCGCGACTACGTTGAGCTGCTCGTCCAGTGCTTGCCGCCCGATTTTCCCGCCGCGCTGCAGTTGGTCCGCCGCCAGCTCTTCGAGCCCCAGCTTACCCGCGAGAAACTTGAGGCCGCCCGCGCCGAGACGGTGAGGGCGATCAAGGTCAGTCGCCAGCTCCCGGTAGCGCTGGCCTTGAGCAAAACAGTAGGGGGATTGTACCCTCGCCAACCCGGAGCCTGGTCGGTAAACGGCTCAATCGCGGCGATGTCGGCAATAACGCTGGAGCAGGCGCAGCGCTTCCAGCGCGACCATTTCCGGCCTAACGCCACCGTCCTGAGCATTAGCGGCGACCTGCCGGCGGCCCAGGTCGAGGCACAGGTGCGAAGCTGTTTTGATGACCTGCTTCCCGGGAAGACAGCGCCCGGCCGAGAGCCGTTTTCGCCGCATCCGACCATCGAGGCGCCGCGCCGGCTGATAATGCGCGGGGTGGACAGTTCGGTCATCGTCCTGGCCGGGCGTGCACCCACCCTAGCTGACCCCGATTATCCGGCGGCGGCTGTGCTTAGTGCGCTACTGGGCTCGGGGATGGGCTCACGTCTGTTTCAGGCGCTACGCGCGGAGCGCAGCCTGGCCTACACGGTCCAGGCCGCACTGACGCCTTCACAGGTGTGCAGTCACGCCTACGTGCTGGCGACCTGTTCGTTCGCGAATCTGCCGGCCACGCAAGCCGCAATCGAGCGACAGCTCGCCGATATCATCGAGCAGGGAGTGAGCGAGGCGGAACTGGCGCGGGCCCGGCAATTCGTAATAACCAGTTTTATGCTCAACATGCAGCGCAACCGAGACCTGGCCCATTACGTGGGGGTATTCTACGCGTCGGGCGGGCCGGAGGGTTTGGAGACCTACCAGCGGTTCGCCGCGCGTATCGAG
This sequence comes from Candidatus Zipacnadia bacterium, assembly GCA_029821195.1. Classification (GTDB taxonomy): domain Bacteria; phylum Armatimonadota; class Zipacnadia; order Zipacnadales; family Zipacnadaceae; genus JALGTD01. Next base: position 6,502 of record JALGTU010000080.1, read on the forward strand.
AAAGTATCCGCCGGGCAAGTGCAGGAGTTATGTGCCCAGATATTTGCAGGACCTGCAATCATCATAGTCGAGGGCAGCCGGCAGCCGCGGATCGGACACAGTCCAAAGAACCGGCTTAACTAGCCCAGGCGGTGGCTACGTGCCGGCTCGTGGGGGGCAAAACCAGCTTCCAGTTGCGCAGAGGAGATTGGCAATGAAACGACATACAATTATGACAGCGGCCCTTATTGCCGTGACGCTGGCCGGGGAACTGGGCAGCGCCGCGCTGGCCCAGCCGACAGAATCCTGGACGTATTTGTGCGATGTTCAACATACCAGTGTGGCTGCTGATCCGGTGAACGTTCCTCTGGCTCTCAGTTGGCGATATAACACCGAGGAGACGGCCGAAGCGATTTCCACGCCGGCGGTCGGGTCAGACCGGATCTACTTCGCAGTCGGCACGAAGCTCTACGCCGTTGAGCGGTCCACGGGCGCGCCGGTCTGGGATATCGAACTGAACACTCAGATCCTCTCGCCGTTGGTACTGTGGGGGGACACAATCTACCTTGGCGCTGCCGACGGCAAGCTCTGGGCGGTGGATGCCGCGGCCGGTGCTCACAAGTTCAAGTATGTGGCGGGAGCACCAGTCCGCTCAGCTCCCCTGATCCACGAAGGCGTACTGTACTTCGGTGCCGACGACAAGAAGATTTATGCCTATGACCTGGCGACTGACCGACAGCTCTGGCAATTTCAGACGGGTGGTGCTGTCCAGTCCACTCCAGCAATCTGGAAAGATTTCGTATTCTTCTCCTCCCAGGACGGCAATCTTTACTCCCTCAAGCGTGCCGAAGGCCGCATGGTGTGGTACGCGCAGGCGGCCCGGGGGCGGAACCAGTCGTTTGCTTCGCCGGTGGTCCATCGCAACCAGGTACTGGTCGCCGCTGGCACCCAACTCATCGGCTTCGACGCAGAAAAGGGCACGCGGCGCTGGAGCTTTACCGCCGGCGACCTGATTGCCGGCGGCCCGGCGGTGCAAGGCCGCCGCGCCTTCATTGGCAGCCGCGACGGGGTGGTCTACGCTGTTGACACCACCCGGGGCAAGGCCGTCTGGCGTTTCCCGCAACGGGGCCCGCGCGGCCCGGTCCAATCCCCGCCCGTGCTCGCCGGAACGGTTCTGCTGGCCCGCGGGGGCGGAACCGTAGCCCTCATGCAGCCCGGCGCGGCCCGCACCAGCGTTGGGCAGAGCTACACCGTTCCGACCGCGCTGTGGGGTCTGGACCCCGAAACGGGCAAGCTGCTTTGGGAGTATCGCCTGCCCCAGCCCGAGGAGCCGGTCACCCCGGTGAGCGGGGGCTACCCTGAGGCTATGCCGGGGATGATGGACGAAGAGATGATGGAGCCGGGGATGATGCCGCCGGGAGGAGGCTTCCCCCCAGGAGGTGAGCTCCAACCCGGAGGCATGACACCACCAAGGGAAAGGGCAACGACCGCCTACACCGATCCGTACCTCCAGTTCGTGGATGCTGCCCCCGCCGTCTCCCAAGGCAGTGTCTATCTAGTTGGTGACGATGGCGTGTTGTACGGCTTTGCCGCTGCTGCGACCGACAACGAGCAGCCGCTGTTCGATGACGCCATTCTTTCCTTTCCCGGCCCCACACCGGGCACCCAGTATAGCTTCTCCATTACCACCGAACCCAGCGAGGTGTTTTTCCCGCCGCCACCGGCTGATGATCTGATTCAGCTTCCCGGTCTGCCGCCCCTGAGCGTCACGGCGGGGGTAGAGGATTCCGGTTCGGGCATTGATCCCGACTCTGTCCAGGTCCTGGTGAACGACCAGCAGGTGCCTGAAGACCAGGTGATGTACGATGCCGTGGAGGGCAAGATCTGGTGGGTATATAGCCCCCGAGCCGCGATGGCGCGAAACTACCCAGCCGGCCGACACATTGTCGAGTTCCGGGCTGCTGACTGGTACGGCAATGAGGCCGGCAGCCGGGTTTACTTCGTGGTAGACAACTCGCTGACTGCTCCCAAGATACCGGGTGTACCCCAATACCCAATGGGCTGGCCAGGCGAGGGGATGCCTCCGGAGGGCTACCCGCCGGGATATCCGCCGCCGGGTGGCTACATGCCTCCGCCCTACTAATAGCTCCATACCACCAGCAATGACAAGGGAGGGTGATAGCAAAATGGGTAGCGCAGTGCTGAAAGTTCTGGTCCTGCTGCTGGTCATCGCCTACTGTACGCTGTTCGTATTCTGGAACGGCCAATACGTTACCGTCGTCGGCCTGGACTTGTGGTGGGGTAGATACGTACAGGACATGCCGCTGGGCTTCCTGGCGCTGATCGGCGCGGTACTGGGCGCAGTGGTCATGGCGATCTTCGTCTGGGGGGAATGGGCCCAGCAGAAAGCCCGCGCTGACCGTGCTGCAGGCCAAGTGGCCCAGGCCAAGGCAAAGCTCCAGAAGCTGGCGGATATCATTAAGCAACATCGCCAGGAGATCGCTCAACTCAAGCAACAGGCACCAGAAGAGCCGAGCGCGGAGCAAGCTGAGTCCGAGGCCGGCGAACAAGACGCCCCCTAGTCGGCTGCGGCGGGTCCCTCAATGTGACGATTTGTACACCGCAAGAAGCGTTGCGCTTCTTGTGGTGTTTTGTAAGAACTTCACTGTCCAGTAGCGGAGTCCTGTGGTATGCCGAACGACAAAGACAGGTGGCTGCTGCTCAATGCGAGCGGGCTGTCCACCTTAAGACAATTGCAGCTTCTGGAGGCCTTCGGGTCGCCCGACAACATCCTGGGGGCCAATGATAGTCAGCTCACCAAGGTGTCGGGCATCACCCTGGTGCACGTCCAGAAACTGCGTGCTGCCCAGCGCAGCGTGGACCTGGCCGACCTGCACCGGAAGTGCGCTGAGCACGAGGTGGTCATACTCACCATCGCTGAACCAGACTATCCGGCCCTGCTGAAGGAAATTGAACTCCCCCCGCCCATGCTTTTCGTCCAGGGCGGTTTCACGAAGGCCGACGAGCTGGCGGTCGCCGTGGTCGGCACGCGCAAGTGCACGCCGTACGGTCGCACCGTGGCCAGCGAACTAGCCGGCAACCTGGCGCAACGCGGCTTCACTATAGTCAGCGGCCTGGCCGTGGGAATTGACGGCGAGGCGCATCGCGCTGCCCTGGAAGCCGGTGGCCGCAGCATCGCCGTGCTCGCCTGCGGTGCGGATATCACCTATCCGCGCGGGCACAAACAACTCCGGGCGCAGTTAACCCAGTCCGGCGCGGTGATCAGCGAATACGCCTTCGGCACGCCGCCGGCACGGGAGCGCTTCCCCGCCCGCAATCGCCTGATCAGCGGCCTGAGCCTGGGCACAATAGTTGTTGAAGCCCCTGCCAAAAGCGGGGCGCTCATTACGGCCCGGCTGGCGGGCGAACAGGGCCGGGAGGTGTTCGCCGTTCCCGGTGACATCAACAGCCCGACCAGCCGCGGCTGCCACGCTCTAATCAAAGACGGGGCCCAGTTGGTCGAAGTTCCTGAAGACGTGGTGGATGGACTGGGCATACTGCTCAAGGCCGTCCCGACCCGGGTTGAGCGCCACGATGTCCAGCTCCACGGCGACGAACAAGTCGTCTACGAGGCGCTCAGCCACGAGCCTCGGCACGCGGACGAGATCGCCAACCAGTGCCAGCTTTCGCCGGCCCAGATCAATTCGGCACTGATGTTGCTCGAGGTCAAGGGGCTGGCGCGCCGCTTTGCCGGCAATACGTATGTAAAATTGAATTAAGCCCGTTTGGGGCAGCGATATACGCAGGTGAATGATTTGGGCAAGAAAGCGATCATTGTTGAATCTCCCACGAAAACGCGCACGCTGGGCCGTATTCTGGGCGACGAATACAAGCTGCTGTTCTCCAAGGGCCACGTCCGGGACTTGCCGCAAAAGGGTCTGGGCGTGGATATCGAGCACGACTTTGCCCCCGAGTACGAGATCATTCCCCGCCAGGCCAAACACTTGAAGAAACTGCAGAAAGATCTGGCTGGCGTGGATACTGTATATCTGGCCTCCGATCCGGACCGCGAGGGGGAGGCCATCGCCTGGCATCTGACTCACGCCTTGAAGCTGCCGGATAATGTCAAGCGCCTGGAGTTCCACGAGATAACCCAGGATGCTGTGCAGGCGGCCCTGGACAATCCTCGGGACATAGACAACAACCTGGTGGACGCCCAGCAGGCTCGGCGTATCCTCGATCGTCTGGTCGGTTATCAGATTAGCCCGCTGCTGTGGAGAAAGATATCCGGAAGTAGTGGGACAGCGCTCAGCGCCGGGCGAGTACAGTCAGTAGCGCTGCGGCTCATTTGCGACCGCGAACGCGAAATTGCCGCCTTCATTCCCCAAGAATACTGGAGCATAACCGCCACGCTCAGCCCACAGGACCAGCAAGAAACCACCTTTGAGGCCGAGGTCAAGTCCCGAGCCGATGAACAGCTAATACCTGAGGATAAAGAGCAGGCGTTGCTGAAGAATGAGCAGCAGGCGCAGGCCTTCGTTGAGGAGCTCGAGGAGCAACAGTACCGCATCGCCAAAATCACGCATGCCTACCCGAAGCGCAAACCCTATCCACCGTTTATTACTTCCACACTCCAGCGGACCGCAGCCGGTGCTCTTCATTTCTCAGCACGTAAGACAATGCAAATTGCCCAGCAACTCTACGAGGGCGTTGAGATCAGCGGGGAAGCTACCGGCCTGATTACGTATATGCGCACCGACTCAACTCGCGTGGCCCCGAGCGCCCAGCAGCAAGCCCGCCAGTATATTGAACAGCGTTGGGGGGATGAGTATGTGGGCGCGGGGCAGCGAGGTAAGAAGGCCAGGGGCGCTCAGGAAGGCCACGAATGTATTCGCCCCACCTCGGTGCTGCGCGAGCCGCAGAAGATCGCAAGCTACCTGAGCAAAGATCAGGCTGCTCTATATGAGCTTATCTGGCGCCAGTTTGTGGCCAGCCAGATGAAGCCGGCGGTTTACCACCGCGTCACGGTGGACATCTCGGCTGGCCCATATGCCTTGAGGGCAATAGCTTCCCGCGTGAAGTTCCCTGGATTCTTAGTCGTACAGCCGGATAAGAAGAGCGAGGAGACCACCCTACCTCCCCTGGAAGAGGGCCAAGAGCTATCTTTGCTTGAACTGACGCCCGAACAGCACTTCACCCAGCCCCCCCCTCGCTACAACGAGGGCAGCCTCGTCGCCGCGCTGGAGGAAAGCGGTATCGGCCGGCCCAGCACCTACGCCCCAATTATCGAGACGCTACGCCGGCGGCGGTATGACGCTACGCCGGCGGCGGTATGTCCGTATGCAGAAACGGATGTTTATGCCCACGCGCCTGGGCATGACTGTGACCGACTTTCTGCTCGAACGCTTCCCGGGCATTATGGATGTAGAATTCACTGCGCACGTCGAGGAGAACTTGGACAAGGTTGAGCGGGCCGAGCACGACTGGGTCGCGCTGTTGCGGGAGTTTTACCAGGGCTTCGCGCAGCAATTGGAAAAGACTGCCGGTGCGTCGCTCAAGGTGATCGAGGGCCGCAAGTGCCCCCAGTGCGGTGGGCAACTCTACGAACGCTTCTCCGTCTTTGGCAAATTTGCTGGCTGCGAGAACTACGACAACCCCGAGATAAGATGTGACTACACCGAGGATCTACTGGAAGACGTCTTGCCGCGTACGGAGCCAGAAGAGATTGGCGAAAAGTGCCCCGAATGTGGTCAGAAACTGCTCAAACGCACCGGCTCCCACGGCGAGTTCATCGGCTGCAGCGGGTACCCGGATTGCAAGTATACCCGGCCCGTAGGTTCCGATCGCACAGAGAAGGCGAAACGCAAGGCAATTGCTACCGACCTTCCGTGCGAAAAAGAAGGCTGCAGCGGGCACCTGGTGCTGCGCTACGGGCGGCGCGGCCCGTTCCTGGGCTGCTCGAACTTCCCGAAATGCCGCTTCACGCGCAACGTAACCGACGACGAGCTCAAGCAGATCGAAGCCAGTGCGGCAAACAGCGCCGGGGAAAGTAGGTAAGTCCGTGGTCGGGGAGCATAGCGCCGCTAACGACCGGGCCACCCTACTGCCCGGCGGGACGCTCTTGCTGTCCATATTCGCCGTAAGCCTCAGCGTACTTGTCTTTGAAGTCGCGCTCACCCGCATCTTCTCGGTCCTACTGCGCTACCACTTCGTATTCCTGGCGATATCGCTCGCGGTGTGCGGCCTGGGCATCGGTGGCCTACTCGACTTCCTCATCCGCCGCCGCTGGCCCGGGACCACCGACTCCACAGCTTTCCTGGCCGGTTGCGCCCTGGCTTTTGCGCTTCTCACACCTGCAGGCATTGTGGTCGCACTCGCCACTCCCCTGGCCGCCTACCTCACCTCAGTGTGGGTAATCACAGCGACATGCCTACCGCCCTTCGTCGCGGCGGGAGTCTTCCTCAGCCATGCTTTCGCCCAGCATGCCAGCTTCAGCGGGCATCTCTATTTCGCCGACCTGTTCGGCGCCGCCCTGGGCAGCTTTCTGGTCATTGCCTGCTTGCAGATGGTGGGCGGAATCAATACGCCCCTAATCTGCGCGATAGTGGCCGCCCTGGCCGCGCTGATGTTGTCTCTGAGCGACCGCAGAACTGGTCTGGCAGCCCTCGCCGTGCTGATCGCCATAATCATGACGGCGGCTCTGCTGGCCAACCAGCGGGCAAAGTACGTTGATCTACCCCGGGTGGCGCTCGCAGACGAGTCCACCGCCAAGCTCCTGCACCGTGAGCTTACCGATCCCCGGATCAACTCCAAGATCATCTACACCGAATGGAACGCCTTCGCGCGCACTGACGTGGTGGCCACGCCCCGGGACGGCACGCATTTTGACCCGAAAGACGACCTATACATATTCACCGATGGGGACGTGCCCAGCAATATGACCAATTTCCAGGGCGACCTGGCCGCAGTTCGCGATAAGTTCGAGCGTTTTATCGGCTTTTTGCCCTTCCGCGAACTGCGCCCCGAGAAGGTACTGCTGATTGGTCCCGGCGCCGGTCTGGATATTCTGATGGCTCTGGCGGTGGGCGCCCGGCAGATTGACGGGGTGGAACTGAATCCGGCCATCCCCAGCATTGTCCGCAAGTATCGCGATTTCTGCGGGCCGATATACGACTACGCCAACGTGAACATCAAGGTCGCCGAAGGCCGCAGCTACGTCAGCCGGACTGCGGAAGAATATGACCTGATATACATGGCGCTGACCAAAACAGCCACGACGACGAGCAGCTCCCTCGCGCTGGCCGAGAGCTATGCCCACACCGTGGAGGCCTTCCAGCAGTACTATCGCCACCTCAGCGCCGACGGCCAGTTGGCCCTGGTGTGCCAGCACCCCCTCATCCTGTTGCGGGCGATGTTGACTGCCCGCGAGGCGGTGATGCTGGAGACGGGGGCCTCTGGCCCGGAAGCGATGAAACACCTGGCGCTCGCCAGCCGGCCCCGCCGTGAGTACCAGCTGGGACCATACCGCCATCTGCTGATTATGTCACACCGGCCGTTCGCCCCCCAGCAGGCTGATGAACTCGGCAAGCGTGCAGTGGCCATGGGCCTGGTGCCGGGCTATTTTCCCGGAGCCTTCAGCCCCCAGCCGTTTAACTGGCTTGACGAACAGAACCTGACGGCGGATCGCTTTGTCAAACTATATAACCAATGGCAGAGAAGACCGCCCCAGAGGCGCTGGAATTTCCTACCGTGCACCGACGATCGTCCTTTCGTGGTGGACGGTACCTTCGGCATCCCGGCCCAGTTTCGCCACTTTATCTGGGCACTGGCCCTGGCGGCCCTACTGTTATCAGCAGGCGCTTGGCTGTGGCTAAAGCGGGAGAACTCCGCCGCCTTGGCTGAGGCTCGATTCTGGCCGGCCGTGGCCTATTTCGCACTGCTGGGAATGGGTTTTATGGCCCTGGAGGTAGTGCTGGCCCAAAAGCTGGTGCTCCTGCTGGGCTATCCGGTCTTGACCCTTTCGGTCATCCTGTTCTCGCTGCTGGTAGGCGGGGGGCTGGGCAGCTTAGCCAGCCAGAGTTGGCCGGACGTGACTGTCCGCAGCCGGGCGACCATGGCCGCGCTGGGAGTAGTAGCCCTGGCTACGATGCTGTACCTGCTGCTCCCGCATATCACCGCGGCGGCTTTGCACCTGGATATTCGTGTGCGCTGCGCCCTGACGATGGCGCTACTTCTGCCGACAGGCTTCTGCCTGGGCATACCGTTTCCCACCGGCCTGCGCACCATCAGTGCAGGCGGCAGCGACCTGGTGCCGTGGATGTGGGGCATCAACGGGCTCACTTCGGTAGTCGGATCGGTTGGAGCGATGGTCATGGCCAAGCTGGTCGGCTTCAGTGTTGTAATGCTGGCGGCTATAGCTCTTTACGCCCTGGTCAGCCTCGTTTTGGCAGGCGGGCTGCTGCGCCGACCGCCGGCAGAGGTCTCCTGATCTCCGACAGCGAAGCTTAGTGCCGGATTCACTGAACTACTTAGGATGGAAGTGTGTAATGCCGCAGAAAACAGACCAAGCCACCGAATTACAAAACAAGCACGTCAAGCAACAGCTTGAGCAGGCTCTCAAGAAGATGGAGCAGTGGACGGAGGAGCAGGTGCGCGAGCTGCACATGACCCAACCGGGCCGTCAGGCGGCGCGGCGGGCCGTTCGCAAGATCACCATGGCGCGCAAGTGGCTGATATTTCCCCGCCACAGCCCAACTGAGCGGCGCTTTTTGCGCATGATGCTGCATCTGGCCATAGCTACTGATCCCGCTCTGCAAGACCGCGCCGCCGAACTGGCCAAGTATATGAGCAAAAACTATCCCTCCGAATGGCTGAGCAACCCGGTAACCCTAATCGCCCGATCTATCGCCCGCGATGTCATCCTGCGCGAGGCTGATTCCGCCTTTGGCAATACCCCTCTCGCGGGGCAATTGGCTTTCGTCTTGTTTCACCACCAGGAATATAGGGTAGAAAACGTCTCAGACTACGCTGCGCTTTACAGTTGGGCTGTGAATCTGGATAAAGTGGGATTCTTCCGCGACCGGTTCAGCCACTGGCGCGTAGACCTGGGCTTGCCGCACCACGCCAAACTGCGCCAGATACGCCGGTCGGAATAACTGCCGGGAGATGCCGCCGACGTCCAGCGCGAGGTAGACTACGAGGAGTCAGATCAGGTGATAACTTGATGACCTGCTGGGCTTGTTCGCGCAGCCAGGCGGTCGGGGTAGCCGGGCTCATCATTCTGATGAGCCTGTGGACTGCCGCAGCAGTGGCTTGGGCAGACGATAAGCCTGCTGACAGCGAAGCCAATATCGAGGGCTGGGAAGCCGTCTATAGCCTGGGGCGCTTAGGCGCGCCGCTGTTCCGCCACGAGTTCGGCCTGGGTGCCGCACTCGTAGACCCCACCCATTTGTTCCCCTCCATAAGGCTGATCTCCCCGGCGGTAGACGAGGAATGGGTCGAAGGCGAGCTGGCGACCGTTGCCTACGAGACGACCGGGCCGATAGCCAAGGTACGCATCTACTACTACGGCGGCAACTGCCGGCTCGGGGGACAGTCCCGCGGCGATTTCGGCCAGGTTATCGCGGATATGGTCCCCAACGAGGGCATCCACTACTGGAAGCTGCCCTGGATTGACGCCGCCAGCTTTCGCCTGCGCGTCGCCGGCTACAGCGACCAGGGCGAGCGCCTGGCTGAATACGAACGGACCGTGCGCTTCCGCGCCCGGGAACTCGCCGATCTCCCTGACACCTGCATCGCGATTATCAAGCGCAAGCAGCGCCTGTACTACTACAAGGACGGTCGGGTGGTGCGCATGCACATCGTCTCCACGGCAGTCCGCGGCTACTCCACTCCCAATATGCATCCGGGCTCATACAGCCGGCGGCGGGGGGAGATGGGCAAAGTCTTCTACAAGTCCTGGGCGCCGCGCAGCCGTATGTACGACGTGGTGATGCGCTACTACCTGGCGATAACCTCCAGCGGCAGCCACGGCATCCACGCAACTTATCCAAATATGTACCGCTACCTGGGCCGCCCAGCTTCGCACGGCTGCATCCGCCAGCATCGCGCCGACGCCAAGATCCTCTACAGCCTCGTCCCCGTCGGTACACCGGTTTACGTATTCTAAGTCCGGAGGTACGATATGATCTCCCGCAATCGCCTAGTTGGCCTTCTAGGCCTGTTTTGCGCCGTCGGGATGGTCTTTGGCGACCACGCCCGCATTCATGCGGCAAGTCCGCTTGACCAGGGCGGCGAGGCAGTTCAGGAGGCCTACCAGCAGGCGTGGGCGACGCTGGAGGGCGCAGAGGGCTTAAAGACCATCAGTTGGCGGGTTCACCGCTCCGGCTCCATAACTGCACCAGTACACTCCGAGGCAGCCGATGGGCTCCTGGAACCGGCACGGCCTACCGTACACGGCACCACTTTGGCCGACCTGGCTCAGTACATCGAGCGCAACCAACCGCTGCTGGCAGTGCATCGGCGGATGAGAGTGTGGGAGCCGCCAGGCCTGGCACTGGTCTCATATGTGCGCAGCCACGGAGTCGAGGGCTCTCTACTTATCAAGATTGATGTCAAGTGCATACCTGAGGGTGATCCCAAAGTCGCCGTGGAGTGGGATGGCCAGCGCCTCGGGACCATTGATACTCGCAGCCCCTCCGCTGAATACCGCGATTTCGGATTCGTGGTTCCCGGGCCGGTTAGCGACGGTGCTCACGAGCTGCGCATAGCCTCCCTGCCCTACGAGAAGACCTCGCGGGGATACACCCTGATTCGCAGTGCCCAGGTGGCGGCGATTGGGGAGCTTGAATTCGGTGAGCGCCCCGAGCTGCCCCGAGGCGGTGAGCTCGAGGTGTGGGATGCTTACTATCGCCCTGACCCTGACCCCTACCTCGGCCTGGACTCCGAAGTGGTCCACCCGAATTTCAACATCTCGCTGGACGATCCCGCCGAATTCGGCAGCCTGCACGTCTTCCTACGTAACACTGGCAGCCAGCCGGTGCGCGTTGATGACCGCAGGATCACACTCAATGGGATTGACCTTGACAGTCTGCTGGTAGACCTGCGGAAAAGTGCCTGGGACGCGCGCGGTATCGTCTGGTGGCGAATACGTCCCCGAATGATTCCGCCGGGCGATATAGGCGAGTTGCTCATTCGTTTCCGGCGTAGACCGGCCGGGGAGGCCGCCCGCATCACCGTCCCGACGCTGAACGCCAATTCAGCCAGTTGCCCTGTCTCCTATGCACAGCCACCTCTGCGGGTTGACTACGTGGCTCTGTCACCACGGCGCGACCAACTGTACTTCTATCTGCGTCAGACCTCTGCGCAGAGCAGCGGGCGGCTTGCGCAGCTACTCCTCGACGGTCAACGGCTGGAACGGGTCCGCTTCTATGGAGATGACTTCGCGCAGAAGCTCGCTCTGGCGGTTGCGGACCTGTCCGAGCCGATGCTGCTAGGCGACCATCACGTCGTCACCGGGAAGACCAGCGATGCCCAGACCGCCAGCGCCCAGTTCCTGGCTCAGGAGAACTTCTTTATGCTGAGCGCGTTTAGCTCCTGGCCAACCATCGTTGAGAAGCGTGACGAGGTTGGCTTCAATACCCAGATGATGGGCCACGGCTCTCCTGACCAGGAATTCCTCGACCAGCTCACCTCCCAGGGCATACGCAGCATTGTGGACCCGGCCCGGATTTCTGGCTTCGGCGAAGCTGCCGAGCACCCCAACTTGCTTGCCTGGTACCTGCTGGACGAGCCCGACGCACACGACGCTACCGTCGAGGGCAACTGGTTCAAAGCCCTGGGGTATTACGCTCGGCAGTGGCAGCGCAATGAGCTGCCCCGCATCAACCGTTTCGGCGGGGGCAAACCGAGCATGTGCCTGGCAAATCTGACCGGCACGCCGCTGAACTGGTATGTGTATGGCCAGACCGCCGACATCTTTGCCACCGATCCGTATGTTGTGCGCTATTGGCTGGGTGGATTGCCGATGGTCTGGCACTTTCTCGAACTCGCGCGCCAGGCCAGCACTCCTCGGCCCGTAGTGGCTTGCTTGCAAGGCTACGCCTACCATCGCGACGGCACCCCCAGCCCCACCGGCCCCACGCCCGCGGAGTTCCGCGTGATGGCGCTCTACGCCCTGGGCACCGCGCCCAAGGGGTACACTATCTGGGCGCTGGGCCGCGACAAGTCCGGCATTCAGAACGCACCAGACTCACTCCGGGAGATGAGCAGGCTGTGGCATAGCTTCGCCAGTATCAGCCGCTACCTGACCATCGCCACGCCGATTGATGCGATTGCGCAGACCTCCGACCAGGTCTGGGCGCGGGCACTGCTCTGCGGCCCGCACGCCATGGTCATCAGCGTGGTCAATACTGGCGTGAAGCATCCTGCGGATCACCAGCGAGTAGTCGAGCCGGCGGAGGACGCATCAGTGACCGTAGCGCTGCCCAGCTTCCTGCCCAAGGTGAGAGTCTATCGCGTGGACCAGAACGGCCCGGAGCTGTGGACCGAGCCGACCGCCGCTGGCACAGTCAAGTTGAACCTGGGCACACTCGAAGCTGGCGAAATCTTCCTGCTGCGCCGGGATTGAGCCAGCCTTGCCTCTGCACCAGCTGGCGGCTCTGTGCCGTTCAGCCGGTGACTGTTGCAACGAGCTCCGCCAGCTCCTCCACCAGGATATCGCCGACGTCATCCCGGAAGCGGAAGCGCCCCCAGATCATCGGGGCGGTGTGCGAGGCGTAGCTATAGAACGGCGAATCCGCCAGGCTGTCGGGCAGAGGCGCGCCGATATATCCCAGCAGATCGTTCGCACAGCCCACCACCCAGGTATGGGGCGACTTGACACGCTCGCGCAGGGCAACGGCGAACTGGTTATACAGCTCAAAAGGCTGCGCGGCGATCAATACCTCGCCAATGTGCAGTGCCTGCAGCGGCGCCGACAGCACGTCAGGATCGTCACTGGCCAGCTCCCTGAGCTTGCTGCAGGCATAAATGTAATCGCGCATAGCAAACTGATATTCATCGCGGGAGAGTTCGTTGGCTTGCAGCGTTGCCAGACTGCGGGTAATCTCTGACTGCACTTCGTCCGCCGGCTGCACTTGCAGCGGGAGGGCCACCTGACGCGCCGCGCCGACTATCTCCTCCCCCTTCGACTGCTCAAGCGCCGGCAGATAGTCGAGTACGGCCCCAGCAAAGGCTCGGCCGGCCGCTTCAGTTGCCGCGGGATCAGACCGTTCCCGATGCACGGGGTTGACATCGCCCTCGGCGCCTTGCAGGAACAAAAATCGCGCGCCCGCCAGACTATCCTCCAGCATATCCGCCGCCACCCCCGGCCAGTCCCGGCTGATCAGCGCCGGCCACTTGTCCCGGGTAACCGGGTGGCAGTTGTAATTAGCCAGCACTGCCAGCGGCGATCCGTCCAGGCGGCGGAGCGTCGCAATCCACAGCCGATCGTCAAGTGGCCCGCCCTCCCCGTAGACACGGTTGGTCTGCATTCCCGGCAGTCGCGTGACCCCGCGCCATAGCGTGACCGGCTCGGGCTGTGCAGCCGCCTGGCGCAGGGCAGCGATGATACACGCGGGCAAGCTGCTTACGTATTCCGCGCTGACCTCACCCATCCCAATTAGATCGAGCGTCGCCGGCCCGTGGTGAGTATGAGTGGCCGCGACCAGGAGATTTTCGGGCGCAATGCCCAGTTCAGTTGCGGCGACCCTGCGAACTTCCTCGGTAACCGCACCAGGCACTCCCAGCAAATCACATGAGGCGATCCCGGCGCGGCTGTTGGCCGACTCGACCACGACCGCGGTCACCTGCAGCGGATCGGTCACCCCCTGCGCCGCACGGGCGGAGAACCACCCGTAGCCCTGCAGTTCGACTCCCAGCGACGGTGTGATGTCAACGCGGCCCACTCCGGCTTTGAGCATAGCCTCAACCCTCCCTTGAAGTTATCCTGTCGCAATTCGCCGCACGTGGTAGCTTATCCTCCGCGCCCGCAAATCTTCCGCGTCATACAGGTCTAAGCCTGCGCATTGGCGAAGAATGGTGTGGTGATTGCAGTGGCCTTGCCTCCGGAAAGCCAACTTACTCCCTTGTTCAAGCAATGGCGGGCGATAAAGCAGGATCATCCCGACGTGCTGGTGATGTTCCGCCTCGGCGATTTCTACGAGATGTTCGGTGACGACGCCGAGACCGGTGCCCGTGAGCTGGGGCTGACTCTCACCAGCCGCGAGTGTGGCCAGGACCGGCGTATTCCGATGTGCGGCGTCCCCCACCACGCTCTGGACAAATACCTGGCCCAGCTCGTCCACAAGGACTATCGGGTGGCGATCGTCGAGCAGACCGAGGATCCCAAGAAAAGCAAGGGGCTGGTGCGCCGCGAGGTCACGCGCGTGGTCACGCCGGGGACGCTGCTGGAGGACGAGCTACTGGACGGCTCCCGGCACAATTTCCTGGCCGCGGTAGCGAAGAGCGGCGAGCGCTACGGCGTGGCGCTCGTGGATGTCTCTACCGGCGACTTCCTGGTCACCGAGCCCCAGCCGGCCCCCACACCTACCGTGCATGATGAGAAACCTCACCTGCTCGACGCAGCCGCTCGGCAATTGCCGCCCGAGGTAGAAGCGGTGGCGGACGAGATTGCGCGCCTCCAGCCCAACGAGATTCTGCTCCCCGAGGCGCTGGCGGGAAATGAGCTGCTGCTGGCGACCCTGCACGAGGTCGGCCAAGCGCGGGTCACTGTGGTAGCGCAGGATGATTTCGACTTCCGCACGCCGGCGGAGCGGCTGCGCGAGTTCTTCGGCGTAGCCAGCCTGGCCGGTTTCGGCTGCGCCGAGTTGCCCGCAGCCCAGGCCGCCGCCGCTCTGGTGCTCAAGTATCTCCAGGAGAACCTGCTCGATACCCTCCCTCACCTCACCGGCCTGACCACCTACAGCACCCAGCAGTTCATGGTTATTGACCCGACCACGCGGCGCAACCTCGAACTGGAGCGCACTGCGCGCGACAACACCACCCCCGGCAGCCTGCTATGGCTGCTCGACAAAAGCCACACGCCGATGGGCAAGCGCCTCCTGCGCACCTGGCTGCTCCAGCCCCTGCTCGATGTGGCGCGGATTAACCAGCGGCTCGACGCGGTGCAGAACCTGGTGGACGACCGCCTGCTTGCCGAGGGGCTAGGCGAGCAGCTTCGCGATGTCTACGACCTGGAGCGGCTGACTAGCCGTGTGGCCACCGGTACAGCTAATGCCCGTGACCTGCGCGCGCTGGGCACTTCGCTGCAAAAGCTCCCCGCCCTGCTGGAGGTATTAGGTGAAGCGCAAGCGGAGATGCTCAAAGACCTGGCCGGGCAGATTGACCCGCTGGAGGACACAGCCGCGCTTATTGACCGCGCGATAACCGATGACCCGCCGGTGCTCATCACCGAGGGCAAGCTGATCAAGCCGGGCTACTCGGTGGAGCTTGACGAGCTGCGCGATGCTGCGGCGGGGGGCCGCCAGTGGATCGCCGAGCTGCAGGACCGCGAGCGCACCCGCACCGGCATTAAGTCATTGAAGGTCGGCTTCAACAAGGTCTTCGGCTACTACATCGAGGTCACGAAGGCCAACCTGCATCTCGCGCCCGACGACTACGAACGCAAGCAGACGCTGAGCAATGCCGAACGCTTCATCACCCCCGCGCTCAAGGAGCAGGAGGCCAGGGTCCTGGGCGCAGAGGAGCGCAGCCAGGAGCTGGAGTATGACCTGTTCTGCGCACTGCGCGAGCAGGTCGCCGCCCCGGCCGCGCGTATTCTGGAGACCGCGCGAGCGCTGGCTGCGCTCGATGTCCTGCGCAGTCTGGCCGACGCCGCGATCCAGTACAACTACTGTCGCCCGCAGGTGGATGACTCCGACCGCATCCAGATCCACGACGGTCGCCACCCGGTCGTCGAAGTCACCCAGCCCGATGAGCCCTTCGTGCCCAACGACGCCTACCTCGACTGCTCCGAGGAGCAACTGCTCATCGTCACCGGCCCGAATATGGCGGGCAAGTCCACCTACCTGCGCCAGGTCGCGCTCATCTGCCTGCTGGCGCAGATGGGCAGCTTTGTGCCGGCAAAGTTAGCCAAACTTGGCACCCTTGACCGCATCTTCACCCGGGTGGGCGCTGCCGATGAGCTGTCCGCGGGCCGCTCGACCTTTATGGTCGAGATGGTCGAGACCGCCAACATCCTGCACAACGCCACCGACCGCAGCCTGGTGATCCTCGACGAGATCGGCCGGGGCACCTCCACCTGGGATGGGATGTCGCTGGCCTGGGCGGTCAGCGAGTTCATCGTCAACCGCCTCGGCGCGAAGACCCTCTTTGCCACCCACTACCACCATCTTAACGAACTGGAGCAGATTCTGCCCCGGGTGAAGAACTACCGCATCGCCGTCAAGGAGCAGGGCGAGGAGATTATCTTCCTGCGCAAGATAATGCCGGGCGGGACCGACCGCAGCTACGGGATACAGGTGGCGCGGCTGGCGGGCCTGCCCGGGGAGGTCATCGCGCGGGCGCTGGAGGTGCTGCATCGGTTGGAGCAGGAGGAGATCGCCGTCGCGCCTTCTGCCGAAGCCGCGCAGCAGATCGCCCCGGCCACGCAACTCCACCTCTTCGAGGCCGCCCCGGACCCGATCGTCGAGGAGCTAAAATCCCTCGACCTCGACACAATGTCGCCCATTGAAGCGCTGATGAAGTTGAAGGAGTGGCGGGAGAAGAAGATAGAGTAGAGGCTAAAGAAACTCCTTGACAAACCGTACA
>JALGTU010000081.1 GCA_029821195.1 Candidatus Zipacnadia bacterium
GCCCGGCCGTTTGAGGGGGCGCTGTGGTGGCACCTGGGTGAACTCAGCGGCGCGGAGCAGATCAGACTGGGCCCGGCGAGAGCCAGACCATCGCCTTGCCCACTGGCCCCCTCAGCAGACTGGCGGGCGAACAGACCCTCCTGCTGGCGTGGCACGAACAAATCGCCGGCCAGCCGTCGGACAGAACCGCTCGCTATGCGATCTATATTCCACCGGCACTCCCCGCGCCACCTGGCAAATCCCCACAATGGGTGCTGGTAAGAGAGCTAGACGCCGCTGAGGTCGAGCCGGCGGCCGTTATCGGCGAGACCCAGGTCGTGGACAGCGACGTGGGCAGGTACCGGGAGGCCAGTGCCGCATACCACGACCGCTTCGCCTACGTCTTCGAGTTGGCTGGCCCGGGCCGGCTGGTGCGTCTTACGATCACGCATCCCGACGACAAGGTGCGGGTAACCCACATCTCGGCAACATTCCCCCACCAGGGCGCCGCCGACGCGCGCCGCTGTGCCCAGGAGGTCTTCAGCCACGGGATAATGTCCGGCGACGAGGTGCCGCTGACCGACGAGATGATCGAGGAGGAGTATACTTTCTTCGCGCCGATGAAGCACCTGGGGCTGATCTTCGAGACCGGAGTAAAAGACCAGCCCGCGGCGGTGGGCATGATCCGCCTGGAAGAGGCCGTCAACCCCAATTCTTCGTTCGGTCCGGAGGCACCGAGTCCGGCGAGGGGGGCACGGAATCACCGCAATGTCGGGCTGTACTGGGAGGACCCGATGCTGGGGGCTTGCTTCGGCGCCAACAGCACTGATTATCTTGAGTGGGGCGAAAAGCTCAAGCTGCTTCTGGACTACTGCGCGTGGAGCGGCCAGGATATCATCACCTATCCGACCGTCTGGTACTTCGGACCGCTCTACGCCAGCACCGCCGATCCGGGAAGCTGGCCCTACGGCGGGCGGCTCCATCCGGCGGCGTTCCCCCGGCTGATGGCCCGCCGCTGCAGTGAGCGGGGCATCAAGTTCCTGCCCACCTTCACCATCTGGTACACCTCGGCGCTTATGAGCAAGCAGCTCTCCGCTGAAGATGTCGTCAAGGGCGAGCAGGACTCGTACAACTGCGTGACCAGGGACGGCGAGGTAATCACCGGTGGCGCGCACTGCACCCCGCCCCGGTTCAACGGCCTGCGCCCGGAAGTGCAGGCCAATATGCAGGCGCTGGTCCAGGAACAGATTGACATGTGCGCCGACTTCGACAGCTTTGCGGGCGTTAGCTTCCAGCTCTGGAACAGCTCGCCGCTGAAGCTGGGTGCCAGGTTGAACGTAAGCTACGACGATTGGACGATGACGCAGTTCGCCGCGCAGATCGGCGAGCAATTACCCGGGGAGCCCGGCGACCCCGAGCGCTTCACGCAGCGGGCCGACTGGATACTGAACGATCCGCAGCGCCAGGAGCAGTTCGTCGAATGGCGCTGTGGGATAATGACGAAATTCTACAACGAAATCGCTGCGCTGATCGCGGCAAGCCGGCCGGGCGCCAAGCTGCACTTGATGGCCCTTAAGCCGAATCCCCGCCAGCGGGACGTGGATTGGGCGCAGCGCGTCCGCTACCAGGGCATTGACCTACAGGCGCTGGGCAATAACCCCAACATCGTCATCAGCCGGTTCACTTGCCAAACCCAGTACCGTAGCGATAAGCGCGGTGGCAAGTCCATCGCGAAGGTTGACCCGCGGACTGTACCTTACGATCCAATGGCGGTGACGCCGGAGTTTATGGAGCCATTCATGGGCCTGCCGCGCACCGGCGCGATCATCCACCAGATGTACTGGGAATTCATGAACCTGAGGTCCTGGGGGAAGAATCGGGCGCCGCAACTGGCTATGCCGGAGCCGTGGAAGTGGGAGGCCCGTGGCGGCCGGGCTGGACAGCCGTATCCGTGGGGGCGCAACTTCCTGCGCTGGTATGCGCTGCACGTCTACCTGCTCGACCCCCAGTACCTCGCGACGGGCGGGTACGTCCTGGGCACGCCGGGTGTGGAAAAAGAGGTGCGCGATTTCGCCCGCAACTACCAGGCCTTGCCGGCAGTGCCGTTCACCGAGCTGGCCAGCAGCGGGCCGATCGTACTGCGCTTCGCCGAGGCCGAAGACAAGCACTGGTGGTATGCGCTGAACGTCACCGACCAGCCAGCAAACATGTTGCTCAAGCTCGAAGACGGGCCGCTGTACGATGCCGCCACCGGCGAGCGGGTGGCTGACCGCCATGCCCAGTTCCGGCTGGAGGTGCCGCCGTTCGGGGTGCGGGCGCTGGTCGGGGAGAAGTACGTGACGCTGGAGCATCGCGGGCGGCCCCGGCCGGCCGAGGTGCCCCACGTCAGCGATATTCCCGTGATGGTGCCTGCGGAATGACCACGGCTCGAACCTGCTGCTTGACCAGATGGCAAATACCCACGCCAGAACGAACTTGTACTCACCAGAAAGAGGTGGCATAGTGTGACAATCCGACTGCTGGTGTTAGGTGTGATGATTGTGACCTGCACTACAGTGTATGCCCAGGACGCTGATGTCCAACTATGCGAGCCGTGGTGGAGCGAATATGCCGGCGAGGACGCGACCGGCGATCAAGTGATCGGCCTGTGGCAGTTCAACGCCGGTGCCGAAGGCCAGGACTCCTCCGCACACGGCCACGACGGCGAAGTCAAAGGCGCCACGATCAGCCCGAATGGGTTATTTGGCTCGTGCCTGGAGTCGTACGAGGGATACAAAGTGGACGACCGGCTCCATGCGCTCAGTGTGAGAAGCAATCCCGCGCTCAGCCCTCAGGGCGCTTTCACCATCGAGATGTGGCTCAAGCCCAAGCCCGACTTCGAGAAGTGCCCGTTCTCCATCATCATTGACAAGAAGTACGTGGCCAATGATGACTACCAGTTGAGTCTGGGTCGCGCCAGCGGGGGCCAGCGGCCGGTCCAGGCCAATCTCGGCTTTGGTGATTCGTCATCGGTATTCTCCTCCGACCCGGTGCGCTTCGAGCCGGGGACATGGTATCACCTAGCTTTCGTCTACAACGGCGCCGGTGTTGGCTCGTTCTTCCTCGACGGCAGTCCCATCGGCGGTGGGGAAGTCGAGGGGCGCAGGTCCATCCATCCCGGTGGGCGCGCTTTGACCATCGGCGACCGAGGTGGCTCGAACTATCGGGGCTTTCCCGGCTATATTGACCAGGTGCGCATCACCCAGGGCGCGCGGGAGTTCCGGCGGGCCAAGTTTGAACTGATCTCACCGCGCTGGGTCTTCATCCGAATGGAGAAGGCCCCACGACTACAGTTTGCGGTCACCAACCTCCAACCCGACGAGCTCGTCGCCGCTACCGCCAGGATCTCGGTGGCCCACGGCGGCGCGACTGAAGAGTTTGTCCGCGGGCTGGGTCCAGGTGAGCAGGCTACTCTTGAATTTGCGCTGGACACCTCGCTGCGGCCCGACACGTACAAGATCAATGCCGAACTCGAAATCGCCGGAGATGTGCCGTACACACTCGCCGAATCCTTCGATGCCACCATCGTGCCCCGGCCACTGCCGCACCAGATGCCGGTAATTATGTGGGGCGGCGGGCAGGAGGAGGTTGTCAAAGAGATCGGGTTCACGCATATGGCACGGGTGAAGGTGGATTACAAGGAGGTGTTAAAGGCGGGAGAGCCAGTGGCCAGAACCAGCAAGCATCGAGCGGAGCTGCTGAATAACATGATGAAGCTGGGGCTGAACTCGTACGTGTCCCTGGATCCGGGCCGAAGGGTGCGCCACCTCGAGCGATTCCAGAAGGTCAACCGCGAGGGCAAGTTCTACGAGGAAGACAGCAAGCGTGACGCTTGCGGGCATATCCCCGAGCTCCAGCAGTACTGCTACAACGTGGGAGCCTCGACGGCCCAGAGCTACGGCGAGTTCCCCAACTTTAATGCCGCAGTTATTCACAGCGAGGTGCGCGGCAACAGACGGTTATCGTTCCGCGATATCGAACGCAAAGCCTTCCGCGACTATGCCGGATTCGACATACCCGAAGGGCTGGAAACCAACCGCGGCAAGCACTACTCCGAGATCGAAGGCTTCCCCGAGTCGCGGGTGATCCCCGATGACTACCCCTTCTACGTGTACCTCAAGTGGTTGTGGAAGGACGGTGATGGCTGGAATTACCTGCACAGCGCGGTGGACGCCGGCCTCAAATCAACCGGGCGCACGGACTTCTGGACCTGGCACGACCCGGCGATACGCATCCCCAAGGTCTACGGCAGCGGCGGAAATGTGGATTATATCTCGGCCTGGACTTATACCTACCCCGACCCTCCGAAAATAGGTTTCAACACTGATGAGCTGCTGGCGATGGCCGCCGGTGCTGACCACGACCAAGGCGTTATGAAGATGACCCAGCTCATCTGGTATCGCTCGGGCACCGCGCCAGTCAGCAAAGAAAGCCAGGAGAAACTGGCCCGCCAATCAGTCTGGGAAGATACCGATCCCGACGCGCGCTTCATCACGATAGCGCCGATGCACCTGCGCGAGGCCTTATGGTTCAAGCTCTCCCGGCCCATCAAGGGGATTATGTACCACGGCTGGGGTTCACTCGTTAATGTGGAGCCGCCGGGCGCTTACCGCTACACCAATCCCGAAACAAAGCACGAGCTGGCCCGCCTGACTCACAATATCGTCAAGCCGCTGGGCCCGACCCTGCTCCAGGTGCCCGGCGCGAAGAGCGACGTGGCTTTCCTGGAGAGCTTCGCCTCGGAGATGTTCGCCGGGCGCGGCACCTGGGGCTGGGGCGGCAACTGGGCCGCGGATGTATATCTCGTCCTGCAGTGGGCTCAGCTCCAGCCGGAAGTGGTCTTCGACGAAACCATCGTCGAGCGCGGGCTGGACGGGTTCAAAGTGTTGGTGATGGTGGACTGCGACGTCATCACCCAGAAGATGGCCGACGAGATAATGGCCTTCCAACAGCGCGGGGGGATAATTATCGGTGACGAGAATACCTGCCCGGCGATAAAGCCCGATATCATTATCGCTAGAGAGAACGGGCGCACAGGCAACGCCCAGGAGGGCAAGGCGGCCCTTCAGGAGCTAGCGGCGAAGCTGCGCCAGGACCTCGACGCGAGGTACTCCCGTTACGTTGACTCATCCAACCCAGACGTGATTACCTACCACCGCCGCTACGGGAGTACCGACTACGTCTTCGCTATCAACGACCGCCGCGAGTTCGGCACCTACGTCGGCCACCACGGGCTGGTGATGGAAAACGGCTTGCCCTCGGACGCCGTTATCACCGTCAATCGTCCGGATGGCTTCGTCTACGACCTCGTCAATTGCCAGCAAGTACCGGCCGCCGTGGCGGGCGGCAAGCTCCGGATCGAAGCACAACTGGAGCCGTGCAGCGGACGGCTCTTTATGATTACGGACCAGGAGATAGGCGATGTGCGCATCAATGGTCCCACGCAGGCCACCGCAGGTGAATCCGCCGTCTGCCGCGTAACTGTCGTGGGGAAGGACGGCAAGCCGTTGGATGCGGTGGTCCCGCTGAAGGTTGAGATCGCCGACCCCGACGGGCGTATCGCCGAGTTCAGTGGCTACTACGGGGCAGTCGGCGGCGTGCAAAGAGTGACCTGCGACTTCGCCCGCAACGACACGCCGGGAGTGTGGACGATGCGAGTCCGGGAGGGCGCGTCCGGCGGGAGCACGAACTCTTACATTCGCCTGGCACCGGCTCAACCCGAGAGGGGGAATTGACAGATGCCGCTGTACTGGGGTGATCTGCACTATCATACTGCCGTCGGCTACGCCCAGGGCTCACTGCGCCGCAGCCTGGAAATCGCCCGCGAGCACCTGGACTTTGTCGCGCATACCGGCCATTCCCAATGGCCGGATATGCCCACTATGCCGCAGGACCGGCATATGAAGTGGGTTAACGGCTTCGAGGTCATGAAGAAAGCCTGGCCCGAGGTCGTAGCACTGACCGAGGAGTTCTACCAGCCCGGCAAGCTGGTGACGTTTCTGGGCTACGAGTGGCACCACAGCCACTACGGCGACTACCACCTGCTCTATCCGAGCGGCCAGGGCGAGCTGGCCTACCACGACGAGGCCGCCGAGCTTCAGCAGCATGCCAAAGAGGCCGGCGCGATGCTTATCCCCCACCACGTCGCCTACGCGCGGGACTGGCGCGGCTTTAACTGGGAGCACTTTGACCCGGAGGTTTCACCGGTGGTCGAGGTCTTTTCCGAGCACGGCGAGACGCTCTCGGACCGCACCATCTTCCCGATGATCCGTCACTCCAACGGCGGCATCTCTACGGCCAACACCGTCGCCTACCAGCTCGAGCGCGGGCTGCGCGCGGGGTTCACTGCCAGCACCGACGACCACTTCGGCTACCCCGGAGCCTGGGGCGAGGGGCTGACGGGTATCTGGGCGGAGGAGTTGACCCGCGAGGCGCTCTGGGAAGCGCTGTGGAAGCGGCACTGCTATGCCGTGACCGGCGACCGCATCCGGCTCGAATTCACGCTCAATGACGCGCCCATGGGCAGCGAGATTCCCCTCGCCGGCAGGCGCAACATCAATATCAACGTTGAAGCTCCTGACGAGCTGGACGTTATCGAGGTGATCAAGAACGGGCACGTCATCCACCGCGAATACGCCGGCGACGAAATCAGCACCGACCACTGGCCAGAAGTAGTGAAGACCCGGCTTGAGTACGGCTGGGGGCCGTGGGCGGCGCTGGATATGGCGCGCGTCTGCGACTGGGATATTCAGATGGAGGTAAAGGGCGGACGACTCCGGACGGCTGTCCCCTGCTTCCAGTCCGGGCCGATGGAAGAGGACAGGCGCGATAGGATACTCAGCCGGGGTGACGGATCGGTGCACTGGCAGTCGTTCACCTCGCGCCGGGAGGCCTTCGCGGAACGGGCCTCCAAGCACATGATCCTGGAACTGGCCGGCGCGCCGGATACCCGGCTGGAGATCAGCCTGAGCCAGCCCCGTGAGATGAGCTACTCGGTGACGCTGGCGGAGCTGGCCGAAGCCTCGCATATCCAGTTCACCGGCGGCTTCACCAGCGAATCGGTGCTCATTCACCGGCTGGTTGGGCCAGAGCGCTTCGCCCGCCGATTTAGCTTTGTTGACGACGACAGCCAGCCGGGCTACTATTACGTCCGCGTTCGCCAGTCCAACGGCCAGATGGCCTGGAGCAGCCCGATTTACGTCAGCTCAACGGCAGCACAGAGGCAGCACAACGACAGCTCAACGGCAGGCTAACGACTGACAACGGCAGTACGACAACGGCGCAACAACCTATAACGACCGGAAAACAACAACCACTTACGCCACCGGTTAGAATCGAAAGGAGATCATCAGATGAAAGTAGGAACTATTACTTACAATATCGGGGCGGAGATGAGCCTCGATGAGCTAATCAGCCTGTGCGAGGAGGCTGGCCTGGAGGGATTGGAGCTGCGCACCACCCACGCTCACGGCGTCGAGCCGGAGCTGGATGCCGCGGGCCGCCAGGCGGTGCGCGAGAAATTCGCGGGCACCGACGTCGAGCTGCACGGGCTGGGTTCGGCCTGTGAATACCACTCGCCCGATCCCGAAGAGCTGGCCAGTCAGATTCAACTGACCCGTGACTTTATTGACCTGGCCAAGGACCTGGGCGCGGTCGGTGTGAAGATTCGCCCGAACCGGCTGCCCGAAGGGGTGCCGGTCGAGCAAACCCTTCGGCAGATTGGTGAATCAATGGCCCAGGTCGCCGACTACGCGGCAGAAAAAGACATCAAGCTATGGGTGGAGGTGCACGGTCAGGGAACGTCAGACCCCAAACACATCAAGACAATAATGGATATCGCCAATCATCCGCAGTTACTGGTCTGTTGGAACTGTCTCGCTCCCGATATAGTGGACGGTTCTATCCAAGAGAACTTTCAGCTGCTGCAGGACAAGATTGACCTGGTCCACGTCCACGACCTGTACGATGACTACCCCTACCACGAGCTGGTCGAGCTGCTCAAGGCCATAGACTACGACGGCTACATAATGGCCGAAATCCCCGGCAGCGACGACCCGGTGCGGGTGATGAAATACTTCGTCGCCCTGTGGCGGGAGATGCTCCGGTAGCACCTCCGTTCGCTGACGGTCAGCGTGGGGGAAGTCGTATGACGGGATACGCGAATTGTATCAGCACCTGGCCCTTGACAAGCGGTGCCTGATTATGGCATACTACTACAATGGTATGCTTAGGGAATAAGATCATTAGGAGGTGGTAACCGCCAGCGACTCACACAATTTGGAGGTCCGCAGTTAAGAAATTCATTTGGCAAGGAAAGGAGTACAACGACAATGTCAACAAGACGCAGTGGTTTCACATTGATCGAGTTGCTGGTCGTGATAGCTATTATCGCTATCCTGGCCGCAATTCTGTTCCCCGTCTTCGCCCGGGCCAAGGCCAAGGCCCAGGAGACCCAGTGTCTGAGCAACGTCAAGCAGTTGGCCACGGCGATCATCACGTACTGCTCAGACTACGATCAGTACCTGCCGTATGCAATCGTCGGAAACGCCGCCGACCTGCCGAACTTGACCCACATCTGGAACCTCTTGACCCCCTACTACAAGACCATAGACATCCTCGACTGCCCCACAGGGCCTGCGGCGATACCTTACGCGGAAATCCCTGGGGTAAGCTGGACGTCCAGCAGCTACATGGTGCGGGGGCCGTGGTGGGGCAAGGGCAACAACTTCCCCAGCTACGCGGGCCAGCTCAAGAGCGACGGAGCCTACTGCCAGTTCGGCATCCGCGTGTCCGGTTGGGCGAGCTCGCCTTGGCCGATCGGTCATCACGACATAACGATTCTCCTGGAAAAGTGCCCCGACCCCTCCAGCCAGTATATGCTGTTTGACGGGGAGATTGAGATGTCCGCCTGCGACGGCTGGACCGATGTCTTCGATCTGGACGTTAACGATGATGCCGGCCACGCCAGCACGGGCACGGCGTGCGCGGATGTCACGCCGGTGCTGCGGCATAACAACGGGCTGAACGTGGCGTTCTTTGACGGGCACGCCAAGCGCCAGAGCCGTACCGAGACCGAAGCCAAGATGGGCTGGGACTGGGACGACTATTGAGGATAACACTCTCATAGATAGGAGTTGATGGTAATGCTAAGCAGACGCAAGGGTTTCACCTTGATTGAACTGCTGGTAGTGATAGCGATCATCGCTATCCTGGCAGCGATTCTGTTTCCGGTCTTTGCCCGGGCGCGGCAGAAGGCCTTCCAGACCCAGTGCCTGAGTAATATGAAGAACATAGCCACCGCCTTCAAGGTCTACACGAGCGACTACTTCAACTGGTGGCCTTCGAGCACTGAGGCGTTATACTATCGCCAGGCCGACGACGAAGCGAGGGGCCAGGTAGCGCCCTATGTAGGCGGTGACGGAGACTTGGTGAAGTGTCCGGGTCTCACCCAGCTTGGCGCAGTGGATAGTGGCCAAGAGGCTGCTTACGCCTACAATGCGCTCTTCATGTATGGCTGCAGCCAGCACGACGGCACGCCCGCGGGCGGGTTGACCTTGCGGGCATACTGTAACTGTATTGACGGATGGGGGAGCGGCTACAAGTACTTCCCCACCAACGAAGTCTGGGTGGAGGACCCCTCAGGCACCATCCTGCTGGTGGAGGTCTCCCGGACGACCAGCGGCACGTGGTATGACGCGGGCGGGCGCCCATGGATGAACCACACCGGCAGCAGCTATTCGTGGGGCGACATGGACTTCCGCCATCTCAGCGGGATGAACGTAGCCTTTACCGACGGCCACGCGCAGTGGCTGCGCTCGGATACGTTGGGGCTCAAGTTCCCCGTTGGCGACTGGTATGACCGCGTTGCCGACGGTAGCAACTTGTGGGACCTGGGACCGGATACGGATGACATATTCGAGCGTTACCCCGCGATAATCGCGGAATGCTACGCGGGCACAATGCCCTAGCCGCGGGGCAACCAGTAAGGCACCAAGGGGAAGGCATCCGCCTTCCCCTTTTTTCTTCGACCGCTGCTGGGCATCGGCGACAATAGCTGGCGGGAGCGGAGGGGCCAGAAAACCTGCCGCCCAACCGAACTTATTACCGCGCCAGTTGTCAATATAAGATAGTGTAAGGCAAACTGGCTTTGGTTCCGGGGGTTTTCGGTGAGGGCAGCCGCAACCGGAGTCGGAAGCAGCCGCTGAGTTTACGGGGATTGGGAATACCCGTAAGCTGAGCGGTATTTTTTCGAGAGCGGCGGGCACAGCAGGCAACCACGGACAGGGAGTTTCTAAACTGCCGCGAGCGGCACTGCCAGGTCGCCGAGGAATTCGTCGGTGATGATCTTGCCGACCAGGAAGCCCTTGCGGTCAGGATACCACAGGATCCTCTCGCCGCGGTGCGCGGTGAAACTGCAATACGCCGCCGCTTCCAGCCGCCCGCTCCCCGGCCCCCAGGGCACCGCATTGTTATCCACGAAAAGCTTAGGCGCACTCCACCAGATCGGCTGGTAGGCACCGGGACGGAACTCACCCCGGGCCAGGTAGGCGGGGCGGCGATTACGAATGTCCCAGACGTGATCGGCCCCGAACACAAATCCGTCGTTATCATTGTACAGAAACAGGTAATCGCCGCCGTCCAGGGCGAAGACCGGACAGGGCGCAGACGGTTGCGGCAGGATATCGCCACCGTCGCGGGTGCGCATCGGTTCGGCGGCGCGCCAGGATTCACCGCCGTCCCCCGACACCGTGTACCAGACCTCCCCCAGGTTCGTGCGGATCACCATAAAAAGCCGCTCATTCGGTAGGGTGACCAGGTACGGCTCCTGGGCGAAACTCGCGCCGGGGCTGTGGGCATGGGGCACCGTAACCGGGTTGTCCTGGCTGAGCCAGCGGATCTGCAGGTCGGTGGGTGCCGGGTCCTCCGCCAGGTTCTCGATGCGCATCAGTTCAATGTGGCAATATCGTTCCTTGATGGGGGCATCGCCCGCCGGCAGTTGCCTGTTCCGGGCCCAATGGGTGTAGGGGATCAGCGCCCGCCCCTGCGAATCCTTGTGCATCCCGCACGATATCCAGATCGGCGGATACTGCCCCGCAGGGCTGTCAATAGAGGTTGGGGGGAAGTCCAGATCAACGGGTGCCGACCAGGTGCGGCCGTGATCGTCGGAATACCGGCAGCGCAAACCGCCGAAGAAATTGCTGCCCGTGTTACCGTAATCGTACGTGTAGAATACGTACACGCGCCCGCTCGGCGCGATCACCGGAACCTGCCACGCCGCCTTGTACCCGCCGTCCACCCCGGAGCCGTCCAGGTATGCGGCCTTTGTCCAGTTCTTGCCGGCGTCCTGGCTCCGGCTGTAGGCAATGCGAAGGATGCCTGGCCTTCCCGCGGTCCACATTGCCAGCAGGTTCCCGTCGGCGGTCTCCTGCACCAGGATATGTTCGTTCCGCCAGCAAAACTCCGCATCATCCCAGCGCCGCTGCTTGCCCCCGGTTGGGTCATACAGGACCCGATCGGGACGCGTCCTCCTGATTTCACCCGGGTCGGCAAAGGATTCACGGTCAGATTCTGCCATTGATGATTCTCTCTGAATCTGGGCGTGCTGCTAGGTCTGCTCGACCCGGTTCCTTTCCAGAGGCCTACGCCTGGCCCCACTCAAAGCCATAGAGTCGCGCATCGCGCAGAACAAACCTGACGTGGACGCGGCTTTGCCCGGGCAGATCACCACCACCCCAATGCATCACGGCGAACTTCTCATCACCCCGAAACGGGATGCAGTCATCGCGCGAGAAGCCGGCAAGCGGGCGCCGCTGCTCGTCGAGCAGTTCGACGCGCAGCTCCCCTCCACCTACGGTCACTGCATTCACCCGCAGCCGCTTGCCCTCGCAATCGAGAAGACGCGTGGTCAGCGTGCCCCGGTCGGGCGAGTCGAACAGAAAGCCCGCACAGACTGCTCCCACCATCCGCCCCTTCGCCCAACTCGCCCGTGAAAGCAGGCCCAACCGTTCCGTACCTGTGCTGGGGGAATAGATGTCATTGTGAAGCGTGGGATCAGCCCCGAAGTACAGGTATAAGCGGTCGCCCTCTTCAATAAGCGTACGCGTCGGCCAGATCAGCCCGCCCCCATTATCACCCAACGGCTGGAGGCCTAGAATCGGACGCCTGGGCTCGGGACGCCACCAGTTCTCACCGTCTCGGGACGCGGCAAACTGCACGTCCATTGTCTTCGTGTGTGCATGGAAAACGGCGGTAAGTCCGATAAAGCCCTCGCGGTAAGGGTAGCGGCCCACCTCCATGATCTGGTCCCCAGGGTGGTCGAGGTAATCCGGCAGCATATTCAACTCTGTCGCAGTCCATTCAAACCCATCGGGACTGTATCGCCGCATCCCCACCCGGCACTTGTCATCGAAACCACCGCCTGGCAGAGGGCGCACCAGGTTCTTGCAGAAGTAGACGTAGCCTCCGGTCGGATCTTTGTGAAGATAGGCGGTATCACCGCTGTGCAACTGGATCGGCCCCTGATACGGCCGCCAGTGGATGCCGTCGCGCGACCGGTAGCGATACAGGGCCCGCCCGCTGTGGCGCGATACGGAGTCGTCGGGCGGCCAGTGCGGAGTCTCCTCGAAGCCCTCGACTGGCTTGCCCTCCACGGCCCGCCGCATCACGAATATCTCGTACGGCTCATCAGGGTTGCTCTCAGGATCAACGAAGACCGACGCATAGCTGGTTTTCCCGTGGAATAGCAGATTGGTTCGCTCGTACTGCTCGAACGACAGCACGTCCAGCTCAGGCCGATCCCAATGCACCCCATCTTCGGAGCAAGCGTAGGTCAGGCGCATGGGATGGGAAGGCTTGCCGGCGAGCGTCGGCTGTCCGATGGCACAGGTCCAGGCCTTGTACACGCCGTCGAGCGGATCCTTGAGGACTGTACCATGCCCGATACACGGCGCCGGTGTATCCCACGGGTACTTCGGCTCCAACAGTGGGTTATTGGGGTCGAGTTCGCCTGGCTCGATACGCCAGGCAACAAGATTGTGCTCCACGAAGTCGTCCTGGAAGAACATCGGTGGCAGCCGGTCACCGGTATCGCTCATGGACGCCTCCTCATTGGTATTTGCCTGCACATCAGCTCACACACAGGGAAGCAGCAAGTGCGCGTTCGCCGCCATCGCAGCCTCGCCGGATCACCCGCGCCCTGCGCGCCGTACGCTGGCAATCACACCCGCACCCGCTGGACTCTCTGCTGTTCCTTGGCCTGGGTATGGTGCGTCAGCTTGATGAGTCTGGTCAGCAGCTTCTGGGTCAGCTCAGCCTCGATGG